>JASLCF010000082.1 GCA_030146155.1 Savagea sp.
ATGTCCAATCATCCTTTGAGGGTCTTTCATTATTCTTCGCAACTTATAAGAGTTGTTTCCACGTTAATGGACCGACAATTCCGTCCACTTGTAAGCCGACTTGTTGTTGAAAACGTTTGACGGCATTTTCTGTTAATGGACCAAATTGATCATCCACACGAAGCTTTGCGCCGTACCCATTTAAGTGGAGTTGTAACTTTCCTACTCTCGGACCAGCTACCCCTTTCCTTAATACGACTTCATCCGAATCCAGATAACCTGCGGGATCCACACAATAACGATAGCCTTTCTTAGGGTCAGCTGTATACACTTCAAAATGTAAATGAACGCCTGTGCTGCGACCTGTTTTCCCCATATCTCCGAGATTACCTAATATAGGTACTTTTTGGCCGACCCGTACACTCATTTTCTCTAAATGCGCGTAAAGCGTATATAAATGGTCGCTATGTCGGATGACAATGGTATTGCCGTAGCCTGGGTAATTTTTGGCATCAATCACGACTCCTGCTGCAGCCGCAACAATTTGCAGCGTATTTCCTTTTGCAAAATCTATACCCCAATGCATTTTCACCTCCTTCGTAAAAGGGTCTTTTCGTTTACCAAAATAACTTGTTACACGTCCACTTGCTGGTTTTCTCAACATGACATCTCCTCCTTCACTCTATAAGTAATAAAAAAAGTTAAAAAAGAGACAATTCTGAAAATTTATTTTCCATTCAGCTTTTAAACATGTTAAACTCGAAACGTAGTGAGAATGAGGTGATGAAGTGAAAAAAAGGATGCTTTGCTTCCTACTTACCGGTGTTTTGGTAGGCTGTTCTTCTCCTTTGGAAGTGCCAGAAGCCCAGTCTACAGAAGAACCTCGTGAAGAAGGACAACCGAAGCAAGAAGAGGAGGAATTCATGATGGAATCAATCGAATGGGTGGAAACAATGGACGTCACTCCACTCTTTCAAACAGCTGAAGATACAGGAGAAATCGTTACGGAAATCCCAAAAGGCATTCACTTAACAATTACAGACCGTCAAGAAGGCTGGGTCAAGATTCAAGTAAATGATCACCACGGTTGGGTGCAGGAAACTGCTGTGCAATCTGTTGCACATACCATTGAAGAAGCTCATTTAGTCCCTATTTTAGAAGAAGACGGTTTTGTGATAGATTTACGCTATACAGGAACAAATAATTTTATGAATCAACCTTTATATCCCGCGAATGCCCGCGCTTTATTGAATGAGGGAACTTATGAGAAATTAAAAATTGCCAATGCAAAAGCAGCTGAACGAGGGTTACGCATCAAAGTGTGGGACGGCTACCGACCCCTTTCTGCACAGTGGAAGCTTTTTGAAATGTATCCTGATCCTAATTTTGTAGCTCGGCCTGGAGAGACTGCAAATCACACCAAAGGAGCTTCTGTTGACCTGACTTTAGTCGATGAAGCGGGTGTAGAAATAGCAATGCCAACAGATTTTGATAGCTTTACCGAGCGTGCAGGACGTGCATATGTTGGCCTAGAACCACATGTACAAGCCAATCTCGATTTTTTAACGGAAATAATGGAGTCATCTGGCTTTTATAAAATTGAAACCGAATGGTGGCATTATAACGATACCAATCGACATTTATTACCACCACTGGATGGTCCCATTGAAGACCAATAAAAAAATGAGGACGGGTTGCACCCTGCAACTCGTCCTCATTTTTGATAAATGCCATAATGAAACTTACTTGATTTTCGAATTGTTCGAACAAACCCATACTGTTCAAACCAAGGCGAACGAAAATGAGCTTTCAATACGACGGCTCTTTTGGCCACACGAATAGCTTCTTTCACCCATTGTGCCGTCAATGCATCCTGTGCAGCCACGCCATGCATCGCTTCAAAGTTCGTGGCTTCTACAATTTGTGCATCAAACATCGGATCTAGGTAAACCACATCAAAAGAGCCATCAGGACAAGTGTTCAAATAATCAACAGCATCAACATGGACAATTTGAATGCGTCGCATCGCTTGCTCTAAACCTTCTGGAGCCCCCTGATAGGTTTGAATCCCATTTTCAATAATCGTCGCTATTTCGAATTGTTTCTCAAGTGCAACTACCTTACCCGCTTCTCCAACAGCCACACTAGCTAACAAGGCATCTGATAAAAACCCTGCCGTACAATCTAATAGATGTTCTCCTTGTTGCAAAGCAGTTGCTTGAAGAAAAGCATCTGTTTCACCTTGCAACCAGCGTTTATAACGAACTTGAGCCATATTCGGATGGAAAAAGAAAATCTTTCCGTCTAGAGCATGCCATTCGAGTTGTTCATCGGTGAAGACAAAGCCCCCTGTTTGATAATTTGTCAATAACTGTTTCATCGCTTTCTTCTCTCGCGGCACGAACTTTAATTGATGGTAGTGTGCAAAAAGAAGAGCCCGCTGTATCGTCACATCAGCTGCTCTTCCACTCGTTGTCACAAACATTATGCGTTCATTTGATTGAGTACGCTAGTTAAATGGTCTTCAATTTGTTCCATTTCAAAGTCCTCAATTTGTTCTCTCGGAATAAAGTAGGCGAGCGCGCCGTCTTTCCACACCGCAATAGATGGTGAACTTGGAGGCACTTCTTCAAAATAACTGCGCATCGCTTCTGTTGCTTCACGGTCTTGCCCAGCAAATACAGTGAGTAAATGGTTAGGCTTCACTTCTACCTTCGCTAAAGATTCTCTTACCGCCGGACGTGCTAAACCAGCTGCACAACCACAAACAGAATTGATCATGATTAATGCCGTTCCTTGTAGACCATCCATTGTTTCATGTACCTCTTCTGCAGTCTCTAATTGTGTAAAACCGTATGCTTCCATTTCGTCACGCATCGGTTGTGTCATTTCTTTCATATGTCTTTCGTATGCATTCATATCCATCTTTTCAACCTACTTTCATTCATTTGTTACTAGTGTATCAAAAATTCTGGATAAGGGATAGGAAGGGGTATTCAATGAATAAATCTTCTATCAAACTCACTTCTCTTTAATCGCATGTACAATAAACGATTTGGCTTCTTCTGTCGCACGATCAAATGTCCAATCTCCATACATTTGAATGTGTGAAAAACCACCTTGTCGCAAGGACTCTTCAAGTTCTTGTTGTGTTCTAAATTTCAATTGCAGAGTCTCATGAATGAGCACTTCTTCTGAATCCTTCTTTTTTACAGTCTCAAAAAAAGTGTAAATTTCTTCTATAAATCCATCATACGTTGTCCATATTTCTAGTGGTTCCCCTGTGATTGGATCTGTAGCTTCATCAGGAGTCAGGTCTTTTTCCCATTCTTTCCACACTTCAGCTAATGGATTTCGCGTATCAAAGATAAAATGCCCGCCAGGTTGCAATGCACGATAGACATCCGCAATCACTTGTCGCCAACTTTCCTCGGTTAAGAAAACTTGTGCAACATTCGCAGTCATCACTACTGCATCATAAGCAGCGGTTTGTAAATCATTACTGTCACCTACCCGCCATTCTACCTGATTTCCCTCGACTTTCGCTTGTGCAACCGCTATCGCCTCTTCATTCGGATCAATTGCTGTCACTGAATAACCCGCTTGTGAAAAATAAGTAGTTAATCTGCCTGTTCCGCAGCCTAAATCTGCTAAATGTTCAATTTTTAAAGGTTGTAAAAGGGCTAGGAAAAATTCATCATGTTTCCCCCACCCATTGATTTGATCATATACGATTGGAATCATTCATATTCCTTCTTTCTTTTGCAATCTTGCCGTACCTTTCATCCCATCAAAAAAGTCACTTGATGAAGCAAGTGACTTTTTATCCCTCATGCTTACAACATCGTTCCAAACCAAAGTCCGAGTGTTGTACCAATATAGTTTCCGATAACGTAGCCAATGGTACCGACCACTAAAATCGGGCCAATTAAGTTTTTCCAACCCTTTGCAATAGCCATTGCTGCTGCAGTCGTTGGCCCACCAATATTTGCGTTACTCACTAATAATGTCTCTTCTAAACTAAACTTAAAGAGTTTACCAAACGATAACGTCGTGAGCATATTCACCACAACCACAATGAAAACAAATACTAATAATAATGGTGCATTTTGTATAATCAATGGAATCGATGCTGGAATACCGATAACGACGAAGAATAAATAAATGAAAAATGTGCCAAGCTCTTGGCTACCATTTAACCGTTCAAAATAACGTGGGAAAAAGGCCAAAGCTGCAAATGTCAGTGTCGTTAAAATTAAATATTTATCTCCGAATAAGCCATTCATTAAATTCATCAAGAAAGAAACATCTTCTCCACTTGGAATCACACTTCCCAACCATGCAGATAATTTAAATCCTGCAATGACAAGTACAAATGCTGTAGCCATGGACATTGCGATATCTTTCAATGAAATTTCTTGACGTTTCCAATATGACTCCGCTAATGTTTTCCCTTTTGATAATTCAGGGTCTTTTTCAATCGCATCGATATGTGGGGTAGGGTACGATTTTCTGAAAAAATTCAATGCGGGAATCATCATTAACACAATGATATAAATAGCCATCATTAAATTATCTGCTACCACTGTCGAAGCTACGACTTCACCGGGTACTTCAAATTTCGCAGCCATCGCAGCAAAGTTAACGCCGCCCCCTGTGTACGTTGCACTAATCATCGCTCCTACTTGATCAATCATTGGGATATGATTTCGTAATGCAAAAAATGCCAAGATGGTTCCTGCAACTGTTCCGATTGAACTCAGTAAAAAAATGAGTAAGAGACGACCACTTTCCTTCCATATTTTCTTGAAATTCACATGGAATAATAACAATGGAATCGCAAGTGGAATCACAAACCCCCATACCGCATCATACACGGGAGACTCTACTGGGATAATTTTGAAATTGGATAACGCAATCGCTCCAATCAAGGCAAGTACCGCACCAGAGAGTTTTCCTGCCCATTCATACTTTTGTTCTAAATAAATACTCGCAGCAGCCCAAATGACAATAATCCCCCAGAGTGTCATCGTGTCGTCTGCTTGAATTAACGTGGTTTCCATTTGTTTCTCCCCTTTCTCTTATTTTTTATCGTAAAGGAATCTTCTGAATATTACAATATTAAATTGAATCTTTAACAATAAAAAAACGTGCCAGCAGCATACTGACACGT
The DNA here is from genome assembly GCA_030146155.1 of Savagea sp. GTDB lineage: Bacteria > Bacillota > Bacilli > Bacillales_A > Planococcaceae > Savagea. Next base: position 5,153 of record JASLCF010000082.1, read on the forward strand.
CTCTCTTATTCCAGTTCACTCATTTGTTTCCAAATTGAACCTTGAGCCTCTTCGCCGCCTTCAATACGGTTAATGGCCATTTTAATTTGTAATTTCACTTCAAATTCTGGGTCTTCTTCGACTGCACGTAACGCTGGTAATGCTTGTTCTGTTCCTGTTTCATATAAAAACATTGCCGCACGCCAACGCACTAATTTATTTTTATCCCCAAGTGCACGGATGGCTGCATCTTCAAATGAAGCAAAACCTAAATCACTCATGCAATCACCAGCTGTTCGGCGGACTGCCCAACTCTTGTCATGTAATGCTTCTTCTACATAAGGTACAACCGCTTCATCTTCAATCATTCCTAAATAAACTGTAGCTAATCGGCGAATCGACATTTTATCATCTCGCAGTGCGATAGCTAGTACAGGTAGATCATCAACAGTTGGTTCTGGCATCTGATCCAACGCTTGGAAACGTACTTCCCAATCAGGATGTTGCATTTGTTCAACGGTGACACGCTCACCTGAAGACTTAGCTAATTCTTTGCCCTCTTCATTTGCTGCAATAATGGCTTGTAATCGTTCATCAGGGTAAGCCGCTTCAATTTCTGCAATAATCGTCTGGCCAATTTCATCTTTTTCGCCATAACGAATGCCATAATCCGCCCATTTTCTAAGCAAGATATAGTTTTCAACTTCTGCAGTTTGGACTTGTTGCATCGCTGTAATGAAGCGTTCAGGCAGAGCAAAACGTTGCTCTTCTTGTGGGTCAAACACCTTCACTTGTACAGGGATTTCTTTATACGTTTGCACATGAACATACACTTCTCCAAATGGATCTTCTTCTACAATTAGTTCCGTATTTTGTTCCACTTGTTCTCCTTCAAGCACTTGTCGGACTTGTTGTAAAATTGTTTCCCATGGTACATTGGCTTGTCGTTCAATTGCTAAAAAATCCTCAATATAATAAATGCCACGAACACCATGAATGGCTAAAATTTCATTCAATGGTGCGATTGCAGTTGCTTGGTCTTCTTTTTTATAATTATAACGTTCGCCATCTGCTAGACGTTGATCAATGATGACTTTCATAGAATTCGGACTTGGTGTTGGTTCAATTGTGAGTAGCTTCATGTGAATCTCTCCTTTTACATTTGTTCTGCGATTTCACTTAAGATTTCCCATCTCTCATATAATAACTCAAGTTTCGCTTGAAGTTCATTTAATTGCTCATCCAATCGAGCTGCTTCTTCAAAATCACTTCCTACTTGAAGCAGTGCCGCCTCTGTTTCTTCAACAGCTTGCTCAGTTTGTTGAATGGTCTCTTCGATGGTTTCCCACTCTTTCTTTTCATGGTAAGACATACGCACTTTTTTGGTTTCTTGACGTATACGTTCATTTTTTTCGACTTTCGGTTCTTTTGTAGTTACCTGTACAACTTGTTGAGCTAAAAAATCTGAATACATGCCTAGTTCAATCGTTACATCGCCACTTCCATCTAACGCCCATACTTTGGTACAAGTGCGGTCTAAGAAATAACGATCATGACTCACTGTAATGACAACGCCTGGAAATGTATCAATGAATTGTTCAAGCACTGTTAATGTTTCAATATCTAAATCATTCGTCGGCTCATCCAGTAGTAAAACATTTGGTTCTTCCATTAACAAGCGCAGTAAGAATAATCTCTTTTTCTCTCCCCCTGATAAATTACGTATCGGAGTGCCATGCGCATGCGAAGGAAATAGAAATTGTTCAAGCATTTGAGTAGCTGAGAATCGTTCACCATTCGCTCCTTGAATAGAATTCGAAACTTCACGAATATAGTTGATCATTCGTTCATCACTATCCATTGCAGGCGTGTGCTGATGAAAATGAGCAATTTTAACTGTTTGGCCAATGTCGATTGACCCTTCATCTGGCTGAATTTCTCCTGCTAACATTTTCAACAAAGTTGTTTTACCCGTTCCATTGTCTCCGATAATTGCAATGCGATCTGTTTTTTGGAGAATGGCTGAAAAATCTTTAACGATTATACGGTCATCGAATGCTTTAGAGACATGCTCTAATTCAATCACTTTGCGACCTAATCGAGACGACTGAACGGATAATTCTAATGCCATCGCACGTTCTTTCGTCAGCACATCTTCCGCAAGTGTCTCAAAACGGCCAAGTCTTGCTTTTTGTTTGGTTGAACGTGCTCTAGCTCCTCTTCTTACCCACTTCAATTCATTACGGTAACGATTTCTTTGTTTGGCTTCAGTTGCTGCATCCATTTCTTCACGTAATGCTTTCGCTTCAATATAGTCTGAATAATTCCCTTTATGACGATATAACTTTCCTTTGGCTAACTCATAAATTTCATTAGTTACTTCGTCTAAAAAGTAGCGGTCATGGGTGATGAATAAAACCGCAGCTTGTAATTCTTTTAAATAATGTTGCAACCATTCAATCGAATCGACATCCAAATGGTTGGTCGGTTCATCTAATAAATATAAATCAGCAGGTTGTAAAAGTGTTTTGGCAAGCGCCACTCTTTTTTGCTGCCCCCCTGATAACTCTTTCATGGGACGTTCAAAAAAAGGAATCCCCAACTTCGTTAAAATGGTACGAGCCTCAGTGTTGACTGACCACCCATCCTGTTCGTCCATCTGTTGTTGGAGTCGTTGAAACTGTTCAAGAAGAGCTGTATTATGACTTTCTTTTGCTAATTGTTCGGCCGCTTTTTCGTAAGCTAAATTCAATTGCAGTAAAGGAGCATCATGAGCAAAAACCGTTTCAATCACTGTCTGCTCTAAATCAAGTGCTTCGGATTGTTCAAGATACGCTATCGTATAGTCATTGGGACGGTCGTATTCAAATGAATCAGCTAACGTACGCCCTGCTAAAATAGAAAGTAATGTCGTTTTCCCCGTTCCATTTTGCCCGATTAACCCGACTTTATCATTAGTTTGTATCGTAAATTGGAGAGATTCGAAGAGTGTTTTTTCTCCAATGGTTTTTGTTAATTCTTGAATCATATATTGTTTCATTGCTGCACTTCCTTCTGTTTAGTAGTTCTATTATACGGAAAGAAATCAAATCTTGCACACTTCACCTTTGTTTGTACTCATGATAATAACAAATTTTGATACGCCATCAACTGAACGGTTACCTCTTCATCTTCACAACATTAAAAAACTTCACTTTGCTTCTTGTTACAGACTTTGACTCTCGGAGGATCAGCGGGCTGTTTTGACCCCACGGGATAATCATACTTCATCAAAGCCTATAACACCTGACGAGGAGGCAAAACTGACCGC
>JASLCF010000096.1 GCA_030146155.1 Savagea sp.
TGAAAATGGTGGGAAAATCACAAGGATAGCCATCATGAATAAAATGGTGCCCACTGTTAATTTCAGAGTTTGTTGCAACGAAGAATAAACAATTTGTCGTTCTCTCTCGTCTTCATAAAACAATTCGGGAAATCGGATGGCTTGACCATATTTTTCTTTCAAGTGCTTAGTTAATCGATGTTCTAAAAAAGCAATTGTGACAGTGACTACATAAACGATGACAAGTACAAGACTTCGATTTTCATAGGGAATGTTGAATGAATAAATTAAAAATAACATCAACGTTAACCATTCAATACTTCGTAAAATAAAAATAGGAGTTCGGTTCATCTTTCTTTCTCCCTTCATGTATAGTGTACTTTACAAATAGTATAGTTCACTTTACATTCCTAGTCAAAAAAAACACCAACTCAATGGGAATTGAGGTGGTGAGAATTATTAAGGTTCTATAAATGATGACGTTAGCGAAAGAAAATCACCTTCAACTGAACTTGGGAGAACGTGATGGAATTTCACTAACGCTATTTTTAAACATGATTTTTTATATGGGAAATTTTATAGGGAAGGAATGTGATTTTATCAATGAGAAACCCTGGACAGAGCGAAGTGAAAACAGCGGCTCACCGAACACCCTCAGGAACGCGTCCATCTTGAACAGAAAGTGAGACATACTCCCTATAAAAAGAACTCGTCTGGAAAGCAGGTATACGACTTCCAGACGAGTTCTACAGTTAGATTACATTCGAAAACTAAAATGCTCACCAACATTAGTTGACAAAGAACCAAATAAAAAAGCTTTGAAAACCAAAATAGTTTTCAAAGCTCTAAAAAGAAATTAAACGATATATTTTTCTGCAGCAATCAATGCATCTGCCGCTTCACGTTTTTTAGCAATCAAGTTATGTGGCTCAATACGAGTTAACTTACGTAATGCAGACAACATCATACGACGATTGTCACCATCTGTTGTCGCAATTAAAATTTCTTTTGCATTAGCCTCAATACGCGCTAAAGCTTCTTGGACGTAAATTTCAGTATAAAGCACTTTTTGGTTCGATTTTTCTAACCCTACACGATCAATTGATTTCAATGTACGTGCAACTGCTGAATCAATACCAAATACGTCATTTGCAATGTTTGCGATATTCACTAACACTTCTTGCTCTGCCTCTAGTTTCGTACCATAACGCTGTGCTGCCATACCTGCTGCTAAAATACCGACTGTCTTCACATTTTCAGCAATGATTTTCTCTTGTGAAAGTGGAGACTCATCTGGCATTTCTGGCATCATCATTAATAAATCTTTTTGCAACGCTTCTGCTTTTTGCAGTAATGGTAATTCGCCTTTCATGGCTTTTTTCAAGAATGTACCTGGAACGATCATACGGTTAATTTCATTCGTTCCTTCAAAAATACGGTTAATTCTTGAATCACGGTACATACGCTCTACTTCATATTCAGCCATGAACCCATATCCACCATGGATTTGAACAGCTTCGTCTACAATTTTATCCAACACTTCTGAACCAACGACTTTGTTAATTGAACATTCAATTGCATATTCAGCAATCGATGCCGCAATTAATTTTCCGTCTTTTTGTTCTTCGTCAGACATTGCACCTTGACGTTGATCAAAGTAACCGACTGTACGGTAAATCAAACTTTCAGCTGCATATAATTCAGAAGCTAATGTTCCAAATTTTTCTTTCGTTAAGTTAAATTGAGCAATTGGTGTATTGAATTGTTTACGTTGATTCGCATACTCAATTGCGAGTTGTAAACCACGTTTTGAGCTTCCTAATGTACCTACACCCAATTTATAACGACCGATATTTAAGATGTTAAATGCGATAATATGTCCACGGCCGATTTCACCTAATAGGTTTTCTACTGGTACTTCTGCATCTTCTAAAATTAATGTACGTGTTGAAGATGATTTGATTCCCATTTTCTTCTCTTCAGGACCAACTGAAACACCTGGGAAATCTTTCTCAACGATGAATGCAGTAAATTGATCACCGTCAATTTTTGCATACACTACAAATACATCAGCAAAACCAGCGTTAGTAATCCACTGTTTTTCACCATTTAAAATATAATGTGTACCTGCTTCGTTTAACTTAGCTGTCGTTTTTGCGCCTAATGCATCCGAACCTGAACTTGGCTCTGTTAACGCGTAAGCAGAGATTTTTTCACCGGATACAGAATGAGGTAAATACTTTGTTTTTTGTTCATGATTACCGAATAGGACGATAGGTAACGTACCAATTCCTACGTGAGCACCATGTGTAATCGAGAAGCCACCTACAACTGCCATTTTCTCAGCAATTAATGCAGATGAAATTTTATCCATGGCAAACCCGCCATATTCTTCAGGGACATCTGCCCCTAATAAACCTAAGTCCGCAGCTTTACGTAATAATTTCACTGAATGCTCAAACTCATGATTTTCAAGATTTTCTACAAGTGGCATTACATCGTTCATCGCATATTGTTCTGTTGTCGCTGCAACCATTTTATGCTCATCTGTAAAATCCTCTGGTGTAAACACCGTATTGTAATCTGTTTCTTCTACTAAAAATTGTCCACCTTTTACTAATTCAGTCATTGTCATTTCCTCCTCTTATAACATTTCAAATACGCCAGCTGCACCCATACCGCCACCGATACACATTGTAACGACACCGAATTGCCCGCCTCTGCGTTTTAATTCTTCTAATACTTTAATCGTCAAAATAGAGCCTGTTGCGCCTAGTGGATGACCTAATGCAATCGCTCCACCATTCACGTTAACTTTATCCATATCCAGTCCTAATTCACGGATCACTTGTAAAGATTGAGAAGCAAATGCCTCGTTTAACTCCCATAAATCAATATCATCTTTTGTTAAACCAGCTAATTCCAACGCTTTTGGAACCGCAACGACTGGCCCAATACCCATAATTTCTGGTGGAACGCCACCTACTGCAAAACTACGGAATTTAGCAATTGGTTTTAAACCTTGTGCTTCAGCATACTCACGGTCCATCACTAATAAAGATCCCGCTCCGTCAGATGTTTGAGAAGCGTTTCCTGCAGTAACTGATCCAGTCACTGAGAAAGCTGGACGTAATTTCGCTAAAATTTCAAGCGATGTTCCTGGACGAACACCTTCATCCATTTTAAAGAGCGTTGTTTTTTCTTCAAATTCATTTTTCGCATTGACAAATCTTTGCTTTACTTCAACAGGAACAATTTCGTTATCAAATTTACCTGCTTGAATCGCTGCATACGCACGCTTATGAGATTCAACAGCAAATGCATCTTGGTCTTCACGACTAATGCCATATTTCACTGCGACTTGCTCTGCTGTATGTCCCATGCCCATATAATACTCAGGAGCATGTTCTACTAACGTACGGTTTGGACGAATAGTGTTACCTGTCATCGGAATCATACTCATCGATTCTGCGCCGCCTGCTAAAATTGCTTTTGCATGACCTAACATAATTCTCTCTGCTCCATAAGCGATGGACTGCAAACCTGATGAACAGAAACGGTTCACTGTAATTGCAGGTACTGTATCTGGTAAACCTGCTAATGCACCAATTTGTCTCGCCATATTCAAGCCTTGTTCTGCTTCTGGCATCGCACAGCCGATAATTAAATCATCAATCGGTCCATCATAGCCACCTGCTCGTTTTAATGTTTCTTGAATTGTTAATGCTCCTAAATCATCTGAACGCACACTTGCTAGCGAGCCTCGCCCTGCCTTACCAATCGGCGTTCTAGATCCTGCTACAATCACTGCTTCACGCATAACCTTTTTCCTCCTCTTAGTTACGTAATGGCTTGCCTTTCACTAACATATGTTGCATACGTTGTAATGTTTTGGGTTGTTGTAATAATTCTAAGAACGCTTTTCGTTCTAAATTTAATAAGTATTCTGGCTCAACTTCAGTTCCAAAAGGTAAGTCTCCGCCTGATAAAACAGTTGCGATTTTTTTAGCGATGAGCATATCGTGTTCACTGATGAAACCTGAAAGTTTCATTGCTTCAGCTCCTAGCACGAGTGCTGCATAACCTGACGCCCCTGTCACTTTAATTTTTTCTTTTTTCGGTGGTTGGTAGCCACTTTCATAAAGACCAATCGCTGCCATTTTCGCATCATAGAAACGGTGATCATGATTCACACTAATTCCATCTGATACAGTTAAGAAGTTTAATTCTCTTGCTTCTTCAGCCGATGTGGATACTTTAGCTGTCGCAATCGATTCAAATACTTTATTGACGATGAATTGTTCATCCAACTGCACGCCATTTGGTAACCCTTTCATATGGTTGTAAAGTAAACCATAGTTACCGCCTCCACCTGGAAGTAAACCTACACCTACTTCAACGAGTCCCATATAAGTTTCCATAGAAGCTTGAACATGTGCTGCTGGTAAACAGATTTCTGCTCCGCCACCTAACGTCATGCCGTGTGGCGCAACGACTACAGGTCGCTTAGCGTATTTAATTTTCATCATCGTTTCTTGGAATAAACGAACCGTGTAATCAAGTTCGAAAATATTATCATCTTGTGCTTCCATTAAGATTAAGCCTAAGTTAGCACCTACACAGAAGTTTTTCCCTTCGTTCCCAATGACAA
>JASLCF010000125.1 GCA_030146155.1 Savagea sp.
GGGGGCTACTCATGAATATTTGTGAAACGTGTAAAGCGGCAATTGAAAAAGGAACAAAAGTATGTCCATATTGTGGCGCACCACAAACGAAATGGAAGCGAAAGACCGTTTGGTTAACGAGTTTACTGCTATCTCTACTCATTATTATTTCTCCGTTATTTATTCATGTTTACATGGATAGTGTTACATCCCCTAAGAAAAGCATACAACACATTATCAAAGCAATTGATGAACAAAATATGAACAATTTTTATCAGGAGCTTCAAATGGAACCGTTAGATGAACAATCTACTCAAGTACTCTTTGATTATTTAATGAATCAAGATCAAAAGGCATTTGAAAAAAGAGCAATAGATGCCGGAATGAAAGCTTATAAAAGAGGTAAAGATGGATTTGTTTTTCACGAAGACGGTAGTGCAGTCTTTGAATTAAAAACAAGCAAGTATAACTTTTTATACAACAAAGTAGATATTAAATTAAGGGAAGAAATGATCCGAGGGATTGTAACTGTATCAGAAAAGGGTTCATAAGATTTGAATGAAGGGTTAATTTCGGTGGGAGAGTTTTTTGAGTTTTGTACTACTTTTTTAATTAAGTATATAAACTTCATAAATTTTGAATAAAGAAGAGGGTTACTCTACTTGTATTATAAAAGTATGTACAATAAAAAATACTAAGATAAAATCACACTTGCACAAAGGATTTAGTGCTAAGTGTGATTTTTTTATTTACTTGAAATTAAAACTCATTTATTTTGTTAATCTTAACTTCAAATAAAAAATAATAAGTGGAATTATACCAAAAACAAACCGATTACAATTATTTACAATAAAATTACACTTATTTCCAAAAAACACTTGGAAATACTGAACAAATACTGTACGATAAAAAGGAATAAGTTACTTTGTATCCACATAAAAACCACAAAAAAACTTTTATGTTTATTTTTAACAAATAATATTATAGGAAATAACCGTTCTAAACAGATTATCTGTCAAAAAATCCGCTTAAAAATAAAATTAGGAAGGAGAGGTACCTGAAATGAAAAGAATGTCGATGTTACTAATTGTACTATTGTTGGTGCAATTTTTATTTTTGCCTTCTTCTAGCTATGCTGAAATTCAAAATCTTGTTAAAGAAGAGTTAACTGAACAGCAAAAACATAATGAACCAGAATTAAATGAACTGATAGTAGAAGAAGAGGTAGAAATCCCGTCTATTGAAGAAAATTTAGAGGGAGTTAAAGAAGAGGAAGCTTTAAACGAGGAGCCAGTACCTAAGGAACAAGAAAGTAAAAATGAAGCGACAAAAGATGAAACAGGTAATGGAAAGGATGAAACACTACCATCTGTTGAGGAAAATATTATAAACGAGGAGGTTGACAAGCAACAAGAAGAGCAACTTGTACCTGCCCTATTTGCCCCTTCGAAAAGTATATTACTGTCTACCCCACAGTGGCCAGCGCCAGGTAGTTTATCAATAGATAAGAAAGCAAAGCCGACTTCAAATTATGGGGAATGGGAAATCGAATTAGCGGTGAAAGGAAAGAATTTAAAAACGACGTCAGATATTGTACTTGTTTTTGATAACTCGAGAAGTATGGAAATAGGGTTGAATAATAAGAGGCTAGCCAAAGCAAAAGAAGCTGCACAAGCTTTTGTGACAGCTTTACTAGTAGATGGGCGTGAGAATCGTATTGCTCTTGTAGAATTCAGTGAGTATGCAAATACGAAGGTCGACTTTACAAAAAATAGTACTCGTTTAAATGAAGCTATTAATGGAATAGACGTTGTTGGGGGAACAAACATTCAAGCAGGCTTGAAACAAGCACGCGACTTACTTAGTAAAAGTAATGCAGATATGAAAACTATTGTCTTATTAAGTGATGGAGCTCCTACCTATAGTTATAAAGCGAGAAATGCATCAACCTACAACGATTGGCTTGAAAATAAATATAAGCATATATTATCTGACTTTAATTATAATGTCAGGGTAGGGAATGGGGCGAGTTATGAAATAATGAAAAATGCTTGGCCGCGTCCTGTATCAGATTATTATTATACAAATAATAGAGTGTTAGTTAAAACTCATGGACTTGCAACAATTTCTGAAGCGAAGCACACGATGGACCAAGGGATAGGAATTTACTCAGTGGCTCTTGATGTAGGTGATGACGAAGATGCTACATATGTACTTAAAACCAGTCAAAATAAAGGGATGTATGAAGCAGATCCTGATAAATTAACAGAAATTTTCGACAAAATCGCGTCAAGTTTACTCTATGCGGCATCCGATGCTTCAGTGAAAGATCCGATGGGAGAAATGTTTGATCTTGTTCAAAAGGGTGACTATACAAATGGAGCAAATTTTGAAGCTTCTGAGGGAAAGGTAAGTTGGGATTCATCCACAGAAACCTTTGATTGGCAAATCGGCTCTATTGATGAAAATAAAACCTACACATTGAAGTATAAAGTGCAAATAGATTGTACAAAGAATATCAAAGGAAATACACTCTATCCGACAAATGGCATCACAACACTGCAATATAATGATTTAAATAATAGTGAAAAACAAAAGAATTTTACTGTTCCACAAGTAAAAATAGAGTCAGGAAATTTGAGCCAGATTGGTTACCGTGTGAACTTAGAAGGGCAACCCATTGATGAAAACGGGAATGTAGTGAGTAGCTACAAAGAAGCTCAACAATTTTATAATGAAAAAATAGCAGAAAATATAGCTTTTGGAACAGAGTATGAAGTAAAAGCTAAAGAAATTGAAGGTTTTGTTCTTCATCAAGGTGACCCATCTATAAAAGTTGTTTTATCGACTGAACAAGTATGTGAAACAGTTCTGTTCGGTTATGTAAAAGAAGAGGAATTGATTGCAGGTGAATTACAAGTTAGGCATGTTGATGAACAAGGTAATGACATTGCAGCAGTAGAGCGTTCAGAAGGTAAAATCAATGAAAAGTATGAAACTTCCCAGAGAGAAATAGCAGGCTACACATTTAAAGAAGTGAGAGCAGATAGCGCACCAACTGCTGGTCAGTATAAAAAAGAAGCACAAACGGTTATTTATGTATACACGAAGCAATTGGGTTCATTAACTATACTTAAAAAATCTCCTGCTAACGAACCTTTAAAAGGAGCAGTATTCGTTTTAATTGATAATTTAGGGCAAGAGATGAATGGAACTACAGATGATGAAGGGAAACTGGTGTTTGATAACTTACAATGGGGCGAATATACATTGCGAGAAGTTAGCGCACCGGAAGGCCAACAATTATTAACAGAAGAGTTACAAGTGACGATTGCTAAAGAAGATTTACATGTAACTAAAAGTATTATCAATCAACCACAAAATTATTTATTACCTGATTCAGGCGGTATTGGTGCAACTATTTTTTATGGATTAGGTGGTTTATTAATTATTATCGCTTGTTGGGGTTTAATCAGGAAGAAGAAAAGACCTATTCAATAAGCGTTCAATAATCACACAAATGTGTGTAAAAAATATTAAGGGAGAGAACAAGATGAATAAAAAGAAAATAGTTAGTTTAATTGCTATGGTGATGCTAATAATGAGCATGTTATTACCAAGCGGAGTAGTCGTTACGAATGCTGAATCAAATACACCTAAAGTAATTGGTGATAAAGACAATCCTAAAATTACGATAACGAAATTGAAACAAGAACCAGGTAGTGCAGGAAAACCTAGTAGTGGTCAAAAGGAAGAAAACCCGAATGGTGACCCAGTGCAAGGCGTTGTTTATGAAGTAAAACAGACGAAGAAGTTACTACCAGGAGCATTGTCAACCGATGGATGGCAAGAGAAATATGAAGATGTTACAAAAGAAGCTAAAACATATACTACAAATGAAGCAGGAATAATTGCACTCGATCAATTAGAGTTGGGTGTATACGAAATCAAGGAAATTTCAGGGCCAAGTGATATTCTCATTAACCCTACTCCTTTTACGGTCGAATTACCAATGACTACCACAGATGGTACAACATTAAATTATGACATCCATGTCTATCCTAAGAACGAAATTATTCGTGGAAATGGAGAGTTCCAAAAGCAAGATGGACAAGGAAATGGTCTTCCAGGCGTGAAGTTTAACTTGTATGATGAAACAGGAAAACAGCTAGGAGAGACAATGACGACAGGAACTGAAGGAAAAATTAAACTAGAAGGGCTAGCAGCAGGGAAATATTACTTGCAAGAAATTGATACAGTAGACGGCTATGCCTTAGATCATACGAAAATTCATTTTGAAGTAACTGCTTCTAAAAATGATGAAGACAAGAATGTTAGTTCAATTATTTGGGAAGCGCAAGAAAATCCAGGGACGTTTAAAAACTATAAGCAACCTGAAATTGATAAAAAAATTAAAGATGAAAACGGGCAGTTAGTTACAGATCTTGACGCAGTTAGAAATAAAGAGTTTACGTATCAATTGAAAATAAATGTACCTCAAAATATTCAAGATTATAAAGCGTTAGGTGTAACTGATACATTAGATAGCCGTTTAGAGTTCACTGGAGAATGGACAGTGACAGGTACAACAAAGGAAAATATAAAATTCCAAGCAATCGATGCAGAAGATAGTAAAGGACATACAACAAAACAATTAATTTGGGAAGTTGTCAATTTGTCTCAGCTAACAACTGAGCCAGTGGTTATTGATTTTTCAACTAAGATAAGAAAAGATGCACAATTAGTAGAGGGTGAAAATGGAATTTCAAATACAGCGAACTTGCATTTTGATAACGGGAAGGGTTCTTATACAAAACCAGCAGATCCTGTGACACCTCCTGGCCCAGAAACACCACCTGTGACACCTCCTACGACACCTCCAGTTACCGTAAAACCTGTAGATGGCGGATTAAAGATTTTAAAAGTAGATGCGAATGACCAAACTGTTAAACTTAAAGGTGCTGAATTTAAAATAACAGCAGATAAAGAAGGTAAACAAGTTTTAGATACAGTGGTTATGGGCACAGTATTGGTAAATGGTCAGAACTATGAAGGTAAACTAGAAAATTTGGTAACTGATACTAACGGAATAATTAAAGTTGAAGGGTTAAATCCGGGTACTTATTATATCCATGAAACAAAAGCTCCGACGTACCAAACAGAATCTGGCGAAGAAAAATCATACCGTTTACTAACGAAACCTTTGAAAGTTGAAGTTGTAAAGTCAGAGGTACAGGAAGTAACAGTAGAAAACGCAAAGTCAGGATGGAATTTACCAACAACAGGCGGTATAGGAACACTTCTCTTTACGCTAGTTGGTTTTACGATGATTTTAGCTTCTATTTTACTCTATGTAAGACGTAAGAAAGAAGAAAGTGTAGCCCTTTAATAAAAAAGTAAAGAGTTCGGGACCTACCCGAGCTCTTTTTCTTATCAACTGATAAAAGAGGTAAGAAGGAGTGAATGTATTGAGGAATAAGTGGTTGTTTGTCATCTTATTTATTGCAGGGTTAGGCATTTTATTATACCCAATAGTCGCTAATTTATTTTCTACAAAAGCTCATGTGAAACAAATTGATGCTTATGAAACAGCAATTAGAGAATTAAGCGAAGAAGAAAAGATATATATGGAAGAACAAGCAAGAAAACATAATGAATCAATCAAAGAAGAAGAAGCAACTTTCATTGATCCCTTTGCAAATGGAACATCATCAGCAGGGAATCGTAGTTATTATGATGCACTGGATATAGGCGATTCAATGGCTGTATTGGAAATCCCTAAATTAGGGATTGAATTACCTATCTATCATGGGACAGATGAGGGTGTACTCTCTAGAGGTGTTGGCCATATGGAAAATACGGCATTACCAGTTGGTGGTGAAGGTACGCACTCAGTGTTGACAGCTCATCGTGGATTACCTTCTTCCACTTTATTTCGACATTTAGATAAATTGGATCCTGGTGATGTTTTTTTTATTAATGTATTGGGTGAAGTACATGCTTACGAAGTGCGTGAACAAAAAATAGTATGGCCAGATGAGACAGATTGGTTAGTGCATGAGGAAGGGAAAGAGTTAACAACCTTATTGACTTGTGAACCTTACATGATTAATAGCCATAGGTTATTGGTAACTGCTGAAAAGATTGAATATGAAGAAGCAGCAATAAAAGCAGAGAAGCAGAGGCCACAACAAGGAAAGTACGTAAGACCTTTATTAATTGGAGCAGCTCTTCTGTTACTTTTATTGTTATTAAATAATAGGAGAAAAAGAAAGGGTGATTTGAATGAAGAGTAATAAATGGATAGGCTTATTATTTATTTCAGGATTGATCATTCTCATATTTCCTTATCTCGTACGCTATTACTATGAAAATCAAAATGTGAAAAGTTTTGAAGAGTTTATGGAAGAAAGCGTAGAAATGACAGACGAACAAGTAGAAGATTTACTTCGCGAGGTGGCTGTATGTAACCAAAAGCTATATGATGAAGTGACCGGTATTATAGATCCTTTTTTAACCAATCAAAAAAAATTAGAAAAAATGAAAGAATGTCTAGGTATTCAGAATGATGAAGTATTTGCTGTTTTAGAAATCCCTGTATTAGAATTGGTCATTCCAATTTATCTAAGCGCAACAGATGAGATTTTAGCAAAAGGAATTGGCCATGTTGAAGGTTCATCATTACCAGTAGGCGGCCAAGGGTCTCATACAGTTTTAGCTGGCCATAGAGGGCAGTGGACACAACAAATGTTTAAGTTTTTAGATAAAGTTCAGCCAGAAGATTATTTTTACATCCATACTTTATCCGAAACTTTAACTTATCGTGTCTTTGATCAATCTGTCATTTATCCAGATGAAACGGATTCGCTAGAAGTGCAAGAAGGTAAAGATTTAGCAACGTTGATTACTTGTCACCCTTTTGGATCAAATGTTCAGCGTCTTTTAATTAGAGCAGAACGGGTAGACAATAAAGAAGAGTAATCAAACTTTCTCCCGATGGTGTGTATACGACAAACTTTGTGAATTATTGTACAATAAAGATGAAGGACTTGAGTATTTCCTCTTTCAGCAGGTTTATGATGGGAAAGAAAGGGAAAAGAAAAAGTACAAAAGTTCGTATAAAAAGGAGAGAGTCCGCATGTATTCATTTTCAACGGAAGAACGCAAAAAATGGTTACACGAAGCAAAAGATGAAATCTACGACGTCGTCATAATCGGTGGTGGCATTACAGGTGTAGGGATTGCCTTAGATGCTGTAACACGTGGAATGAAAACAGCTTTAATTGAAATGCAAGATTTCGCTGGGGGCACATCTAGTCGCTCGACAAAACTTGTACATGGCGGTTTACGTTATTTAAAACAATTTGAAGTAAAAATGGTAGCGGATGTCGGCCGTGAACGTGAAATTGTTTACAACAATGGTATGCACGTCACGCACCCGGAATGGATGCTACTGCCGATTTATAAAAAGGGAACGTTCGGTAAATACTCCACCTCTGTTGGTTTAAAAGTGTACGATACATTAGCAGGTGTAAAAAAAGATGAACGTCGTACCATGCTTTCACGTAAAGAAACTTTACGTAAAGAACCTTTATTAAAACAAGAAGGCTTACTCGGTGGTGGGTATTATGTAGAATACCGTACAGATGATGCACGATTGACAATGGAAGTAGCTAAGAAAGCTGCCGTTCATGGGGCGAAACTGATTAACTACATGAAAGCCCAATCGTTTATTTATAATGAAGAAGGCAAAGTAGAAGGAGTAGTAGCCGTCGACCAATTAGATGGTGAACGGGCTGCATTTTTCGGTAAACGGGTAGTCAATGCGACAGGTCCGTGGGTCGAGCAAATGACACATAAAGACGAACCGATT
>JASLCF010000212.1 GCA_030146155.1 Savagea sp.
GCCTGCTTCTTCATCCCCTTGACTAAAAAACCACCTTGGAAATGATTCGGCTCGTAAGAAATGATAAAAGCTTTCGGTTGCAAAGACGTAATCAAACGATACAACTCCGACTCTTTTTTACGCTTCGTCAACACCTTCATCACAATACGCTTACCATCACGACCATCTGCTAACCAAGAAGTCACACCGTACCCTGCATCACGAATCTGCTGAGGCACTGTGAAATCAATCTCATCAATCACCACTTCAAATAACACATACCCTAAGGCCAGTTTCTCTTCGATGACACTCCCAAAGTAAACCCCTACACCCCAACCAATACAATAAGCAATCAAGTTGAGTGGATCATCTAAGTTATCCAATACAATGGTTAAACCCATCAAATAAATAAAGACCTCTACCATAGATAAAAGAGACGCTGCTAGGCGAAACCCTTTAATCACTAAAATTAAACGTAAAGTAAAGAGAGAAACATACGCTATGTTAATCCCAACAATGAGTAATATCATAGTTGGCATTGCCCTCGACCTCCATCAGTCTATTGTTTGATTACCATTGCTTCGTATGAACGAGGACTATTAGTAATCGTGCGACTTCCTGTTTTTGTTACGATCACTGTATCTGAATGACGGTAGCCACCAAGACCAGGTAAATAGATGCCCGGCTCAATCGTGTATACCATGCCCTCCTGCAAAACAAGTTCGTTATCAAAACGTAAGTAAGGCTCCTCATGCTCTGATAAGCCAAGTCCATGACCAATCCGATGCGTTACAAATTGAGAGACACCTGCTTTTTTAAACACGTCAAATGACAATAAATCCACTTCTTTTGCTAAGACACCTGGTCGAATAAAATCCAATGCTTGTTGTTGTGCTTCAATTGCAATTTTCAGTAATTCAGCATGTTCTTTTGCCGGCTCACCGATGAAAAAAGTACGTTCATTTTCTGCTCGGTAGCCTTCGTACCACACTTGACGACTGTGGACGACCATATCGCCTAATTCATACGGGCGTGTGCTAGAAGCTAAGTGAGGCATTGCTGAGCGGTGAATGCCAGATAGTGTCCAGTTCTCATACCCGATGTATTGGTTCGGATGATGCTTTGTCGCATAACGCAACAAAGCGGCATCTCCGATTTGATCCATTTCTAACTCACTCATCCCGACCGTTGCAGCAGACATTGAAGCGTCTACTGCAATGTCTGATAAATGTCCTGCGATATCGAGTGCAGCGATTTCTTCTGCATCTTTAATCATGCGCATCTCGATGATAAAGGGTTGAATATCGACCATCGTTACGCCTTGTTCTGTTAACCATACGTACATCGAACTCGGTAATTCAGCTAAGTCCACGCCAATTGTTGGTCGTGTACCTAATGCCTTCACCCATTCTTTTAAATAGTACGGAAAATCAGCAACTTGTTCATTGCCAAAAGCTTGTTCTTCATACACATCAATGTGGTCCACACGTGCTTTTTCTTTAGCGTGTAAAGATTCCAATGAAGGTACGATTAATTGACTGCGTTCTGCTGTAATTAACGTCACGATAGGACGTGAATAACTAATGGCTAAAAAACGACTATAGTAATACTGATTTTCAGGTTGCCAAACAAGTGCAGCTTGCAATCCTTCTTTGGCTAAATACTGACGCATACGATCGATTCGATTCATCCAACTTCCCCCTTAGATATGATCTCTTTTGACTTTGGTTTCCCATACTTTATTAAAGACTTCTTCTTCGCCTTCGTAACCAATTAAAT
Source organism: Savagea sp. (assembly GCA_030146155.1). Classification (GTDB taxonomy): domain Bacteria; phylum Bacillota; class Bacilli; order Bacillales_A; family Planococcaceae; genus Savagea. Next base: position 1,759 of record JASLCF010000212.1, read on the forward strand.
GGTTCATTAAATAGAAGTATTCTTCATCTGCTGACATTTTACTTGTACTTTCTAATGCCGTTTGCCATTCCCCGCGGCCCAGTGTCAATGTCCAGTCACATTGTACTTCTGCTGACAATGGGTCACCTTCTGTAATTTTGAAGACGTTCCGGTTCGTACTGCCATACTCCATACCATTGCTTGGTAAACGACGGCATCCTTCGTCTGAATAATCATCTAAGATCCATTCACCTGTTAAGATATTACTCTTCACATCACGTGTACGCCCTGCTTCACGTAAAATTTCACGTTCTAATACTTCATACGTTTCTGCTGGTTGGAAATCATGTAATGTGTCGTCTAACGCTTTCGGTTCACGCACTGGAATTTCACAGTATGTTTTCTCATTCGCATACACTGTTAAATTCACATTGCGTGGTGCCGGCCATACATGTGGCCAGTACGTAGGTGCAATCGCTACTTCTAAACGGTGGCCTGCTGGAATACGGTAACCAATCGCATTCAATTCTACCGTTGCTTCATAACGTTGATGCGGTACTAATTTTTCTGGGAATTCGTGGCTCTCACGATGTGTTAAGTTCAACACGCCCCATGTAATCCGGTTGACTGCCCCATCAGGCGCTACTTCATTCAAACGCACGGCAATATTTGCAATTTCTTCATCACTTGAAAACTCAAATGAGAACGTTGGGAAGCCTAAAATATTCATATCTTCTGTTAATGGTTCACCTGTAAACACTGTCGCATAGCCATTTTCTAAACGTTGGTCTGCAGCTAAGTCCCCTTTTTGACCAAATGGACAGAAGACGCCTGCATATAATCCGTGTTGTTGCACACTAGAAACGAGGATTTCTTGTTCTTCTGCAGGTTGTTCAGTTAATGTTTGACCTTGTAAATAGAAAGGTTGTCTTACTTCGTCTTTTGGTGGCCACTGTTCTTCTGCTACCCACTTGCCGTAACGGTAGTCATAGCTTGTTTGTGGTGGCATAGAATCTTGAACGTAAGCACGTACCATTGGCTCGTCCATAATGCCTGTCTCTTCTTCTTTTAACCATTGATCATACCAACGGATCGCTTCTTGTAAAAAGCCGATTTGCGGACCAGGTACTGCTACTTCTGGGTATTCATGTGCCCATGGACCGACTAATCCTTTACGCGGACCACTTAAGTTTTCTAATAAACGGAAGACAGCATTCGTATAGCCATCTGCCCAACCACCGACTGCGAAAACTGGGATTGTGATTTTGCTGTAATCTTCACAGACTGAACCATGTTGCCAGTACTCGTCACGGCGTTGATGTCTTACCCACTCTTCAACGTAAGGAGGTGTTTTTTCCATACGGGCTAACCAGTTTTCTCTCCAGCTATCCCCTACGACTTCAGGGTCTTGTGGACGAGCGTTGTACACGAGCATAGTCGATGCCCACCACAGCATGTCTGACGCTAACATCGTTCCGCCTTTATAATGCACATCGTCGGCATAGCGATCGTCTGTTGAACAAAGCGTAATGACTGCTTTTAATAAAGGATGTTGACGAGCGGCTACTTGTAAACCATTGAAGCCGCCCCATGATTTCCCAATCATTCCTACGCCGCCTGTGAACCACTCTTGCTTGCCAATCCACTCTAATACTTCTAATGCGTCGTCTTGTTCTTGTTTCAAGTATTCATCGTATAAAATACCTTCAGAATCTCCACTCCCACGAATGTCTACACGAATACTTGCATAGCCATGTCCTGCAAAATAAGGATGACGTAAAGAGTCACGCAAAGCCGTGAACTCATTTTTACGATAAGGAATATATT
>JASLCF010000198.1 GCA_030146155.1 Savagea sp.
GTTGATGTTGTTTTGACCAGGTAATGAACTGTATCCACCACTAATGATTTCATTCGTTGCCAACTTAACGGTTTCATATCGCTCATCTTCTCCGTAGATAAAAAGAGGTGCTAACCTACTTACATTGAGCAATAAACCGGTCTTCACTACTTGTCTAATTCCGTACTTTTCTTTCTCTTTATGAAGTATAATGTCTTGTTTACGATAACAAAAAAATTCAACAAATGAAGCATACCCGCTCCCAAAGTGTGAAAATTCCGCTTCACAACAAAGAGATGGAATTCGTTGAAGCTGTCTGTACAAGCGAAGGAGATGCATCTCGATTTGTTGCTTGTCTCCTGTATCATACGGATAAGTATCCCCAAAGGTTTCGCCTTGAATGAACCTTGCCCATTGTTCATTTGTATACATATAATTCCTCCTACGTGAGAATGATTGCTTTTCAATTTTACCTTATCGATTCATTATTGAACATCTGTTTAAAAAGATAGTGAAAATAAAAAATAGAGGATGACTTCGCAAACTCAGCCATCCCCTATTTTTCATTCAAAACTCAACTAGTTCGTATACCCATACAACACTTAATCTACTTTCTCTTCCACCGTTGTAGTGACAATTTGATCGACTGTATAAGGAATCTCGGACACAATTAAACCTACACCTGAATTATTAAAATGAGTAGTCGATACAAGACTTCCGTACAATTTTAAACGATCGACTACACCTGTCCTCGTCACTATCGAAAACTCAGGATAAGTAATCGCAATCCCCCCTAAAGGATGAAGAGTCAAAATTCCTTTTTGTAAGAGACGTTTCACAAGCGGTGAAGCATGGTTTTCGTTTGCTAACTGCTCCCCTGTTTTATTGGGTCCCACTGCACTCACCATGACCTCTGTTTTTTCATTGCCTTGCTCTGTTTTAATTTGAAATGCTTGGTCGGCGTAAGTAATATCTGACACGCCTCGTAAATAAATCAATTGTCCCTTTTCAATCATCGAAATAATTCGCCTAGCTGTTTGTTCTGGAAAGGGGCCAAACAGTTGGGTGAAAATACCTTTGTATTTTTTCAAAAATTGTTGTTGGTCCTTCAATTTAAATTGATTCCAAACTTTTCGTAAAGTAATCATCAATTCATCTACAATCGCTTGAATCTTACCTAGTTCTTCTAAAATCGTTAATTGATAGGTTAAAGAATCTAACGGAGACATATCATTCAACTGATACAGTAAATCAAAATCTAGCGCATGCCGTTTCGTCTCTTCATAAACTGCTTGTATAAAATCATCGGGTGTCGGATGTTCTTTTTCAAGGAGAAGTCGATCCGCAACAACCTGAACCTCTGTTTTATGACCGCGAATAAAAGGCAATGTTCCCGCTCGAGAAGTCACAACAATTTTATTGTTATAGCCATGCGTTTGTAAATACATAATAATATCTAAAGACGTCAAACTTGTTCCAATAATGCCCACGGATTGTGCATGAAGTAATAAGTCTTGATGAGACTCAATAGGAAAAGGATTGCCGATATACCCCTCTAAATGATTCAATTCATAAATATCTGTCTGTGGTAATTGTCCGATGCATAAATGAACAATATCAAACACATCTTTTGAATCCATCGTATGAATAATCACTTGTTCCCCGACTACATCTAAATCCGTCACAACTTGTGGAATAAAAGTAACTCGCGGATCACTGACATACCAACGAAATAAATCACTTGTATATTCTCCAAATTCTGGACGACTAATGAAGTCTTGTTCTAATTGTTCTGGACTATATTCCTCTAAGTATTGGACATACTCTTGTTTATTATCCCATGGAGCTAGTGTCATTTCTCTTAAACGTTGGTTTAATAGTAAGGCTTCATCATCCTCTCCAAAAGGATAACCTGTACCGGCTGTCGCTGGATCACCGTAGACTACAATCTCAAACTCTTCTCTTACATGGTCAATGTAATAACGCAATGTACCCATACCGGCCATACCCGCGCCTACTATTGCAATTTTCATGTGAACACCTCTTCATTTTATCATTGTCCTAAGCTATACCCTTTTTTCATAAAATTAATGATAAAAAGATAAAAACCTCTCCCACATAGTGAGAAAAGGTTTAAAACGAAAAATAAACGATGAATGTTGAGATTTTTATACTCTTTTCATTGATGAATCGTCCAACTTATTGAATTCCTGTATATCTGCATTGATCAAGCCAATGGTCAGTAAGACAATGGCGCTTGGTTCCAACAGATGATAGTGGGCTTTTAGAGCCTCTCTGCTTATAAATCTTTCTTGAAACAAATGATACGATTAACCTCTTCAAAACCTAATTTTAAATGCATGGCCAAACTAATTTCGTTTTCTATTTCACAATCACTAGCGAATTCACTACAACCATTATCCTTTGCCCATTTCTCACAAGCTCTCGTCATCTTTTGAGCAAATCCTTGTTTGCGAAACTCCTCTTTTACAAAAAGTCCCTCTCAATACCCCACTGGATTTGAACTGGTTCCTTCAACATCATCATATCGCAGCTGACATTGTGCAAATCCAATAGCTTCATTATTATGATAAGCTAAGAAAATGATGGAATGATTATTAACAATAGCATGATTCATGTCTTGTTCCATTTCTTCTAATGTATGATCTGGCCAAAGCAATAAGGCAAGATTGGCAACTACTTTTATTTCCTGTAATGTCGCGATTTTTATCATAGAAATCCCCATCCCTCTTCAACGATTTTTAAACAATCTGGTTCGTTTTTGAGTAATCCTCTATCTTTCTTGATTCTATCATTCTTATGAAAGAAGTAAATGTTAGGCTAATCGATTACAGTATTCTCTTTCCTACAAGGTTGACGAATTTAAAATTACTCCGACTACAGCTAGCTCCTATTAGTTCTTTACAATAAAAAAATCCTCCCCCACCAAGGTGAGAAAGGATTGAACATATAATATAAAATTAACGTTTTGAGTTATATCAATCTTTTATCTGTGGATAACATGTCCAGTCGAATCCCATTCTATCAAAATCTTCATTTAATTTACATCCTTTCGCATCATTAGAAAGGTGATTGTTAGCAAAATGAATAGTTTTTCATTCAACAATTGTGTCTGATTGAAGTGTACTCTCTTTAATATCCAATATATAATTCCCTTCCTCATCTATTTGATTAAGTCCACCTCCAAAATACCAGCCTTTTTCTTCGATAAATTTTATAAAGACATTCCAAAATTCTTCTTCAATGATATCTTCTTCATTCGTTGCATAAACACAACCATCTATTTTAATTCCTAATGGTTTCTTCAATGTTTGATACCCCCCTGTACAATAATGCTATATATAACTTAGTTTTCAACCCGACAAAGTCCTTCAAGCATCTATCACGATTTAATTATTTCTTTAATCTTTTTGTAATACTTCCGGACTTCTATTATTTTATGTTCTTTTACTTTATGACCTAATAAGCTTAATGTAACATTCACTTCATCATTCAAGTCGACCTCTGAAATTCGATTCAGCAAATAGTAAAGTACCTCTGGTAATACAAACTCACTCTCTTCATTGTCAATATCCATGATTCGGTTCACCTGTGTAACAAGCCATGCCATATCACAATCGACTTCTGTAAAATATAAAACCCCGTCCGTTAGCTCAAATGCATCTTCCCCTTCTTCCACAATCCTTTCAAACATATCCTCCGTATAGACTCCTTCAGCTTTATATTCAATTTCTTCAAGCGAATCATCTTCATATAAGCCATTGATAAAGTCTGTGAAATTACTTGCTAAAACAAAATCTATTTCCAACTCTAAATCAATATAAGACACAGGTGGCTGCTCCTGGTTCTTTCTATAATCTAAAAATACCCATGTATGCCCATCACCATTCAATAAAATAATATCCTCTGGCAATTCCCATTCTTCACGCATATCAATCGTTATTAAAATACCTTCTTCTTCATTAGTGCTAATTCCATAAAGTTCTCCAACAGTTATTTCTTCATCTTTCATTTTAAATGTATTTTTTCTAAGATACCCGCCATTTTGTATTTTCATTAAATGAACATAGTCTGCCGGCAATTTTAATTGTAACTTTTCTTCAACGATAGCTATTGTTTCATGATCAAATGTATCTAGTGCATCCATGTGATTTGCCCATAAATCATTAAAATTCATACCTATTTTCCTCTCGAATTTTTATAATTTGCTATTATGCTATACTGCCTTAATCTTCCCAATAAAAAAGTGCATCTAACACTCGATATTCATGAGGTTTACGGTAAAATGTCGGTATATCTGCTTCAAAGGGAAGAACTTGATTCGCATATGTTTTCGCTAGTGGCTCATATTTAAACTCTTTTAAAACTTGGAAGAGTTCGTACATCATCTTAGCAAATTTCTCATCCCTATGGAATATGTTTGTCCACCCTGGTAATGGACTATAAGCTCCAGCAATATTTCTCTTCGTTTCAACTCGAATGGTTCGGGTCCTTTCATCTTCCCCATATATAAAAACTGGTGCTAAACGACTGACATTGATTAAAATTCCTTTTATCTCATACTATAAAATACCGTACTTCTCTTTCTTCTTTATTATTCGTATATCTTCCTGACGATAACAGAAAAATTCGATAAAGGAAGCATAACCACTCCCGAAGTGATCAAACTCTGCTTCACAAAGCATATTAGGAATCCGCTTCATCCGATTATATAATTGTTTTATGTATGCTTCAATTTTCTTCTCATCTTTTGTGCCATAAGGATAGGACTCCCCGATGATTTCTCCTTTAATGAAACTTTTTAACTGTTCGTGAGAATACATGATAACTCACACCTACTCAACTTTTTATATTTTTTGCATAGAAAAACCCTCTCCCACATAAGTGGAAGAGGGTTTGATATACGATAATGTAATATTAACGTTTTGAGAATTGTGGTTTACGACGTGCGCCGCGAAGACCTGGTTTTTTACGTTCTTTCATACGTGGGTCACGTGTTAAAAGACCTTCCGCTTTTAATACTTTGCGGTATTCTGGGTCAACGTTTAATAAAGCACGTGCGATTCCGTGACGGATTGCACCAGCTTGTCCAGTGAATCCACCACCGTTCACGTTAACGTGAACATCGTAGCTTCCTAAAGTTTCTGTTGCTACTAATGGTTGTTTCATAATTTCACGAAGTGTTTCAAATGCGAAGTAGTCTTCTGCGTCGCGTTTGTTCACAGTGATTTTTCCTTCACCAGGAACTAAACGTACACGAGCTACTGAACTTTTACGACGGCCTGTGCCGATATATTGTACTTGTGCCAAAGGTTTTCCTCCTCTTTAATTAACCGCGAAGTGTGTAAACTTCTGGTTTTTGTGCTGCATGTGTATGCTCTGGTCCAGCGAATACGTGTAGCTTTTTGTATACTTTGTTACCTAATGGTCCTCTTGGGATCATTCCTTTTACTGCTAATTCGATTACGCGTTCTGGTGAACGTTCAATCATTTCTGCAGCGTTACGCTCTTTAATGCTACCTGTGTAACCTGAGTGACGGTAGTATTTTTTGTCTTGCATTTTGTTACCTGTTAAATGAATTTTTTCAGCGTTGATAACGATCACGTGATCTCCTGTATCAACATGCGGTGTAAATGTTGGTTTATGTTTTCCACGTAGAATTGCAGCTACTTCTGTTGCTAAACGACCTAAAGTTTGACCTTCAGCGTCCACAACAAACCACTTGCGTTCTACTTCTTCAGCTTTTGCCATGAATGTTGTACGCATATTTCTTTCCTCCTAAATATCACTTTACGAATCTTCGTTTTCTCTATCCCTAAACACAATTGAGCTTCCGGGGCTACTATGTGGGGTTATTGAAATACCATTTAATATCATATCTCAAAAAAAACCAAAAGTCAATCATTTTCCAAAAAAACACACGGTGAAGTTGTATTATTTTTAATAAGTGACCTCTACTAGGTATAAACCGTGTGCTGGCGCGGTTTTCCCTGCTTGCTGACGGTCTTTAGCTGCCATTATTTTCGGGATATCCTCTGGGGTATTCCAACCTCTCCCTACTGCAATCAGCATACCCGCAATCGTACGCACCATATTGTATAAAAAACCGTCTCCTTCAATCCTAAGTACGAGTTCATTCGCTTCACGTTGAATTGTGCATGAACGAACCGTGCGTACCCGATTGGATGTCGCTGTTTTTGCTGAACAATAGCTTGTAAAATCATGAGTTCCTACAAAATAATTGGCCGCCTGTTGCATCGCTTCGATATCTGGTCTTAATGTCCCCAAGTGTACAGAAT
>JASLCF010000025.1 GCA_030146155.1 Savagea sp.
TTTAAGACACCTTCAAAAACAATTAAATTATCTCTCGTATTCCCAAATTCATTCGTATAAACGAAACAAATCTTATCATTAGGCGCCCCTTTTAAAATAATATCCATTTGCTCTTGTGTCAGTTGTTCAACAGGCACATCCATTGGAATATTGAAATGCTCACACACCGTTTGTAATAAACTTGGGTAATAATTAGAACTCGTTGGAATCCAAGGCTCAATTGCACCATCTGCCAAACTTAAAGTCGGATCTGGAATTACCAATTCTGGGTCAACTTCTAATTTCGTCCCTAGCCCATCACAGTCTGGACAAGCACCGAACGGACTGTTAAAGGAGAACATTCGTGGCTCTAACTCTCCTATTGAAAAGCCACACAGCGGACAAGCATGGTGTTCGCTAAAGAACAACTCTTCTTTTCCAATGACGTCAATTAACACATTTCCTTCTCCTAAGCCAAGAGCCGTTTCAATAGAATCACTCAAACGAGAATCAACGCCCTCTTTGACAATAATGCGGTCCACGACAACTTCAATCGAGTGCTTTTGATTTTTATTCAACTCGATGTCCTCACTCAAATCGACCGTTTCACCATCAATACGAACACGAACGTAACCTTCCTTACGAAGTTGATCCAACAATTTTACGTGTGCGCCTTTTCTTCCTTGAACAATCGGAGCTAGCACTTGAATACGCGAACGATCCTCTAATTCAAACACACGGTCCACCATTTGCTCAATCGTCTGTGAGGTAATTTCAATCCCATGCACAGGACAAATCGGACGTCCAATTCTCGCAAACAGTAAACGAAGATAATCATAAATTTCAGTAACCGTTCCAACCGTCGAACGAGGGTTTCGACTCGTTGTTTTTTGGTCGATTGAAATCGCAGGGGATAACCCTTCAATGACATCGACATCTGGTTTATCCATCTGCCCTAAAAACTGTCGTGCATAGGAAGATAAAGACTCGACATATCTTCTCTGCCCTTCTGCATAAATCGTATCAAATGCTAAAGAAGACTTCCCAGAACCTGATAATCCCGTCATGACAACTAATTCATCACGAGGAATCGTTACATCTATATTCTTTAAATTATGAGCACGCGCTCCTTGAATCACGATTTCTTTATTTTTCATTTTTCATTACCTTCCTGACTGCAGTTCTAATAAGGCATCACGTAACACAGCTGCACGCTCAAAGTCGAGTGCCTTCGCTGCTTCTTTCATGTCTTTTTCAATCGATAAAGCCAATAATTCTTTTTCATCTTTATTTAATGATTTACCCGACGTCACTTGTGATAAATAGTCTTCTTCATCTTCTGCGACTGCTGTTGCACGGATTAAATCTCGAATTCCTTTTTGAATCGTCTTCGGAGTAATCCCATGTTCTTCGTTATACGCCATTTGAATCGTACGACGACGTTCTGTTTCAGAAATCGCTTTTTCCATCGAATCTGTCATTCGATCTGCATACATAATGACGCGACCATTTTCATTACGCGCAGCACGCCCCATCGTCTGAATTAATGCACGTTCAGAACGAAGGAACCCTTCTTTATCCGCATCTAAAATCGCCACTAAAGACACTTCTGGTATATCAATACCCTCTCGCAATAAGTTAATCCCTATCAATACGTCATACGTACCCACTCTTAAATCACGAATGATTTCAATCCGTTCTAACGTCTTCACTTCCGAATGTAAGTACTGCACTTTAATACCAATTTCTTTCAAGTAATCCGTTAAGTCCTCACTCATCTTCTTCGTTAACGTCGTAATTAATACGCGTTCATTCCGTTCGATACGTAAATTAATTTCTCCGATTAAATCATCAATTTGCCCATGAATTGGACGAATTTCTACTTCAGGATCCAGTAAGCCAGTCGGTCGAATAATTTGCTGCACCATTTCTGGCGTATGTTCTAACTCATAAGGACCGGGTGTCGCTGAAATAAATAAAGCTTGATGAATATGTTGTTCAAATTCTTGAAAAGTCAATGGACGGTTATCCAATGCGGACGGTAAACGGAAGCCGTGATCTACTAACACTTGTTTACGCGCTTGGTCACCATTGTACATGCCTCGCACTTGTGGCAATGTCACGTGACTTTCATCCACTACAATGACAAAATCATCTGGAAAATAATCAAGCAATGTATAAGGGGTCGCCCCCGCTTCACGCAAGGTTAAATGACGAGAGTAGTTTTCAATTCCTGAACAAAAACCCATTTCTTCCATCATTTCTAAATCGTAACGCGTTCGTTGTTCCAATCGCTGAGCTTCCAATAACTTGCCTTCTTCTTGTAAAACGATTAAACGCTCTTCTAACTCTTTCTCAATATTGACGATAGCTTTCTTCATCTTTTCATCACGTGTAACGAAGTGGGAGGCTGGGAAAACAGCGACATGTTCTCGATCGCCTAATATCTCCCCAGTCAATGCGTCGACTTCTCGAATCCGATCAATCTCGTCTCCAAAAAACTCAATCCGCAAACAATGCTCATCTTTCGAAGCAGGGAACAGTTCCACCACGTCTCCTCTTACACGAAACGTGCCACGCGTGAAATTGATGTCGTTACGGTTGTACTGAATATCCACCAATTTACGCAGCAATTCATCTCTACCAATTTCCATTCCTGTACGTAAAGAAACCACCATCTCACGGTATTCTTCCGGATTCCCTAACCCATAAATACAAGAAACAGAAGCAACAATTAATACATCATTCCGTTCAAATAATGCACTCGTCGCAGAGTGTCTCAATTTATCGATTTCATCATTAATACTCGCATCTTTTTCAATAAATGTATCCGTACTCGGCACATAAGCCTCTGGTTGATAATAGTCATAATAACTGACAAAATATTCAACCGCATTATTCGGAAAAAACTCTTTAAACTCACTATATAATTGTCCTGCAAGTGTTTTATTATGCGCAATGACTAATGTCGGTTTATTAATCTCTTTCACAACATTAGACACAGTAAACGTCTTCCCCGTACCCGTAGCCCCCAGCAAGGTTTGCATTTTCTTACCTTCCTGAATACCAGTCACTAACTCTTTAATCGCCTGTGGTTGATCGCCATTCGGTTCATACGGGGCGACAAGTTCAAATGTTTCCACGGGATGCATCCCTCCCTTTCTTCTCTCTATTTTATCATAGCCTGTGGAACGAATCTAATTTTAACGAACATACGTTTCATTTTTTTCTACTTACTCTACTCTTCCCTTTTTTACAACCTTCAATCACAAAACCCACCCACTCTCTGCTAAAAGCCTATGCCGAAACGAAAATCCAAAACCCACGCTGAACTTATAAACAAATTTTCAAGAAAAGGTTGAATATTGTACTTGTGATATAAAGTAGCAGGCACATTTAATAATGAAATTGTGTTGCGTCCTTGTATTTCTTTTCTTCAAAAGATCGAAAAGAAGGAATTATTATTCCACCAACTAAACAGGTGCTGCTTCATTTTCATAACATTAAAAAGACAACACTTTGCTTGAAGTGCAGGCATCGACTCGAGCAGG
>JASLCF010000072.1 GCA_030146155.1 Savagea sp.
ATACAGGAAGGGTTAGCGATGCAGGTGAGTAAAAGACTTGTTCCAAAAAGACCAGATGAAGCCTATACAGAATACACAGCTGGATGGCTACAGTCTTGCCATGCACATCGGGAAAGCATATTGAAGGGCATCAAGCCTTTTCTTTCTCAAGAGACAAATGAAGTAGTCGAACAATTTACCTTTGGCAAAGGAACAACAGGACATGAGCGAGAAGCATACTATGTTGGTTGGGAAGTAGTTGGAGCATTACTCGCAGAAGGAGTTTCTTTTCAAGACATCGCTGCGTTAAGGGAAGAAGATTTACCACAAAGCGTTGAAGAGGTCATTTTATCCTTACTGGCTTAGTCCCCAGCATTCAACCGAAGGAATCTTGTCCTTCGGTTATTTAAATGATTTGGAAACCAGGCTGATTGGGAAGTTCTTGTTTTTCTATCCAACAGGTAATCAATTGATGCAATACTTCAGGATGCGTAAAAGAAATCCCATGGCCTACACCTTCTACGATTACGCCTGTACAATGGTTGTTTGCTGCCACCAACCGAGCAGCTGACGTTTTCATCTTGCCAAGTTCTTTTTCACCGACAGTGACTAGACATTTCGTGGTGGCCTGTGAAAAAGACGGAGGGAGTTGAAAGGAAAGGTTTTCTTCTAATACATCGATTAGTATTTGTCGTTTGATTTGTCGCGTTTCTTCATAATAACGGTCGAAATAGGCTTCACCCAATCCAAGACTACTCGCTTGTCGTTTGGCAAAGGTTTTATTTTTAAGGAGAGGAAAGGTTAAGCTTATTAGGGGTTTGATGCTTCGTTTAAGCCAAGTTTGAGGTTCGACAGATGCACTATTAATCAGTGCGTAATCGATCAAATGAGGACGGTCACTCATCATTTGTATCAAAACTTGAGCTCCTAATGAAAAACCAATCACCGTCACGGTTTGCTCATTGGAATGGGCACTTATCCAATCGTTGATCGCCGCTGCAGTCGTTTGAATCGAAAATGAGGAAAGGTGTTGCAGTTCGCCATGTCCTGGGCAATCGATGGTGACACAGCGATAGGTAGAGAGCATTTCAATTTGTTTGTCCCACATCCAACTACTCACGCCTCCACCATGTAAAAAAAGAAGGAGAGGGGCGTTTCTGTTTCCATATTCCACAGGTTTTAAGTGCATCGTTTCTACCCCCTTTCACAATGGATTAAGTGATTAAACTATCTTTAGTATATCAAAAAAGGATAACCTCATAACACCAAGTCATAAATAAATATTAATAACAAATAATGAATAAAAATACAATTATACATTAATATTTCAAATGATATAACAAAAATCAATTCAAAAAAATAATAATTAAGTCAATTAAGCACTAATATTTATGCATTCAGACAAAAAAATAGTCGTTCAACCACTTTTAAAAATGACAAATATACATTGACTTCAATACCACCAGATGGTAAATTGACAGTAAGCAATACACTATCCATTCCATAAGAACCATTTTTTATTTCATACGATTTGTAACCGCTTTCAAATTTGTCACGGGAGAAGACAATCAAACAAGGGGGCACAAACTATGGAATTATCAATGTTAACCTTATTACCTCCAGTCTTGGCTATTGTTATGGTTCTCATAACAAAACGTGTTTTATTATCCCTAGGGGTAGGGATTATTGCCGCGGCCTTTTTAATTTCGAATTATAGTATTGGAGGCACATTCAGTTTCATTTGGGAGTCGTTCGTTCAAGTATTTGTGGATGACGGAGCCCTTAACACCTGGAATGTTTACATCTTGCTATTTATTCTCATCCTTGGTTTAATGACGGCATTTGTCAGCATGATGGGTGGAACCATTGCATTTGGAGAGTGGATGATTAAACGTGTAAAAACACGTGTGGGCGCTCAATTAATGACTATGGTACTGGGAATTCTTATTTTCGTAGATGACTATTTCAATAGTTTAACTGTAGGACCGATTTCAAAACCGGTAACGGATCAACATCGCGTATCTCGAGCGAAATTGGCCTATATCGTCGATTCCACAGCAGCACCTGTGTCAGTGATTGCTCCGATATCAAGCTGGGGGGCTTACATTATCGGAATTATCGGGGTGGTGCTCGTGAATCATCAAGTGACAGACTATGGTGCATTCGAAGCTTTTGTTCGAATGATTCCGATGAATTTCTACGTCTGGGCAGCACTAGGAATGGTCCTTGTCATTGCCATTCGACAAGTTGACTTTGGCCCGATGAAGCATCACGAAAGACAGGCGATGGAGTTTGGCATCGTTGCGAATCCGGAAACTGAAAAGGTCGAACAAGAACTACCGATGAGTGATACACATCGCATCAGTGATTTATTAGTACCGATTGGTATTTTATTTGCCACTACACTCGGAGCGATTTACTGGGACGGGGCAAGGAATACCGAAGCGGGTGCACCATTGATGGAAGTGCTCGGTGAAGCGGATGTGTCACTTGCATTATTTGTAGGCGGACTCATCAGTGTTGTCGTTACGTTTCTCATGTATATGCGTCATGTTGCAGCCAAACGTTTGTCGATTGATACATTAGGTAAAGGAATAGTCGTAGGCATCAAATCCATGTTACCTGCCATTTTTATTTTAACATTTGCCTGGGCCATCTCTTATTTAATTGGGGAATTAAAAACAGGAGAATACCTTGCAAGTTTAGTGGAAGCATCTCAAATGAATACGATCTTTTTACCCGCCTTACTTTTTGTTATGGCAGGAGCGATAGCATTTGCAACAGGTACATCTTGGGGATCTTTCGCCATTTTACTACCAATCGCAGGACAAATCGCTGCATCAACGAATATTGAATTGATGTTACCGATGCTAGCAGCAGTATTAGGTGGAGCAGTATTTGGGGATCACTGTTCACCGATTTCTGACACAACGATTTTATCAGCGACAGGTGCAAACTGTGAATTGATGGATCATGTCACAACGCAATTACCTTATGCACTAACAGCCGCAGTGATTACGGTGATTAGTTATATTGCACTTGGTTTATTTAACAGCGTAGTCATTGGTTTAATCGTCATGGTAGTTTGCTTCATGATCGTTTCACTGTTCTTAAATAAAATCAGTGTTACAGAAGCTAAAGATGTAGCGGTAACGAAATAATTGAAATAAAAAGCTATGGAATGGATAGCTTTCTATCAACTAGGGGAAGGATAGAAGTCGTCATGCAAATCGCGCATAAAATTCAAACGTTACCACCTTATTTATTCTCAAGTATTCATCAAAAAAAACAAGCTTTACTCGCTGAAGGTGTGGATGTCATTGATTTAGGTATTGGAGCACCCGATTTACCAACGCCTTCTTTTATTATTGATGCACTCATTGAAGCGGCACGTCAACCGCACAATCATAAATATTCACCTTTTGAAGGCAGTAAGGAATTAAGACAAGCAGTTGCTTCGTTCTATCAACGACACTACGGTGTCACATTGGATGCGGATCGAGAAGTTCTTGTGTTAATCGGTTCGAAAGAAGGGATTGTCAATTTAATTCAAACGGTTTGTAATCCTGGAGATCAAGTCTTGGTACCCAATCCAGGTTATCCGGCTTATGCAACCGCGATTCATTTAGCAGATGCAGAGATGGTGCCTTATCCATTAAAGAAAGCCAATCATTTTCGCCCTGATTTCAATGAAATTGAGTTTCATCATGCGAAATTAATGCTGTTGAATTATCCAAATAACCCGACTTCGGCGACTGTGGATCTGTCAGTATTTGAAGAGGCAGTGGCTTTAGCTAAAGCGAATCAATGTATACTCGCACAAGATGCAGCCTACGATTTAGTCACCTATGATGACTATCAATCGCCAAGCATTTTGCAAGTAGAAGGAGCGAAAGAAATCGCTGTAGAATTTGGTTCTCTTTCTAAGGGGTTTAATATGACAGGATGGCGAGTAGGTTACGTCGTTGGCAATGCCAAAGTGATTGAAGCACTTGCAACGCTTAAAAGTAATATTGACTCCAGTCAATTTCTAGCTGTTCAACATGCCGCCGCTATTGCTTTAACGAGTGATTTAAAAGAAGTGCGTGCGAACAATCTCATTTTACAAGAGCGAAGAGATGTTGTCGTTCGTTCTTTACGTCAATTAGGGTTTGAAGTCTTGTCACCGAAAGCGTCTATCTTCTTATGGGTTCAAGCTCCAAAAGGAATGGATGGGACTACATTCACTACACTACTCCTTGAGCAACAAGGAGTAATTGTTACACCAGGTGCAGCGTTTGGTACAGAAGGAAAATCGTATTTTAGAATTGCATTAACGGTTCCAATCGAGCGATTGCAACAAGCGATGGAACGGTTACAACAAGTGATGGAAGAACTGTAAAGGGGCGAGGGGAAATGAGTCAACAAGGGCCAGTGCAAATGACGGCAGCACAAGCGATTGTAGAATGCTTACGTCGCGCAGAAATTGAACATGTGTTTTGTGTGCCAGGGGAAAGTTATTTGCCTGTATTAGATGCATTACATGATGAAGAATCGATCGAGGTCATTTCAACACGACATGAAGGAGGAGCGGCGTTTATGGCAGAAGGGTATGCCAAAGCCACGCTGCGTCCGGGAGTTGTGCTTGCGACTCGGGGAGTAGGTGCTACGAATTTATCGATTGGCGTGCATACGGCTTATCAAGATTCGACACCGATGATTGTCTTACTTGGACAGGTGAACAGTAAATTTAGAGGAAGAGAAGGGTTTCAAGAAGTCGATTTAGACCAATATTTTGCACCGATTGCAAAGTGGGCAGTTGAGGTTAAAGATCCAGAACGAATGACTGAAATTATGCAAAAAGCCATTCGCTTAAGTGTTACAGGTCGACCAGGTCCTGTTGTCATTTCACTTCCTGAAGATGTATTACCCGTTGAAGAGGAGTTTTATTTCTTAGATGATTATTCGATTCCCGCTCCTCGTCCTGCACGTGCTGAATTAGAAGCTGTGGAACAATTATTTAAATGGGTAAAACAACCGCTAATTATTGCAGGTGGAGGGGTTCGTGCGGCTCAAGCCGAACAAACATTAGTACAATTTGCAGAGCAGTTCAATTTACCCGTTGCTACAGCCTTTCGGAGACATGATGTGTTCCCACATGAC
>JASLCF010000080.1 GCA_030146155.1 Savagea sp.
TCGCATCTACTAAATGAGAAGAAGATACGAAATCAAACCCACTGTTTTCACTTAGGCGTTCAGCCACAATTTGAATATAAGCAGGGTCGGCATTTAATCCAGTCCCTACCGCAGTCGCTCCCATGTTAATCTCATATAAATACTTGCGTGAATAATGAATACGTTCGATGTCGCGTTTGAACACGCGTGCATAAGCTTCAAATTCTTGCCCTAATCGAATTGGAACGGCATCTTGTAAATGCGTACGGCCCATTTTGAGTACATCTCGGAATTGCTCTGCTTTTCGCATAAATGTCGTATACAAACGATCCATTGTTTGTAATAATAAATCTAATTTTGACAACGTCGCAATATGGATTGCCGTTGGAAAAGCATCATTGGTTGATTGTGCCATGTTGACATGCGTATTTGGACTAATTGTGTGATAGTCCCCTTTTTCAGCACCGATGATTTCTAACGCACGGTTGGCGATGACTTCATTGGCGTTCATATTGACTGAAGTTCCTGCTCCCCCTTGAATCGGGTCTACTAAAAACTGATCGTGCCATTGTCCCGCAATGATTTCATCCGCCGCTTGGATAATCGCCTTCGCAATCGTTTGATCTAACTCATCAATCGCTGCATTGGCCTCCGCTGCTGATTTTTTTACAATTGCAATGCCTTCGATTAAAGCTGTATTAATTCGGTACCCCGTAATTGGAAAGTTTTCCACCGCTCGCATCGTTTGTACACCATAATAGGCGTCCTTTGGTACACGCTTCTCTCCTAAAAAATCACGTTCTACTCGAAATGCTGCTTCTGCCATCTTGTCATTCCTTCTTTCCTATACTCTGTTGTTTCACATAGTATACACGAATTATCTGAACATTGGGAATCCTTTTTTAAACGTTCATGAATTTGCTACAAATGTGTGATAAACCAATCCGTCAATGCTTGTAATCGCGTCTGACGTAAATTCGGTAAGCCTTGGCGAGATAAATTGTGATCGGATTGTGGGAAGCGAATAAATTTCACTTCCTTATTATGACGTTTAAGTGCGACATACAGTTGCTCTCCTTGTTCAATTGGGCAACGATGATCTTCTTCTGCATGTAAAATAAGGAGTGGCGTTTCAACTGCTTCCACATATTTTAAAGGTGAAATATCCCATAGTGCCTCAATATCATCATGTGACACTTTATGTTGCCATTCACTGAAGAAATGACCAATATCAGACACCCCATTGAAACTGATCCAGTTACTAATTGAACGTTGTGTCGCTGCTGCTTTGAAACGATTCGTATGCGTCACAATCCAGTTCGTCATGAACCCACCATAACTTCCACCTGTCACACCGAGTCGTTGCTCGTCAATCCAATCATTATCTTTAAGGGCAAAATCTACCGCATTCATAATGTCTTCGTAATCAATCGTTCCATAATTTCCTCGTACTGCATCAACATGTTGTTGAGAGTAACTATGACTTCCTCTTGGATTTACATACAGTACACCGAACCCATTCGCCGCAAATACCTGCATTTCATGGAAAAATGTGCTGGCATACATGACATGAGGGCCTCCGTGTACATTGACAATCAGTGGGTAAGTTTTTCCTTCTTCATAATTCGCTGGCTTCATTAACCAACCATGGATGAGCGCTTCATCAGAACTTTCGAAACGAATGACTTCTGCACGTACCAAATGAGTCTTCTTGACATATGCATCATTAAAGAAAGTGACTTGTTGACGTTCTCCTGTCGCAATGTCTAAGATAAATAATTCTCCTGGAAAATCCAGTTGACTGACACCAATGACAGCTGTTGTCCCGTCTTTCGTCACATCATACCCGTAGACATACTGCTCTTCTTCTGAAGCGGGGTAAATCGCTCCATCACTTGTCGCAATATAAATACGCACATCTCCATCTACAGACATTCTAAAATACAAATCATTGGCATTCGTCCATTTAACAGCCGGACCTGACGCACGTTGTAAAAAGTCAGAAATTGCATAGTCGCCGACAGGGGCATCCATCATTTCTGTTACAGTTGTTAATTCATCCGTTGCCAGGGTGTAACGATAGAGTTCGCTATGTGTTGCGTTTGAAAATGTTCGAGTTGCTCCCACGAAAGCAATCTGTTGATCATCTGGAGAGAATACAGCTCCGTAATAAGCGCCTTCCCCATCAATGAGCACTTGTTGCTCTTTTGTACGTGTATTGTATACATATAAAGCACGGTCAAATGAACGATCTGGATCTTCTGCTTGGTCCATTGCCAAGACCAGCTGTTTACCATCTGAACTGACTGCTTCAGCTGTTACTGAATAATCAGAATCAATGAGCAAGGTTGCTTTCTTTTCTGCCACATTCCATTCAAAAACCGCTTTGAGATGACGTTCAGGTACTAATCCAACTCCATCCGCTTTATAAGCTAAACGCTCAATCGTCACAGCTTGTGGAAATTCATGTTCTTCTTTTTTCTCATCTGTTTTATTTTTATTCAAATAAATTGTTGTTTCATCATTGCCCCAGAAATAACTATCCACACCTTGTTCAAAAGATGTCCATTGCTCTGCTTCACCACCTGTTAAACGTAAAGCATGTAATTGATTACTTCCTGAACGTGAGGATAAGAACGTAATGAAAGTATCTGACGGTGACCACTGAATCATAGCGATTTTTTCAGTTCCTTGCGTTAAACGATATTGCTCTTTTCCGTCTAATGAACTGACATAAAGTACATCCTCATAACGATTCTTTTCTTTGTTTATGGTTGTCGTCATAAAAGCAAATCGACGGCCATCATTTGAAAAGACAGGATTGGTCACACTCACTAATTGAAATAAATCTTCTTTTTGTACAAGTTGCATTAAAAGTTCCCCCTTTGATTCTTCTTTCATCTTGCTTTCTCTATTATAACGCTTTCCGAAATAATTGTTAGCTTCAGCTGCTATTTTTGTTGTGTTTTTACTAATTCTTCTATCCAACTTCTACTTAATTGTTTTAAATAGGGTGTAGGATTCGTCATTGCTTGTTCCTCTGTCACTCCAAGCGATAAGATGCTGTGGCAACTTGTAAACCATTGAAGTAACTCCTTTTCCTCTTCAAGTTGTCCAGAAAAGAGGTGAATCGGAAGTTGATATTGTTTAGCTAAACGTGCTAATCCCATCGGTGCTTTTCCTTCTAGCGTTTGTGCATCACTTTTACCTTCTCCTGTAATTAAATGATCTACATCTGCTAACCAATCTGTAGCTTCTAAATGTTGGAGTAACTCTTCTATCCCCGACGTGAGAGTTGCCGGTAAAAAAGCCATTAAACCACCCGCTAATCCACCTGCCGCACCTGCTCCTGGGGTATTTGCTAGATGATGTCCTGTCGTTTGAGCGATGAGCTTTTCAAAATGCACCATCCCTTTTTCTAATTGAGGCTTCATTGTCGGCGTTGCTCCTTTTTGCTCACTAAAAATAGCGGTTGCCCCCGTCGGACCGGTTAATGGATTCGTCACGTCTGTCGCAATCCGAAAAATCGATTGAGCAAGGGCTGGATGAAGTGTTTCACAGTGAATAGAGGCAATTTGAATTAACTGTTGTCCGCCTCTTTCAATCGGTGTACCTTGACTCGTAAGAAGCTCGAGGCCCAGAGCTTGTAGGGCTCCCGCTCCGCCGTCATTCGTTGCTGAACCGCCGACACCAATAATAAAAGAACGATAGCCTGCATCTAACGCATGATGAATCAGTTGCCCCGTTCCAAAAGTCGAAGTCCTCAATGGGTTTCGTTCATCTAAAGGAGTTTGTTCTAGTCCAGAAGCTTTCGCCATTTCAATGACAACTGTTTTTCCATCCGCAAGTACACCATAAGAAGCCTGTACGATACGCCCACTCGCACTTTCGACGGCTACTGAGACTGCGTGTCCACCCACATAGCGAAGGAAAGCCGCTTCAAATCCTTCTCCACCGTCTGCAATCGGCCTTTCTATACAATGGATATGAGGAGCTACTTCATGAATGCCTGCTGCTAATGCCTTCGCTACTTCTTGCGCACTTAAACTCCCCTTGAAACTATCCGGTGCAATGACAATTTTCATCTCGTTCTCCCCCTTTGCACTGAATGTAACATATTCTTCTTTTGTTGCAAATGAAAAAAGCTAACTCCCGAAGAAGTTAGCTTGTGGATTATTGTTGTTGTTTTAAAAAGGATTCTTTCAATGTGCGACGTAAAATTTTACCTGTCGCATTTTTAGGCAATTCTTTTGAGAAGTGAACATCAGTAGGTACTTTATATTTCGCTAAATGCTGGGCACAAAATGCAATGATGCTTTCTTCATCTAGCTCACTATTTTCTTTCACAACGACATGAGCACTCACAGCTTCTCCAAAATTATCGTCTGGAATACCGATGACTGCACATTCGACCACATCCGGATGTTCATATAGTACTTCCTCTACTTCACGAGGATATACGTTAAATCCACCTACGATGATCATGTCTTTTTTACGATCGACAATGTAGAAATAACCATTCTCATCTTCTTTTGCCATATCTCCTGTATGCAACCAGCCATCAATCAATGCATGTTTTGTTTCATCAGGCATTTTGTAGTAGCCTTTCATAACGTTCGGGCCACGTACAATTAATTCACCAATTTCACCTTTCGGGACTTCATTGCCTTCAGGATCGATGACTTTATTTTCCACATTGACGATAGACATTCCGATTGAACCTGGAATTCGTTCGCGGTCTAATGGGTTAAAACAAGTAACCGGTGATGCTTCTGATAAACCGTAGCCTTCAGAAATTCGCGTGTTGAATTTCTCCTCAAAGTTATGGAGTAAGGCAACGGGTAAAGAAGAGCCACCAGAAATAGAAAGACGGATGGAAGCATAGTCTTCTGCTGTTCCTCCTTCATATTGGTATAAGAAGTTATACATAGTTGGTACACCTGCAAATACTGTTGCTTTCGTTTGTCGAATCGTTTCGAACACGTCTTTTGGACTAAAGCGTGGCATTAAAATAATCGAAGCACCACGTAGTAAAGGGGCGTTGACAACGACTGTTAATGCGAACACGTGGAAAATTGGTAAGGTTGCAATGACACGATCTTTGTTTGACATATGTAAGTATTCTCCAATATCACGTGCGTTGGAGTACATATTTTCGTGTGTTAACATCGCTCCTTTAGGTTGTCCTGATGTGCCAGATGTGTATAAGATGATAGCGTTTTCATCTTTGTCTAAAGGTTTGAGTGAAGTGACGGGTTCCCCTGATGTGATGAATTGTTTAAAGAGTTGTGGGGGTGTTGGTAACTTCATGCATTGCATGACGGTGTCTTCTTCGGTTTCACATGCGATGATCAGTTCTACTTTCGGGAATAGTTGGTCTTTCTTTTCATAGAGTGGGAATAGTTGGTCGAGTCCCACGATTACTTTGGCGTCACTGTTTTGGATGATGTAAGCAATTTCTCCTGCTGTGTAGATAGGGTTGACGGGTACGGCTACTGCTCCGATTCTCCAGCTTGCATACAGTGAGATTAGGAAGTGTGGGGTGTTGCCAAGGAGTAGTGCGACATGGTCTCCTTCTTTTACGCCTTGTTTTTTTAGTGCGCCTGCGAATAGTGCGACGGATTGTTCAAATTGTGCGTACGTTTGTTGTTGGCCCATGAAAGAATAGGCGATGGTTTCTGGTTCTTTTTTGGCGCGGTCGTACACGGATTGACTCAAATTCATTGTATTCACCCTTTCTTTTATTAAAATGAATGACCATTCATTTCTCTAGCATCTATTATATCGGAAAAATGATTGAGTGACAACTGTTATTGGGTGGAAGCGTTTATTTGTAGGGTTTGGGTTGTTTTTTTGTGTTTGGTGGGTAGGGGTGTCGTTGGTTAGATTGTTTTTGAGGTAGACTGTTAATATAGTCTGTTCGTGTATGACATTTGGTGCTAGCAGAGTAATTGCTTTCCGTTTCGGCATACGCGTTCAGCAGGGCGGACGGCAATCCTTATACTTTTTTTGAATGAAGTGTCGGCGATGAATTTGCTTTGCGTTGCAGACTTATGCTTTCTGAAGGGCGGTCAGTTTTGCCTCCTCGTCAGGTGTTATAGGCATTGATGAAGTATAATTATCCTGTGGGGTCAAAACCGCCCGCTGATCCTTCGAGAGTCAAAGTCTTCCACTCCAAGCATAGTGTTGTCTTTGGAAAGGAGTGAAAATGAAGCAGCACCAGTTCATTTGATAGAATAATATGAAATGTAGTACTCTCTTTTCAATTTCTTGAAGGAAAGAAAAACAAGCACGCAACACGATTAAATCTATCTCATCAAAAAATATGCCTGGCCACTTTATTCATCTATTTATGAAATAAGCTACTTACTGATGAGTAGTCATTCCATTTCTTTTCTAAAGACATCTTTATTTTCTCTAAGGCTACCAAGTTTAATTTATTTTAATTCTTTGGCAGGGTCTTATTTATTGAACGAACTATGAATCATCATTGAGTACGGGATGACTCTCTAGGTGAGTAAAAAATTTACAATCTATTTGCATCAACTAAAGCGAAGCGAACAGACATTGACGCCCAAGGGATTAAGCGTGTGCTTGAAATCCAATCGAGGAAGCGGCAGCTGACACGATTTAGTTCAAGCCACGCCCCTAGGCAAGCAAGGTCTGTTTGCGTAGCGATTGTACAGCCCTTGCTCGATTTCCGCCCTTA
>JASLCF010000088.1 GCA_030146155.1 Savagea sp.
AAAATTTGTTACATCTCTTTAAAACACTTAATTAAAAAATTATACGTCGTTACTTGAGGTGGAAGACCGCCACTCCCGCGGGAAAAGACTGCGTGATGAACATGCCTTTAAAGGGATCTATTTTAGAATTAAACGATGAGGCAGTTTAAGTTCGCAACGTCCTGTTGCAACGTCTGCATGAACTACATCCTGTAAGCCCGCTTCTAGGAAAGGGACGACTGGAACGGAAAGGAACATTAATTTGACGGACATTTACTACTTAAACGAAATGGACTCAAAGCTAGATTTTTTCATGAAAAAACAGACAATGCGTGTTATACATTGTCTGTTGAATGCCGATTTAACCAATTGCCGCCAATCCAAAGGAATAGTCCAATAAATGCTGTAGCAAATGGATAGAACACTGGATAAATAAAGTTCGGATAGCCTATGAATGCATTGGTTAAGTAGCCTAATGCGTGTGGGTACATGTAGGTTGTATTTAACAATTGCGTTTGTTTGAATGTTCGATCATTGAAAGTAAATTGACTTTTTTCTACATGACCTGTTTGATCAATTGTATACATTTCATAGCTTAAATCGTCGTCTGAGGGTTCTCCGATTATTTGTTTTTCCTCATTTTCGATGACGACACGGGTTGTTGTTCGAGCTAATACGACAAACGAATCGTTTGTTGTCGCTAATCCAATTTCGCCGTGTATTCGATTGCCGTCCGTTTCATTGATTCGAATAGGGACGGCTGCTAATTCAGCTTGTTGTACTTCGTTCACCCATAATTCTATTTTTCTCAGTTGAACCTTGTCTTCCCACGGAGTGCTATACGGTACTGCTCCACTATCTATTTCTTTTAATTCAATCCGATTGTCTTGCCACTCTACGAATAAAAGATTGTCTTCCACTTTAATTTCATCGACAGATTGAAAAGCATTTCCTGATAATGAAATTCCTATCATTGCTTCGATAATCATTAGAATAAGCAATGGTGAACTCAGTACTAAAATAATAATGCCTGATTTTTTTATCAATTGAATTTAACCTACCTCATATTTAATACAGATTTTACGGCCGTGTATGTTTGTGAATTGACTGGAATAGACTTCCCTTTATAAGCATCGGAGCCATTCGCTAAAATCAATTGTCGACCATCTTCCATTTGGATATGAATTGTAGCACCTGTCCCATTTATATCTTCTACTTCTTCATAAGCTCCCTCTACAGCAAGGATGGGATACGTTTCACTCTTTTTAAAAGGTTGTCCTACTGATATGTTAAAATGAGTGATTTGAATAACCATCTGAGAAGCAAGCCAAAAAAATGCAAGCGCGACAACTGGTGCGACAAATAAGAAAGTTTTAGTCATTTTCTTATTTCTTGAAACGATATGAGCGATTCCAGCAATTAGTAAGACACTAAGACCAATAATCATAAACGTGTACATTTGACTCAGTGGCATGACGAATTCTGCAATGCCTCGACTCTCATAGAACAACTTTACCAAATAAGGCATCACCATGATAATAAATGGTGAAATAATAAGCAGTAGCACTGTTCCTACATTAAAAATAACACTTGTTTGTCTCATAATCATTTCCCCTTTTCTATTTGTTTTCTTACCTTCCTTCTATTGTAATTTCTGCTGCATGTAAGACAGACTCTAGTTGATAATAAATCGGATAAGCTAAATGAATGTCCGCTTTCGTCTTCATCTTCATTTCTCCAATAGCTAAATCCAATTCTCTCCCATCCTTCATTAGCACATGAACTTCATCTGGCCCAGATTGTCTTTCAAATTGAGCACTTTGAATATCTTGGATGAGATAAACATCCGGCTGAAAATTTGCTTTCCCTAATTCAATTCTTTCACGATCAATATAATAATACATTTGAGTAGCTACTGCGAAACATCCAATAAATAAGATAGGTACGCTCACAATAATCAACCGTTCAACGGTTTTTTGATGAGTGAAGTATAACCACCCACTCCCTATGATTAAAACAATAAAGGCAATGGATAATAAAATCATCATCATCGTTTGGGGTTGAAACGCAATGAGTTGATTCGATTGTCTAAAAGTAACGACAATAAAAGGTGGGATGAGCATTACGATAAACGGTGCAATAATCATTGCAATGACAGCAATGATTAAGCCGTTTTGTTTTATTTCATCAAGCATAGTTTATTCCTTTCTAATTCCAAACCGTTAATTCGCATACGCTTCTCTATGAATCAATTTTTCAATCAAAGAACAAATGACACAGAAGCCTATGAATAGGACGATAATTTCCCACATTACAGAATTCACATCGAAATATTTTTCAATAGGTAGTGCAATCATCCCTGCTAAAAAGAATGAGCCAAAGATTTGCAACAACCATTTATGTTCTTCATTTCCAATACGACGATAAAGTGTGATGGCAATGAAGATTTCGATAAAGACAAGTATTGTCAAAATCAGAAATAACATGCTGATCACTTCCCTTTTCTTTTATTATACCAGTCTATTTCTGGAAATGGAAACGTTTTCTTTTAAGTAATTCGTTGATAGTGCTGATGCGTATCGATTTCATTGATGGTTACTTGAAGCAGTTCTTTTAGAATAGATAAATCAATATCTTCTAGTTTGTTGACATAGACACAAGATTTACCACTTCGATGTTTCCCTAACAACGGTAACCATTTGTTTCGTTGTGCTTCATCTGTAGTCACATATAAATTGAATTGGTTTTTCTTTGGTGAAAAAGCGATAACTGGAGCAACTCCTTGGTGTCCTGTTGCATAGGTATATTGATAGCGACCAAAACCAATGATGGAAGGGCCGAACATTTCAGCTTCAACGCCAGCAACTTCCTCAAAAACCGTAATCAATTCATTAGCCTGCTGAAATTTTTTATTAGATAAGCCTAAATCTGCCAGAAACGAATCGACGGATTGTGTTGTAAATGTAGTTTTCACAGCTTTCGACATCTTTTCAGTCCCCCTTTTTATTTAGTATAAACGGCTAACGTTCATTTGGCTATTTGAAATAAAAATGAGTAGAGATGTTTATTATTTAATCCAGTGGGAATAGATAGAGTAGAACAGAAAAACAACTTATAGGAGGAATGCAACATGACAAAACGAATCGATGTAGAAAACGTGGTAGAAGCTAAAAAAACAATTGAAGAGCTCGTCCGTGAAGGTGAAAGCAAAGAAAATATTTACGTATTCAGTCACGAAACAGACCTCGAAGAAAAAATGGCTGAAGTATTTGGTACAGAAGAAGTAGGCATCGCAGAAGAAGGCTTAATGCACAAAATTAAAAATGTCTTCTCCAAACGTGGTGATGAACTTCGTCAACAATTTCAAGATTTAGGTTTATCAGAAGTCAACGCGGCAGAAGCTGAAGAAGTACTTGATGATGGCCGCCTAGTGATTGTTGTCACAGACGAGTAATTCAATTTTTATAAAGCTTGGACGATTCCCCCCGTCCAAGCTTTTTTCATGTCTGTTATTCGAGTGGTTGTTGTTCTTTGATAGGAAGTGTTCGTACTTTTTCAAAAATAATATCTACCTCACCCATTGTGGAAGCTTCCCATTCTATTGTTGCAATTAAACCCCACTTCACTTTAACTTCAAAACTGGTATCTACCCTTGCTTTTCCAAGCCACGTTTCTTCAAAGACATCGCCAATTTGAATGTGCATCT
>JASLCF010000092.1 GCA_030146155.1 Savagea sp.
TTGTGTCATGGCAATCTACCCTTCTTATACAGAGGGAAAGTCAGTGGTTACTTTGAAAACTGCTGATGGATGGATGCCTGTTGCATTTGATGATGTTCAATATATTGAAGTAAAAGATCGTAAAACTTTAGTTGTAGCTAATCATGTGTCAGGAACACATAAAAACTCACTGCAAAACTTTGAATATTTATTGCCTCGAACTAATTTTATTCGTTGTCATCGTTCTTTTATAGTGAATGTTCAGCATATCGTCGAAATATTCCCAGATACACATTCTACTTTTGTACTGGCTATGAGAGATGGCGCAAAGATTCCGGTGAGTCAATCGTATTCTAGCTATTTTAGAAAGTTATTAGGTTTTTAAATGAAATCAGTGTCATCTCTAAGTCAATAGAGGACACTGATTTTTAGTTGTTACGATACAAAAGTGAAAAATACTTTGTGTTATATAATAAAAAGAATGTCGATTCAGTCTTAAATAAACTGTTTTAGCTATTCCAAATCATCCTTTGACCTATAAAAACGTTTTCAAAGCAAGGAAAAATATACAAGTCTAAAAAAGTTGTATGATAAATATACGAAAATAAATCTGACAAATTTGTGAAGAAAGGAATTGAGTCGATGATGAGTCAACAAACAAAACGTATTCGAATGAAAGAATTGCAACAGTATATCGTTTCAAGTGAAGAGGCAGCATCGTGGATACAAGATGGCGATACATTAGGTTTGAGTGGTTTTACACGAGCGGGAGATGCGAAAGCGGTACCTCACGCTTTAATTGACCGTGCTAAAAACGAGCAATTCAAAGTAAACGTTTTCACGGGAGCGTCATTAGGATCAGACACAGACCGTTTGATGGCTGAGGCAGGAATTATTAATAAACGGTTACCATTCCAAGCAGAGAAAGAAATGCGTCGTGCGATTAATCGAGGTGGCTTATTATTCGTCGACCAACACCTTTCTCACACACCAGAATTAGTAAGGCAAGGCGTTTTACCGGAGATTGACTATGCGATTATAGAAGCAACAGCAATTACTGAAGACGGTATGATTATCCCAACGACTTCAGTTGGAAACTCCTCTATCTTTGTAGCCCATGCAAAACAAATTATTGTAGAAATTAACACGGCTCAACCTGACTTTGAAGGCATGCATGATATTTATGACTTAGGTCCACAAGGTTCACGTGTACCAGTACAGATGACTAAGCCTTGCGATCGTATAGGAACGACAGGCATTCCAATGGATATCAATCGTTTAAAAGGAATTGTCTTTACGCATCAATTGGATTCACCATCTCCTAACGTCGGTCCAGATGAAGAAACAAAAACAATGGCTAATCATTTATTAGACTTCTTAAGAAATGAAGTTGCACATGGAAGGTTAACAAATGAATTAGCACCTTTGCAAGCGGGGATTGGGTCACAGGCCAATGCTGTTCTTTACGGCTTATTAGAATCGGAATTTGAAAACTTAGAAGTTTATTCTGAAGTGCTACAAGATGCTATCTTTGATTTAATCGATGCTGGAAAAGTGAGCTTTGCTTCATGTGCGTCAATTACAATCTCTGAAGAGAAAATGAATACTGTCTATCAAAATATGGCGCCTTATCGCGATAAAATTGTTTTAAGACCACAAGAAATTTCTAATTTACCAGAAGTTATTCGTCGAATGGGCCTAATAGCAATCAATACAGCACTAGAATTAGATATTTACGGCAATGTCAACTCAACGCATGTGGCTGGAACGAAGATGATGAACGGCATAGGCGGCTCGGGAGACTTTGCTAGAAACGCAAGAACGTCTATATTTGTAACGAAGTCAGTGGCTAAAAATGGAGATGTTTCATCTGTCGTTCCGTTTGTTTCACATGTGGATCATACAGAGCATGATGTTGACGTTATTGTAACTGAACATGGCTATGCAGATTTACGTGGATTGGCACCAACAGAACGGGCGCCTTTAATTATTAATAATTGTGCACATCCAGCTTATCGGGAAGCACTGCTTAATTACTATGATGAAGCCCTAACAAGAGGTGGACAAACTCCACATGTGTTAGAAAAAGCATTTTCGTTTCATCAACGTTTTAATGAAACAGGGTCTATGCTAGAGAAACAGCTTGTATGAAAAACAATTAAAACAGTTCAAAAAAAGCATCCTTAGGAGTGAGGATGCTTTTTTATGTATGGATTATAATTAATCTCACGAAAGAGTTCTTGTTGTTCTTCTGACGTAAGTGGGCGGAACTCTCCGTAGGGTAGATTTTCAATCGTTAAGTTGATAATGCGAATACGTTTTAATTTTTTCACTTCATAGCCCAGTGCACTACACATCCTACGAATTTGACGATTTAGACCTTGCGTGAGTGTAATCTTAAATGTTTTTTGTGAGATAGGTTCAATGCGACAAGGTTTTGTAATGGTGCCTAATATAGGGACTCCAGAGGCCATTGTATTTAAAAATGTTGAATCAAATGGTCGGTCCACAGTGACTTCGTATTCTTTTTCATGACCAAACTCTTCTCGTAAGATGGGGTTAACAATATCGCCATCATTTGTCATCAATAGGAGCCCTTCAGAATCTTTATCAAGCCTTCCTACATGAAAAATCCTTTGTGGAAACTTCATGTAGTCCACCACATTACCCTCAATATGTCGCTCTGTAGTGCTCGTGATTCCTACGGGCTTATTTAATAGAAGATAGACGAATTCTTCTTGATGTTTAACTAGTTTTCCATCTGCTTTTACAAGATCTCCTGGAAGCACCTTGCTGCCTAGTGTAGCAAGCTCGCCATTGATTGTAATTCTCCCTTGCTCAATCCATTGATCTGCTCCTCGTCTAGAGGTGATTCCTGCGCTGCTCAAAAATTTGTTAATTCTCATGATTTAGCACACCTTTGTTTTTCTCAAATTATAACATGAAACGAAAATTTAAATTGAGTCAAGCCTTTCCGAAATTTCTTTTTTTATGGAAATGATTATACAGCAATAGTAATAAATATGAAAAATAGAGGTTAAATATTATTAAAAAGTAAATTAAATAGTCCAAAAAATAAGAATTATCAGAATAATTAAAGCGTGTTTTTTAAAAGGCGTTTATTAATTCGGAAACCGAACTAAATCAGTCGTGATAGTCGTTGTAGCATAGTATTGAAAGGGAGAAAAATGAGGGGTTGGGCGAAAAAAAACAATAAAATTAACAGGTTGTAAAATGTCCGTAAACGCTTTCATATCATATGTTTGAAAACGATATATTCTGTAAAAGTCAAATTCAACTTAAAGTATTTCAGAAAAATAGTATTGTCTTGTAAGGATTTGTATAGTATATTTAGCACAATACCTTTTTATTCAAAAGTTCAGAAAACTTTTATTAATGATTATTTATAATTTAATAAAAGAATGATTAGCAGGGGAGGACGCAACATTGGGAAGTCCAATTTTAGAGCTTAAAAATTTAAAGACATCATTTAGAATCGGCGGAAAATTTTATCCAGCAGTTGATGATGTCAGTTTGACTATTCATGAAAATGAAGTCGTTGCAATCGTAGGAGAGTCAGGTTGTGGGAAAAGTGCCTTAGCACTATCAGTGATGGGTCTTCACGATTTGAAGAATACAAAATTAGAAGGTGAAGTAAACTTTAAAGGTAGAAACCTTTTAGATTTAAAAGTCTCTGAGTTGAATAAGATTCGCGGAAAAGATATGGGGATGATTTTCCAAGACCCGATGACCGCATTGAATCCATTAACGACTGTAGGAAGACAGATTGAAGAGTCAATGGACTACCACATGACGCACCTTTCTAAAAAGGAAAAGAGAGATCGCGCAATTGAGTTACTACGTCAAGTAGGCATTAGAAATGAGAAGCGAGTGTATACGCAATATCCACACGAACTGTCGGGCGGTATGAGACAACGTGTTGTTATCGCCATTGCGATGGCTTGTGACCCAGTTCTCTTAATTGCAGATGAGCCAACTACAGCATTGGATGTAACAATCCAAGCTCAAATTATTGATTTAATGAAAGAATTACAATTACAAATGAAGTCAGGTATTATTCTAATCACGCATGATTTAGGAGTAGTGGCTGAAATGGCGGACCGAGTTGCGGTAATGTATGCAGGTCAAGTCGTTGAAATAGCAGAGGTTCATGAGTTATTTACAAATCCACTTCATCCTTATACACGTTCATTATTAAATTCTATTCCACAAAATGCGGGAGATAAGGAACGTTTACACGTAATTAAGGGAATTGTTCCTGGCTTAGCACAGTTAGATAGAACGGGTTGTAGATTTTCACCGCGTATCGATTGGATTCCAGAAGATGCGCATGTGAAAAATCCACCTTTAGAAGAGGTTGAACCAGGGCATTATGTGCGTTGTACATGCTATGCACATTTCCATTTCCCTGATGAAGAGGTAGGAGGTACGGACGATGTCATTATTGAAAGTTAATGATTTAAAAATTCACTATCCAATACGAGGTGGATTTTTCAAACGTGTTGTAGGACACGTAAAAGCAGTAGATGGGATTAGTTTTGAACTACAGCCTGGTGAAACTTACGGTTTAGTAGGGGAGTCTGGTTGTGGGAAAACGACAACAGGTCGCGGTATTATCGGACTTAATCCAATTACGTCAGGTGAAGTTCTTTTCGAAGGAAATGATCTCGCGCAACTTTCAAGACGTGGACGCCGTGAATATATTCAAGATATTCAAATGGTTTTCCAAGATCCGTACTCTTCACTAAATGCTCGTAAAAACGTTTTAAACACAATTGCTGAGCCTTTAAGAAACTTTGAGAAACTCTCTCCAAGAGAAGAGTTGTTACGCGTTCAAGAATTAGTAGAGCGTGTAGGTCTTTCTCCAGAGTCGATTTATAAGTACCCTCACCAATTCTCAGGTGGTCAACGTCAACGTATTGGAATTGCTCGTGCACTCACTTTGAATCCAAAATTGATCATTGCGGATGAGCCTGTTTCTGCGTTAGACGTGTCTGTACAAGCTCAGGTCCTTAACTTTATGAAAGATATTCAAAAAGAATTCGATTTAACGTATCTTTTCATCTCACATGACTTAGGTATTGTTAAACATATGTGTGATCGTGTAGGTATCATGCATAACGGACGCTTTGTTGAAGAAGGAACGAGAGACGATATTTATAATAATCCACAGCATCTTTACACGAAGCGTTTGATAGCAGCGATTCCTGAAATGAATCCTGACAAGCGAATCGAAAAAATGAAATTAAGACAACAAGTGAATGAAGAATACCGTTTACAGCATGATAATTATTATGATGAAGATGGCCGAGTTTATGATTTGCGTAAAATTTCAGAAACGCATTCGGTTGCAGCAAAACAATAGGAAGGGGATACACTGATGATTAAATTTATAGTAAGAAGAACACTCGTCATGATCCCGCAATTACTATTGCTTAGCTTAATTATTTTCTTATTAGCTAAAGCAATGCCGGGTGATGCTGTAACAGGAGCTTTCCAAGGAAACCCTGATGTTACGGAAGAGCGTTTGCAAGAAATTCGTGAAAAACATGGATTAAACGATCCTTGGTACGAACAATATGCGGCATGGATGGGCAAAGCTTTAAAAGGAGACTTTGGTCGTTCATTTACACATAAACAAAAAGTAAGTGATCTTTTAAAAGGTCGTTTAGCAAATACAGTTACATTAGCTTTCTTTACAATGATTGTGACCTATCTGATTGCTTTACCGTTAGGAATTATAGCAGGAAGGTATACGAACTCTTGGGCTGACAAACTGATTGTCACCTATAACTACATATCCTTTGCGACACCTCTTTTCGTATTCGCACTGCTTATGTTATTTATCTTCAGTTTCACGCTAGGATGGTTCCCAATTGGGGGAAGTGTTGATATCCGGATAGAAAATGGAACGTGGGCTTATTATGTAAGTAAAGCGAAACACTTGTTCTTGCCTGTAATGTCAGGTGCGTTACTTGCCACATATACAACGATTCAATATTTACGTAACGACATTATTGATACTAAATTGAAAGATTTTGTTAAAACAGCAAGAGCAAAAGGTGTACCAGAAGGACGTGTATATACACGACATATTTTAAGAAACTCATTATTACCGATCGCAGCATTTTTAGGTTATGAAATCACAGGATTAATTGGTGGATCAATCTTTATTGAGTCAATCTTCAGTTATCCTGGCCTAGGTCAGCTATTTTTACAATCGATTCAGTTACGTGACTTCCAGGTAGTTGTAGCATTAGTCATGATTTCTGGAACAGCTGTTGTAATTGGTACGATGCTTTCAGATATCATTTTAAGTATTGTTGACCCTCGTATACGAATTGATTGATTAAAATAGGTGAAGGAGGTTAAAGAAATTGAAAGAGCAGCAAACAAATGTATTGACAGAAAAAGAAAAAGCACTAATCGCTGAAGCGAAAAAGAATAACCCGAGTTTTATGAAAATTGTTTGGCGTGAAATAAAAGGCGATAAAGTCGCACTCATCTCTTTAGTTTTACTTGTATTGATTTTAGGAATTGCCTATGCATCTCCGCTTTTCATCGACCAAGTACAAGCGAAACGTGTAGATGTGTTTAATGTCTATCAACCACCTTCAGCCGATAACTGGTTAGGTACGGATGATGGAGGTCGTGATGTCTTTAGTTGGTTATTGCTAGGGGCACGAAATTCATTTACAATAGGGATAGCTGTTACTTTATTAGCAGGGTTCTATGGCCTAACTGTTGGATTGATTGCAGGATTCTACGGTGGAGCAGTCGATAATATTATCATGCGTATCGTTGATTTCTTGATGGTTTTACCTTCAATTATGTTTATCATTGTATTCGTAGTTATTGTTCCACAATATACAATTTTTAGTTTTATTTTGATTATGAGTGCATTTGCTTGGTTTGGGAAAGCAAGGCTGATTCGTTCGAAAGGGTTAGCTGAGCGTGAACTAGATTATATAAATGCTTCTAAGACTTTAGGAACACCAGACTGGAAGATTATGGTCTTTGAAATGTTCCCGAACTTAAGTTCTTTAGTTATTGTGAATATGACACTTACATTAGCGGGTAATATTGGATTAGAGACTGGATTAACCTTCTTAGGTTTCGGTCTACCAATTGGAACGCCATCATTAGGAACGTTAATTGCACTTGCAAAGAGTCCTGATGTAGTAGAAAATAAGTGGTGGGTATGGTTACCTGCATCATTATTAATCCTAGTAATGATGTTGAGTATAAATTATGTCGGACAAGCGGTTAAGCGTGCATCCGACGCAAGACAGCGTTTAGCTTAATATTAAGGGGAGGTAGTACAATGTTTAAGAATAAGAAATTTTTCTTATTTGCTACACTTATCTTAGCTCTTAGCGTTTTCCTAGCAGCATGTGGAGACAAAGACAAAGATAAAGATGGCGGCAAAGACACAGGCAGTAAAGACAATGGGAAAGACAATGGCGAAGAAGTTGCTAACAAAGAATTAGATTTCCCAATGGATGTAAGTAACAAAAATGAACCAATGGAAGATGGAGAGTTAACTCACGGGTTAATTTCTGACTCACCTTTCGAAGGGACATTGAACAAAGTATTCTATCAAGGACAACCTGACGCAGAAGTTATGGGCTTCTTTGATGAAAACTTATTAGCTGTTGACGGTGACTACTTGATCACAAATGACGGAGCTGCTACTTATGAGCTTTCTGATGAGAACAAGACAATCACAATCAAAATTGGTGACAACGTAAACTGGCACGATGGAGAGCCTGTAAAATCAACTGACTTACTTTACTCATATGAGTTATTAGGTCATCCAGATTACACTGGAACTCGTTACACGCCAATGATTTCACGTGTTGTTGGTATGGAAGATTACCATGCTGGTAAAACAAAAGAAATCGAAGGTATCAAAATTATCAACGATAAAGAATTATCAATCACTTACACAGAAGCAACACCTTCAGTAATGTCTGGTATCTGGACAGCTGCAACTCCACGTCACCACGTAGGAGATGTAATGACAGGTGAAATCACTGTAGAAGATTTAGAAGCATCTGACAAAATCCGTACAAACCCAATCGGTTTCGGACCATATAAAGTTCAAAAAATCGTACCAGGCGAATCAGTATTATTTGAACGCAACGACGATTACTACAAAGGAAAACCAGCTCTTAAATCGATCGCTTTAAAAGTTGTTTCAACAGCATCAGCAGTTGACGCACTTAAAAAAGGTGATATCGACGTAGCTTCAGTTCCTGTAGATCAGTACGAAAAAGTTAAAGAAGTAGACAACATTGAATTATTAGCAAATATCGATAATGCATACACGTATATCGGATTCAAGTTAGGTAAGTGGGATGGAGAAAAGAAAGAAAACGTTACAGATCCTGACTCTAAGTTAGCTGACAAGCGTGTTCGTCAAGCAATGTGGTACGCTATGGATAACAAATCAGTTGGGGAGAAATTCTACCACAACTTACGTATTCCAGCGACTACTCTAGTTATTCCATTCTTCGCATCATTCCATGATGATTCAATCGAAGCACCATCTTATGACCCAGAAAAAGCGAAAGCTCTTCTTGAAGAAGCTGGATTCAAAGATACAAATGGTGATGGATTTGTTGAAGATCCTGAAGGTAACGAATTTGTATTAAACTTTGCGTCAATGTCAGGTGGAGAAACTGCAGAGCCATTAGCAATGCACTACATCCAAAACTGGGCTGACGTAGGTATTAAAGTTCAATTAACTGATGGCCGTTTACATGAGTTCAACTCATTCTACGACATGGTTGAAGCTGACGATCCGAAAATCGACATCTACCAAGGTGCTTGGGGAACTGGAACAGATCCAGACCCAACTGGTTTATACGGACGTACTGCTGGATTTAACTATACTCGTTTCACAAGTGAAGAAAACGATCGTTTATTAGAAGAAGGTATTTCTAACAAAGCGTTCGATGAAGACTTCCGTAAACAAGTTTACAGCGACTGGCAAAAACTTATGGTTGATGAAGTTCCTGTAGCTCCAACTCTTTACCGCTACTCATTAATGGGTGTTAACAAACGTGTTGTTAACTACTCTGTTGACCCAGCGTCAGAGTTACGTTTATGGCAAATGGGTGTAAGCGAGTAAGCTCGACTTGCACACATTAAAAAGATCACACACTCCTAAAGGAATGTGTGATCTTTTTTTAATTTGACATGAAGAGTTTACTATCGAATTCATTGTGGTTAAAGTAAAATAGGTATTGTATACTTGTGTATTGAAAGAGGTGTGATTTATGGAATCCAAACCAATGAAGTCTTCTCGAACAATTTCAACTCGTCTGGTGCTTCCTCCTGATATTAATCATCAACAAACCATTTTTGGTGGGAAAGTGATGGCTTATATTGATGAAATTGCAGCAATCACTGCAATGAAACATGCAGGTACCGCAGTAGTCACTGCTTCTATTGACTCCGTAGATTTTATATCGCCTGCAGTTGTTGGAGATATCTTAGAGCTTGAAGCGATTGTCTGTTCAACAGGACGCTCTTCTATGGAAGTTTTTGTTAGCGTACATTCGGCTAACTTACTTTCTGGCGAGAGAAAAATGACAACAAAATCGTTTTTAACGATGGTAGCCATGGGAGATAATAAAAAGCCTACTCCGGTTGCTAGCGTGTATCCAGAGACAGAATTTGAGAAAAGTCTATTCGATACAGCAGAAGAACGCAACGAGCATCGTAAAAAAAGAAGAGAAATGAAACATTAAAAAAAGCCTTCCTGTTCAACAAAGAACAAGAAGGCTTTTTGCATTATTTATGGTTAGCAAATGTGCGAAGGATACCTGCAACGTTACCTAATAAAATGAATGCAAACAGTGAAAACATGATGTATAAAAACCACATATTCCGTCCACTCCTTTTCAATATACGTATCTTTCATAATTATAACATTTGTGAAGCAGTGTAGCAATTCGAATTCAGACAAAACTGTGTCTGTTATTTACCTTATGAGTAAATAGTTGTAAGTGAAAAAGGTAAGTGTGCAACAAACTATGAGAGGAGTTTTTATCTTTTGTAAAATAGGCTTACGACACTATGACTTAATCGATATTGCCTGGGAAATTTTTGTTATGGAGAAAGTTTGTTATAATAAACATAAGGTTATTTTAAATTCTTTATAAGAAAATAGATAAAATAGTAAAGGAGATGAGTTCGAATGATACATGCATCAACAATGGAAAATGTATTAGAAGTCGCCTTATCAACGGGCGGGGATTTTGCTGAAATTTTTCTAGAAGATAAATTTACAAATACGTACTTTATGCGTTCATCAAAAGTGGAGTCAGCGGTATCAGGAAGAGATTATGGAGTAGGTATTCGAGTATTTAAAGGACTTCAAAATGTGTATACCTATACGACAGGCTTTGAAGAAAAAGATTTGTTAAAAGCAGCAAAGCGGGCAGCTACCGCAATTGGGAAGGGGGAAAATCAGAGCACTGTACAGTCGCTTATGAAAGCAGAGATTCCTTATCTTCAAACGATCGATCAAATGCCAAGAAGTATTGCGGCAAAAAGAAAAGTAGAGATTATGCAGTCTGCAGATCATGCTTCGCGCTCTTTTAATGAGCAAATTAGTCAAGTCGCTGTACGATTATTTGAAGAGGAGCAACAAGTAACGATTGTGAATTCAGAAGGTCGTTATGTAGATGATTTACGGGTACACAGTCGTCTAAGTATTGCACCTACCGCTACTAGAGGGAATACGATACAAACGGGTCACTATGGTCCAGGAGCACATGCAGGATTCGAGTTTTTTGAAAACTTAGATATATCCTATTACGCACAAGAGGCATCCCGTATTGCAGTGACCATGTTGGATGCGGAAGAATGTCCGAGTGGAAAATTCCCTGTCATTATTGATAATGAATTTGGTGGCGTTATTTTTCATGAAGCTTGCGGACATGGATTAGAAGCGACTGCTGTTGCTAAAGGTAATTCTGTATTTGCAAATCGCGTAGGAGAACAAGTAGCTTCTTCTTTAGTGACTTATATTGATGATGGAACATTACCTAATGAGTGGGGTTCATTGAATGTAGATGATGAAGGAGAACTCACTCGAAAAAACGTACTGATTGAAGATGGAATTTTAAAGGGTTATTTAATTGATCGATTCAATGGTCGTCGAATGGGTGAACAACCGACAGGCTCATCGCGAAGAGAATCTTATCGTTATCAACCTACATCTCGTATGACGAATACGTATATTGCGAATGGAGAAAGTACAAGAGAGTCTATTATTGCAGATACAGCATACGGAATTTATGCAAAATACATGGGTGGTGGCTCAGTAAACCCTGCTACTGGAGATTATAATTTTGCAGTAATGGAAGGTTACTTAGTTGAAAATGGAAAAATAACTAAGCCAATCAAAGGAGCAACTTTGATTGGAAATGGTGCCGAGACGCTTTATCATGTAGATCGTGTAGCTAATAACTTAGCCCACGGTGCAGGAATGTGTGGCTCATTAAGTGGTAGTTTGCCAGTTAATGTCGGCCAACCAACCATCCGTGTCAGTGAGATTACTGTCGGAGGAACGAAAGGAGGGCAAGGCTAATGTTTGATTTTCAAAAGAAATGTATGGAGTATGCGAAAGAGCAAGGATTTCAAGCAGTCGAGACCTATGGAGAGCAATCCACTTCACTTTCCTTGAAAGTGTTTCAAGGAGAAGTAGATGCCTATGAAACATCGGATGAAGGCGGTGTCAAACTACGTATTATTGAAAATGGACAAGCTGGTGAGGCGTATACTGAAAAATTAGATGCCAGTTCATTTTCTTTTCTGGTAGAAAGTGCGAAGAATAATGCTGCGATTTTGAGTGGAGACACTGCTCTCTTGCCATTTGAAGGAAGTGAATCTTACCATTCAGGCAGTTACTTTGAACCCACTTTAGAAAATATTAAACCAGCTGTGCTCACAGATATATTGCTTAAACTAGAGCGTGCTATTTTACAAATGGATGACCGTGTGACTAAAGTTACGCATTGTGGAGCTTCGCTTTCTAAGGTTGAACGTATATTAATGAATAGTTCAGGGTTAGAGCAAAGAGAACAAAAGAACGGCTTAGTGATTTATGCCGGTGCTCTTGCTGAACAAGGAGAAGAAAAGAAGAGTGGTTTTGTTACAAGAATCATTCATCGTTTTGAACAATTAAATGTAGAAGAGATTGCGCGAGAAGTTGTTGAGAAAGCAATTGCTAATTTAGGTGGAGAAACGATCCCTTCACGCACCTATCCAGTGATTTTACAAAATGATGCGGCCTCCTCATTTCTTTCTGTGTTTTTATCATCTTTCTCTGCTGAGCAAGTAGAAAAAGGTCAGTCACGTTTAGTGAATCAACTGAATGAACAAATTGCTTCGTCTGTTTTAACGATTATAGATGATCCTCATGATGCGAATGCCTACCATCGAACGAATTTTGATGCTGAAGGGGTAGCAACACAACAACAGACAATCATTAAGGATGGCTGTTTAAAAACTTATTTGCATAGTCGAAAATCGGCAAAGCGTTTTGGAGTTGAACCAACGGGACATGCCGCACAGTATTCTTACAAGGGTTCGATTGTGATTGCCCCTCACCAATTTGTCGTAGCAGCGGGTGAGGCAACTAAAGAGGAACTCATTAACGATTTACAGAATGGTGTTTTGATCACCAACCTTACTGGACTGCATGCAGGTGCAAATGAGGTATCGGGTGATTTTTCGTTAGCGGCGAATGGCCTGTACATTGAACAGGGACAAATCAAACATGCGATTAAACAAATGACAATCGCAGGAAATTTCTTTGATTTATTGCAAGAGATTCATCGAGTTGGAAATGACTGTTATTATGGTTTTAGTCGAGTAAGTAGTCCTTCTCTTGTTTTCTCAGCACTCCCCATTACTGTAGAAGAATAAAAGAGGACTGCCTCCTGATGGGGCAGTCCTCTTTACTCTTATTTTTGTTGTTCTTTTAATAAATCACGAATCTCTTTTAATAATTCTTCTTGCGGATCTACAACAGGTGCTTCTTCTTTCTTTTTAAACTTCATGATGAAGCGTAAAGCGATAAAGATCGAGAAAGCAATGATAAAGAAATCAACAATTGATTGGATGAACGCACCGTACATGATGGCTGAATCCCCTTTTCCTACTTGTAAATCAGAAAAGTTCACACCGCCTAATAAAATCCCTACAAGTGGCATAATAATGTTATCTACGAGTGAAGTAACAATTGCACCGAATGCTCCACCGATGACAACCCCAACCGCTAAATCTAAAATATTTCCTTTCAGAGCAAATTCCTTGAAATCATTCCACATATTAAAAACTCCTTTTCCTTCCAAATAAAAGTCTCTCTATTATACCTATCGGGTTATGAAAATTCAACTCATTTATGAGAAAATGTTAATCTGTAAAGATTGAAGAATTGATTTTGGAATAAGGAAACGGGCCGTTAAGAGCGGATCGACGACCTGACTAATTTGTGCTTGTCCTACGGCACTCAATAACATTGTTGATTCTGCTAAAGTAAGTGTGCTGTTACGTACTAAAAAATGAACAGCTTTTTTAGTCGCAAGTTGAATTGCTTCGTCCATTGTAGCAGCAGAAACGATGAAAGCTAAATGCTCCTCATTCTCTAACATCGGGTGCTCAATGGTTGAGCCTTTTATCACTTCGAGTGTGACAGTTGCTTTTCCTGCGACTTCAACACCAGAACCACCGATTTCACCATCACCCATTGCTGCATGAAAATCACCTAAGGCAAATAGAGCGCCCTTTACAAACACCGGGAGATAAAGTGTAGCTCCTTCTTTTATTAAACATGTGTCCATGTTACCACCATGACGATCAGGTGTACCACAAGGGACTGGTTTGCCTTCTGGTGCAACACCGATTACCCCAATCATTTTAGTTAACGGAAAGGCTAACTCATCATTAAAAATCACTTGATCCTCTCGAATGTCTACCATTTTTAAGGCCATTTCAGTCAGTTCATCACCAAGCATACCCACATTTGGTCCTGTCACTAATACGCCTCGTTCCCCTACTTCAATTTTGTGAATAGTGACTTTCAAAATATCGCCAGCCTCTGCCTCATTGATATAAATAGGTCCAGTGGCGGGGTTTATTCTCTCCCAATCTAATGCGTCAATCGTGTCAGTAGGTGACTGAATCTGATTTTCAAAACAGTCATAGGTTTCTATGACAATAGTTTCTCCACTATTTACAGTCATTTTAGGTTCATTTTCTTGATGAAAAGAATAAATGATATTTGATGAACAGTGTAACTCTCTCATGTGAACATCCCCTTTTGTCTCATTTGCTTTCATTTTAACAAGGAAGTTCTAAGAATGCGAATCTTTGTCGGTAAGGAATATCATTAAGATGAAAAAGAAAGCACCACTTAAAGAGAATCCAGCAATGACATCTGTTGGAAAATGAGCCCCTAAATAAATTCGACTAAGTCCTACTGCAAAAATAAGGAATAAAGCGATTGTATACACTAACTTTTTAGTCAATGTGGGATAAGATTTCTGTAGCAGAAATGTTCCAAATAAAAAGAAGGTAGTAGCCATCATTGAATGTCCACTTGGAAAGCTAAATCCTCCAATTTCAACTAGACGATGGATGGTCGGTCTTTCTCTCTGCATCCATTGCTTCATGCTATAATTAAGCAAAGTATTGCCAAACATCGTAATAACAAAAGCGACTAAAGCGGATTTTTGGTTGCGGATAAAAAGAAAAATAGCTAAAAGAGTGGCAAATACAATCATTGTTTTAACATCACCTAAAAAGGTGAATGCACGCATTATTTTAGTCAACGTAGGCGTTTCAAGTCCTTGGATGAAATGAATCATAGAGAGGTCAAATGTAGAACCTGGGCGTTGATGGACAAAAAAAGCTAATAGACTATAAAGTATTAAAAGAGGTATTGCAGAAAATAAATATTTTTTTTGTTGATAAGACATGAAGAGTCTCCTTTCGAATGAAACTATCTTTACATCCTATCAAATATAAAAGGGAGTGTGGAGTACTTTGGGAATTGTTCTTTATTTTGTAATGAGTTATTTATTAGGGGGTGTACTCTTTGCGTTACTGATCAGTCGTCTTTTCTATGATGGTCAGATATTAAGAAAGGGAAGTGGCAACCCAGGCAGCCGAAACATGGGTCGTGTGTATGGACAACTCGCTTTTATAGGTACATTTTTAGGAGATGCAGGAAAAGGCGCTTTGATTGTTGCTATTGGCAAGTGGTTTATTTATCCAGATGAAGTGATTGTAATTGCATTAGGAATAACAATGCTAGGTCATATTTTTCCATTTTACCATCTCAAAAGAGGAGGAGAAGCAGTCGCTACTTTCTTGGGGGGAATTGCCTGGTTTGACTGGCGATTACTGCTTCTCTTTGTAAGCATTGCTTTATTAGGCTTATTGATGAGGCAGTCAGCGACGATTTCGGGATTCATTGGTTTTATGTCCATTGTGTTCGGAAGTTTCTATTTACAAGGTGCGTCTGTCGGATTGATAATCGGTATATTATTTATCATGTTAGTGCTTGTTTATCGTTGGCATCCGGCTGAACCTGTAGGCGAAACAGAAGATTCAACAAATTGTACGTAACTTGATATACTGGTGGGAGTATACAGAAGAAAGAGGCGGAAGAAAGTTGTCTGAGATTATGAAGCAAATTAAAACAATAGAAGCTTGGGAAGAAATTATAGAACAGTCTAAGCAGTCTCCTCAAATTGTCTTTAAATTTAGTGCCACTTGTGTAGTTAGTCCACCTGCACATAAGCAAATGTCGAAATTCATGAAAAAAAGTGATGTTCCCGTTCATTTAGTGATTGTTCAGACTGATCCATTGATTAGTAGTCAAATTGAAAAGGATTTAGGTGTTCGGCATGAATCGCCACAGGTTCTAATTTTAAGTAAAGGGCGAGCTGTGTGGCAAGCTACCCATTATTTAATTAAAGAAAAAGAAGTTAGAAAAGCTATCGAATTATACGCTTAACAATAAAACGCTTGTCATCAAAAGAGGGATGACAAGCGTTTTATTGTGTTTAGACTCTCCTTCTGCTAGCAGTAGGAATCAAGAGAAGTTCTCGGTATTTATGTACCGTTCTTCTAGCAATCTGAATGCCATAATTTTCTTGAAGAGTAGTGGCAATTTTTTGGTCAGATAACGGCTTTTTTGGATCTTCATGTGCGATGAGTTGTTCAATAGTTGCTTGCACAGATACTCGAGAAAGAGATTGTCCGCAATCGCTTTTAATTTCAGGTTGAAATAATTCTTTCAATGGAAAAGTCCCATGTGGTGTAGCGATGAACTTATTCGTAGTAATTCTGCTGACTGTAGATTCATGCATCTCCATCTGTTCGGCAATTTGCTTCATCGTCATCGGTTGTAAAGCGTTTTTCCCATAAGCAAAAAAGGCATACTGTAGCTTAGTTATCGTTTCAACAAAAAGAGTGAGCGTCTCTTTTCTTTTCATTAAACTGTTTTGTAGCCAATGGAATCTCTCTTTCTGATGTTCTAAAAACGCTTTACTTTCGGCATCTTTTTTAGGAATGACAGGCGAAATAAAAGACAGTTTAGGTGTATACATCGGATGTAAAGAAAATTGTATTTCCCCATGATTCACTTTGATTGTTATATCAGGAACAATTGTCTGTGAATCATTTTCATGATCAATATGACAGGGATAGGGGTGAAGTGTACGAATTTCATCCATCGCCTGTCTCACTTTAGGAAGGTCTACTTGTAATTCTTCTGCAATCCCTTTAAAATCCCCTCGAGCAAGCGCTTCCAAATAATTGTCAATGCAATGAATCGTAAGGGAAGAGAGTCCTTTATGAATCGCTTGGAGTCGTAAACACTCTTTAGCTGACCTCGCTCCGATTCCTGCTGGTCCAATTTGTTGGAGTAGAGGAATGGCTTGATTGACGATATCAGGTGTGAGAGGTATTTCATCTTCTAAATAGCCATTTGATTTCAAGTAAGGCA
Source organism: Savagea sp. (assembly GCA_030146155.1). Lineage (GTDB taxonomy): Bacteria > Bacillota > Bacilli > Bacillales_A > Planococcaceae > Savagea. Next base: position 17,036 of record JASLCF010000092.1, read on the forward strand.
AGACGGATAGTACGAGGGATAGATCAGTATTTTGAAACTCTAAATGAGCCTGTCTCACTAAATCATCATAGGTTAATTCTTCATCTTTAGAAAATCGCTCAATGGTAGGCTCAGTTGTCTTATTTGTCTTTCTATTTTTTTTAGAAAAATCATAAGCTTCATATTCGATTAGAGGGTGTTCTTCAATCTCTTTTTCAATCAGTTCATGGATATCTGCAATTGAATATTGGAGCATATCGATTGCTTGGCGTAATTGTACCGTCATATGTAATTGCATCGTTTGTGTCTGTTCCAATTTCATTGCTATCACTCCTTATAGGATAAAAAGTAGCTGATTGAAAATCAGCTACTTTTATTTTATCTGTTAGTTATTGATTGAAGCAAGTTCTTTTGGATAAGAAGAAAGGACGACACACTCACCATTTTCATCGATATAAACAGTGTCTTCGATTCTAACACCGCCCCAGCCTTGGATGTAAATTCCTGGTTCGATTGTGAAGACGTAACCCGGTTTAGCAATCTCTTCATTTTTCATATGAACAGAAGGCTCTTCATGAAGACCAATTCCTAAGCCATGGCCTACACGATTATTGAAATATTCACCATAACCTGCATCGTCGATTACTTTACGTGCAGCAATATCAAAGTTCTTCAAAGGTTCGCCACCTTTAACTGCAGCAATGCCTGCCTCATTTGAGCGCTTGACAATGTCATAGATTTCTTGTTGTCGCTCAGTTGCTTCGCCCATTACAAAAGTACGTGTGATATCTGAACAGTAGCCATCTTTGATTACACCGAAATCGATGAGAAGGAAATCACCTTCCGCTAATACACGCTCACCAGGTGATCCGTGTGGAAGAGCAGATTTCTCACCAGCTAATACGATTGTAGAGAATGAAGGGCCATCTGCTCCAAATTTTCTCATTAATGTTTCAAGTAAGCCAACGACTTCTGACTCTGTCATTCCTACTTTAATTTGTTTAACACCTTCAGCATATACTTCTTCAATAATACGAAGTGCTTCTTTTAATAACACAATTTCTTCAGGTGATTTTTGTTTTCTTTCATCATTAATGAACGGTTGAATGTTCGCTAATTCGATGTTAGGGAATGTATTCTGTAATAACTTGATACGTTCGTAGTTGATCGAACGATCTTCTAAGCCTAATGTACCCGATACATGTGGTAAATGTTCTTTCACAACTTCAAATGGAAGTTGCTCATCAGAAATAGGAACAATACCTTGTAAGCCAGTTGCTTCTTCTGCTGCGTCACGATCAAGAGCAGGAACAAAGAATTTTGTTTGATCTTTCGCTAAGTCGATGAAGAATCCCATGAAACGTTCATGTGGATTAGATAAAAATCCAGTATAGTAAAAAACGTTCTCTGGGTCGTGAATCATTGCCGTTTGAATATTGTTTTCCTCCATATAGCTTTTAAGCGTAGCTAAACGTTTGTCATAAATCGTCATTGTTTAAAATCTCCTTTATATTCCGAATTCTATCTCTAGTATATGCCTAATTGTTTCAAATGTTAAATGATATAATTATGACATGTGTCATTTAATAGTTATGACAACTATGTCTTACACTCATCCTCTGAATTCCCTATGATTAAGTTAATCGAATCAACGAAAAGGATGAGTGATGATGAGTAAAGAAAAAACAAAAGAATTGCATAAATCCGTAGCCCCTTATGCAAAATCTGATCGTCGAAAAAGTATCGTACAATTGATCAATACCATTCCACCCTTTTTTATTTTTTGGGTACTTGCTTATTATGCATTTCAAATTTCGCCGTGGTTAATGATACCCGTAGCGATGATTGCTTCAGGATTTGTCGTTCGTACGTTTATCATTTTTCATGATTGTACACATGGTTCATTCTTTAAAAACAAGAAAGCCAATGATATTGTTGGAACAATCACGGGTGTATTAACGCTATTCCCGTATGAACAATGGAAACGTGAACATGCGATGCACCACGCAACAAGCTCTAACTTGGATAAGCGTGGAGTGGGTGACATTTGGGTAATGACAGTAAAAGAATACGAAGAAGCAACAAAAATGCAGCGTTTAGGTTATCGTTTGTATCGAAATCCTTTAGTAATGTTTGGCTTAGGGCCTCTTTACTTGGTGCTAGTGTCTAACCGCTTTAACCGAAAAGGAGTTCGTACTAAAGAAAGATTGAACACTTATTTAACGAATACATTAATTATTGTAGTATATGGTTTGATGAGTTTATGGTTAGGTTGGCAGACATTTTTTGCTATTCAAGGAACTATCATGTTTGTGGCAGCGATGTTAGGCATTTGGTTATTCTTTATCCAACATACATTCGAAGATTCTTATTTTGAAGAGCAAGATGACTGGAATTACGTAAAGGCAGCAGTCGAAGGTAGTTCTTATTATCAACTACCTAAAATTCTTCAGTGGGTGACGGGTAACATTGGTTTTCACCATGTGCATCATTTATCACCGCGAGTTCCTAACTACAATTTAGAACAAGCGCATGAAGAAGTTGAACCATTGCAGTATGCAACTACTATCACATTGAAGTCGAGTCTCGCTTCTTTAAAATATAAAGTATATGATCAAGAGAACTATCGTTTCATCACATTTAAAGAGATGCATCAACGATTAAAGCAACCTAAAAAGTCGATTGACCTACCTTTGAAACGTAGAGAAGTTGTTAAATAATCTATAAAAAAATCGTCAATGCTTGTTGTAGTTGTTTCTGTGGAAAACAACGCTTCATCATGGGCGATTTTTCTTCTGATTTCATTGAACTTCTACTTTCGTGCTACACTAAAAAAAGGAGGAGAGTAGATGACAGAATCGACATGGTTTCATATATTTCCTAAAAATCCTTGGATGAGTATTTACTTTTGGGTTATTTTTTGTATTTTACCTTTTTATTTTATTTTTAGATCATCCTCATCTCTCGAGATTATCATTGGGGTTATAGGTCTTTTGTTGTTTTTCATTTTTCATTTTTTCTCAACAAGAGCAAGACCCGGCTTTGTCTATATGTGGGTCAGTTTTGAAATGGTTATTCATCTCGCCATGACTTTTATGTTTGGTTATGTGTATCTCGCCATTTTTATTGCCTTTTTCATTGGCAATATTAGACAGCCAGTAGGCTTTTATATCATGTATGGATTACATCTTGGCTTCACAATAGTCGCGGTAGTTGCAGGATTCTTTATTGATTTGTCTTTATTTTTACCTCAAATTCCCTATCTTATTTTAACGATCATTGGGGCAATTCTGTTACCTTTTAATTTATACAATCGGAATAAGCAAGAGAATCTAGAAGTACAGTTGGAATCAGCGAAAGAACAAATTTCTGCTTTACATATCATTGCAGAAAGGGAACGGATTGCTCGCGATTTGCATGATACGCTAGGGCAAAAATTATCCTTAATTGGACTGAAGAGTGATTTGTCTTATCGGCTAGTTTTAAAAGATCCAAAGATGGCTCAAAAAGAGATTAAAGATATTCGTGATACAGCAAGGACTGCCTTGAAAGAAGTAAGGGAACTAGTCGCTGGTATGAGAGCTGTTACTCTCAATGAGGAATTACCAAGGGTCAAACAAATCTTGGCTGCAGCTGAAATGGAATGTCAGATTAAAGGTGATGCAGTCATTAAAAAATTACCTACAATCGTCGAAAATGTACTGAGTATGTGTTTAAAAGAAGCGGTCAATAATGTAGTCAAACATAGTGAAGCAACATTGTGTCAAATCACTTTTATTCAACGACCGAATGAGTTAGTAGCTATTATTGAGGACGACGGAAAAGGGATTCCGGACGATGTTGAGTATGGCACCGGTATTCGAGGGATGAAAGAACGTTTAGAGTTCGTGAATGGCTCGATTAAAATTAAGAACGAACGAGGGACGCAATTAGTGATTACAGTCCCTAATGTTATTACACATCAGGTGGAGGAGGATCACGATGATTAAAATTGTTATTGCGGAAGATCAAGGTTTAATGTTGGGGGCACTTGGTTCACTCTTGAGTATGGAAGAAGATATGGAAGTTGTTGGGATGGCTAAGAACGGTGAAGAAGCTGTTCAATTTGTCAAAGAATATCAACCGGATGTTTGTATTATGGATATTGAAATGCCTGTTATGACAGGTTTAGATGCAGCAGAATCTTTAGGAGAATCGGATTGTAAGGTTATTATTTTAACTACTTTTGCACGTGCGGGTTATTTTGAAAGAGCGAGGAAAGCAGGTGTGAAAGGCTATTTGTTAAAAGATAGTCCAATTGAAGAGTTAGTAGATGCCATACGCATGATTATGGAAGGTAAGAGAGTGTACGCTCCTGAATTGGTTGACATTGCTTATGATGAAGTCGTAGAAAATCCTTTGACAGAAAGAGAAAGTGAAGTATTACGGCTTGTTGCTGAGGGAAAGACGACAAAAGAAATTGCTGGGGAGCTTTACCTAGCCCCTGGGACTGTGCGTAATTATATTTCTACGATTTTTGAAAAACTAGATGTAGGAAATCGTATTGAAGCGATTGCGAGGTTTAAAGAAAAAGGTTGGTTTCGCTAGTCATATTAAGAAATTCTTCAGAAAAAGAATAGCTGAAAGATAAGAATCACCTCTCATACTAAAAAGAGAGGTGATTTTTGATGAAACGAAAAGGACAATTACTACTCGTAGTTGCTGTGATAGGTATTTTACTGTTCATAACGTCTAAAGTGTCCTCAAATGGAGGACAACCCACAAAAGAGTCAGCAATATGGGTACAACAACAAGGGGAAGTCATCAAGGAACAACAGGGACAACAACCGTTACCAATAGCTAGTTTATCGAAGGTGATGGTAGGTTATCTCTTATTCGAAGCGTTAGAAGAAACGGATTTAAATTTCCAATCCGAAGTTACAATTCCTATAGATTTTATGAAGAGATATTCGCATCTTAGTGGGTTAGCCACTGTTCATTTAGAAGTCGGTCAATCCTATACGATTCGTCAATTGACAGAAGCGATGTTGATTCCATCTGCCAATGATGCAACGGTAGCTATTGCATATGCTTTAGCGAATGATGAAGAACAATTTGTAGCAAAAATGAATGCAAAAGCAAAAGCGTTAGGCTTAAGTCAAACACAATTCGTCAATGCGACAGGCCTAACCGTAGATGGACAATATAATGTAAGTTCAGCAAGAGATTTAGCGACACTGACTTCTTTATTCATTGAAAAATATCCAGAAGTGCTCACGATGACTTCAATGCCAAAAACAACTGCTATTCACGATATGACGTATTGGTCTACTAATCATTTATTAAAAGGGATGCCCCATCAATTAGAAGGGGTAGATGGTTTTAAAACAGGATTTACCGAGGATGCAGGGCATTGTTTGATTACAACAGGAGAGAGAAATGGCAAACGCTTTGTGACGGTAGTTTTAAATGCGAGCGAAGGAGACCCAAAAAATAAAAATAGTAAGTTTGTTTTAACAGAATCTTTGTTACAAGGGTTGAGATGATCGGTGGGCAGCCTTGCTATTTCGTGTTAAGATAAGAATGCAAAATATGCAAGGAAAGGTTTTATTAAAAAATGAAAAAATGGTTAACCATTGCAATTGTTTTTAACTGTTTATTGTTAGTAGGAGCTTATTTTTATAGTCAACAATATAAAAGTAAAGTCAATGCAGAATTAACAATTCAAAAGGATGAAGTAGCAGAGGAATCACAGTCGCCCGCTTTAGATCCTGTGCCAATAGTAAAAGAAATAGCCACTGGAAGTTTAGAACAAGAAGCAGTAGATCTACAACCTACTCAAAGTGAATTAGTTGTCAATTTAGCCACTTCTGAACTGATTTACGGTGGAAATATCGATCAGCCTTTAGGCATTGCAAGTATTTCAAAGATATTTAGCTTAGTCGTTGTGTTGGATGAAATTCGTGCAGGGCATATGTCTTATCATGATCGATATACTGTGCCTGCTCATTACTTTGATAAGTATGCCTCAATAAGTGGATTAATGCGTTCAGGTATCGAAGTTGGACAGACTTATACGATAAAAGATTTGCTGTATGCAATGATGATTCAGTCTGGAAACGATGCGACACTTGCACTTGCTTATGCTACAAGTGGTTCAGAAGAACATATGTTACAAAAAATTAATCAAAAAATAGAGACATTAGGATTAGAAAAAACAACGCTGGATAATATCCTTGGCCTTACTGTAGGAGAAGAGTATAATCAGTCAACCACAAGAGAATTAGCAATCACTATACAGGCAATTCTCCGTGACTATCCAGACGTCGTAGAGATGACACAACTTCCCGTGTATACAATGAGCACAGGTCAAAAAGTCTATGCAACCAATCATTTATTAAAAGGGATGAGTCATTACCATCCAGAGGTAAATGGCTTCAAAACAGGTTTTACACCAGAGTCTGGCAATACACTTCTCGCAACGCTCAATCACGACGGCAATCTCTATGCGGTTTTATTGTTAAATTATGACGGCGTAGGGGAAACAAAAGGCACCTATAAATTTGATTATGCAAAGTGGTTGATACAAACTTATATTCATTCATAGCCAAAAGAGCTCCTTTCAATTAGAGAGGAGCTCTTTTTGTACGGCGGCTATTCAATTAAAGTACGTTGGTTCGCTCGGTATTCTTCTTGCAGAATCGCATAGTAGTATTCATCCCACCACTGATTGCCTGCCGGGATACATTGTAAAAAATGACCTTCTTTTCTCATTCCTATGTTTTCCATTACACGATAGGAAGCAGTATTTTCAGGCTGACACGTAGCGATAATTCGGTGTATGTTTAATTCTTCAAACCCATAAGCAATCATTGCCTGAGCAGCTTCAGTGGCATAACCTTGTCTGTGAAATGTAGGATGAAACACCCAGCCAATTTCGTAAGTGTGTTTTCCGAAATAGGGATGAAAGGCTAAATGTCCAATCAGTTGTTTAGTTTGCTTTTCAAGCACAGCGAAATGTTTCATCTGTTCCCCTTGATTTTCAAGAATAAATTGTAAAATGCCCTCTCTTGTATAAGTCCCTTCAGGTATATATTTCATCACCCGTTCGTTAGACATATACTGAAATAAATGAGGTTGATCCTCTATTTCTAGTGGTCGAATGGTCAGCCTTTTAGTCGAAATTCTCATTCAGTTAGTCGATCCTTTCTATGAATGGGTGATGCAAATAAAGTTTTCAAAGATGCTGCTGCTCTGGTTTTTTCAAGTTGTTGGATGACGAGTAGAGCGAGTGTTGCTCCGATTAAACTTGAGAAAAAGAAACCAGGCACAAAGAAGAAAGCACCAAATGAAGTTCCCATCAAAATTTTAGCGTAAGGAACAGCAAATAAAGATGCGATTCCTCCTGTTCCAATCACTTCTCCTAAGAAAGCATAGCGGTAACGGTTGAAAAGTTTGTAGAGAATACCAGCGAGCAGTGCACCAATCATCCCGCCAGGAAAAGCGAGTAAAGATCCTGTTCCTAATACAACTCGTAATAGAGCTGCGAGGAAAGCAATTAATACGGCTGGACCGGTACCAAAATAAACAACTGCAATCACATTGATGGCATGTTGAATAGGATAAGCTCTAGCAACACCTAGGGGGAACGAAATAAAGGTAGAGCCGACAACTGCTAGTGCTGAAAAGAGAGCAATATAAATCATTTGTTTCACTTTTTTCTGATTACCCATGTTGCTTCACCTCCTGAATCTTTTGTTTTAAATGTATGGTTGCTTGATAGGGTTGTTCAGCTTTTGAAATTGCAGAGATAATAGCGACTCCATCTGCTCCTGCTAATAAAGGAATGTGAAGGTTGTCATGGTTGATTCCACCAATAGCGACGATTGGAAAGTTCGGTAGTAACTTTCGCGTTGCAATTAATTGCTCATCACCAGATACGGGTCGGGTATCTTTTTTTGTAGACGTTTCAAAAATAGGTCCCATTCCAATATAATCAGCACCATTTTTTTGAGCAATTAAAGCTTCTTCAGGATTGTGTGCAGAGACTCCAATCCACATCTGATTTCCAAGTAGAGCTCTTGCTTTTGGGAGAGAGATATCTTCTTGTCCGATGTGTACACCATCAGCGCCTATTTTTTGAGCTAATGCAATCTCATCATTCATAATAAAAGGAATATGAGCCTCTCTACATTTTTGGAGACATGCTTTTGCAAACTCTTCTTTTGCTACTCCGGTTAAAGCACCTTCGCCTTTTTCTCGCAATTGAAAGAGTGTAATACCAGCTTCGAGCGCCTCATCTAATACAGAGAGCGGGTCACGTGCTAGAGTATTTGTTGATCCCATAATGAAGTAAAGGGAGAGATGTTCTTTCATTCTACACGCACCTGCTTTAAATAGAGTTCCTCGTGCTTTTTAAATGCATGGTGATTGGTCGGACCATGACCAGCTCCAAGCAATAAATCATTTTCAATCGCTGCCTGAATAAAGGCTTTTGCTTGAATAATTGCATCTTTAATGGAGAGCTTTTTTGCCAGTCCTGCTGCAATAGCAGCTGAGAATGTGCAACCTGTGCCATGTGTGTTTTGAGTAGGAACACGTCTACTTTGGACTGTGAATAGCAACTGGTTTTGTTGAAAGATATAGTCAGTGGCAAAGTCCGGGTCAGTATGATGTCCTCCTTTAATTACCGTATAGGCAGGTCCAAGAGCGGCTATCTTTTGGGCTGCAAGATGAATATCTTCTTCTGAAGAAATAGTCATCTCTGCTAATACTTCTGCTTCAGGGAGATTGGGTGTGACGATTGTAGCTAAAGGGAGTAATTGTTCTTTCATCGCTTGTATCGCTTGCTCTTGTAAAAGTGAAGCCCCTCCTTTTGCTATCATGACGGGATCTACTACAACATTTGTAAGTTGATAGTCCGTAATTTTTTGAGAGACAAGTGCAATAATTTCGTCAGAAAATAACATCCCTGTTTTTAAACTATGAGGACGTAAATCTTTGCAAACGGCCTCCATTTGGGCGTCAATCATTTCGAGAGATACAGCTTCTACCCCATGTACGCCAGTTGTATTTTGTGCCGTGATTGCAGTAATAACACTTGTTCCAAATGTATCAAGTTCTTGGAAGGTTTTTAAATCTGCTTGAATTCCTGCCCCTCCTCCGCTATCCGATCCTGCAATGGTTAAAGTAATTGTTGTCATGTTATTTTCCTCCTTGAGCGAGTTGATTCATCCATTCAGCCTTAAAAAAACCAAAATGGTTGCATTTTTGTTCAGCAGTTTGTGCAGCATATTTATAATCGTAAATGGCAGCCTCAACCGCCGTAAAGTAGTCTTGCTTATCGTCTGTGACAGCTAAGTACGCAGCGATGACTCCTCCTAATAAACAGCCCGTTCCCGTCATTCTAGACATCCATTGACTTCCACCATGAATAGAGGTTTGCTGAATGCCATCTGTGATAAAGTCGGTTTCCCCTGTAGCAACAATAATGGTTTGATAATGTAAGGCTAATTGTTTAGCAAGGGTTTCAATAGGTAACGTTTTTGTTGCATCTACACAATGCATAGAGGTATCCAGTTGAGCGAGTGAGAGTAATTCACTGTGATTCGCTTTAATGACAGTAGGCTGAACTTTCTCTAGTAACTGTGTAATGTGTTCTAATCTAAAACCGCTTAGTCCTACACCTACAGGATCTATGACAATAGGGATGTCTATTTGATTTGCTTCTTTTCCAGCGAATAAGGAAGCTTGCCATTTATCGTTAGAAGGTGTGCCCGTATTAATGACGAGTCCATCCGCTTTCCTTGTCACTTCTTTCATTTCAGTCGGGTGTTCAGCCATGACTGGTAATGCCCCGATAGCGAGTAATCCATTGGCAACAAAAGGTGAAGCGACGTGATTCATCAAAGCATGAATAACAGGTCTACGGGATTGAATAGCTGATTGAAAATACATAATGATTCCTCCTCAATAAAAAAACTCCACCGATATGCATCGTGGAGTGAGAAAGAAAAGACGCCAAAAAAAGCATCTACATTCCCACTTTCCTACGCTAGCATCATCTATATCAGGTTCAAAGGGTACAATCTCAGCCAAAAAAGGCGCCCCTAGTGGATTTTTATGAAATTATACTTTCACTATAGCACAAACTACAAAAAATGAAACAATGTTTTTGACTTTGCGAAAAATCCTTGTTATGATATATCTCGAATTCAAGATAAGGTGAGGTGAGAAGAATGAGCAACTACGGTATTCATCATTTGACGGCAATCGCAGGAAACCCAAATGAAACTTTATATTTTTATAACGAAGTGCTGGGTTTACGATTAGTGAAACAAACAGTGAATTTTGATGACCCAAAAGCCTATCATCTTTATTTTGGGAATGCCGACGCTAAGCCAGGAACATTACTTACTTTTTTTAATCGAGAAGATCAACGGCAAGGTGTTCTAGGTGATGGACAAATTTCAATGATTTGGCTAGCGATCCCTAAAGGAAGTTTTACCTATTGGGAAAATCGACTGAAAAGTCATGGGATAGCTGTTACTTATCAGATGAGTTATCAAGAAGAGGGATTGGTTTTTCAAGATAATCATGGACTTTCTATTCGGTTAGTAGAGCGCTCCGTAAATCAGGCTAACACCTGGTCGGTAGATGATTTGAAACCTTCGACAGCTATTCATTCCATTGCTGGTGCTACTCTTTTATCAAGTGATTACAAAAGAACAATTCAGCTATTGACGTCTGCCTTTGGTTACCAAATAGGGGCACAAGAGGGAGTTCATACTTTGTTGCAATTAAAACAAAACCCAGAACAAGGGGTAGAGATCAAATCCAGCAAGAAGGGAAGAGGTGTCTATGGGATAGGCTCTGTTCACCATATCGCTTTCAGGACATCATCTATTGAACAACAAAATCAAATGCGTACTACTCTTTCTTCATTCACACCTAAACTAACGTCTATCAAAGACAGAACATATTTTGAATCCACTTATTTCAGAGAACCAGGTGGACATTTGATTGAGTTAGCAACAGATGGACCAGGTTTTTTCGTTGATGAAAATGAGTCACAATTGGGGCTAGACCTCCAGTTGCCATTATTCTTAAATAGCAACAGAAACCAAATTGAACAAACATTACCACAATTACATCAACCTAAAGGAGGACATTATGCATGATTCATCATTTTTTTAAAGGACAAGCACATCGTCCTGTTTATCTCTTATTACATGGTACAGGTGGTACAGAACATGACTTGATTCCTTTAGCCAAACAACTAGATGCTCAAGCATCCATTTTAACTGTGCGTGGAGAAGTGCAAGAAAATGGAATGTCTCGCTTTTTTAAACGAATTGCTGAAGGTGTATTTGACTTAGAGGATTTAAAATTACGCACAGAACGCCTCTATGTATTTATACAAGAAGCCGCTAAGCAATATCAGTTTTCTGTGGAAGATGTAGTGTTGGTAGGTTATTCAAATGGGGCAAATATTGCAGCAAACTTGTTGTTTGAATATGGCGACGTAGTAAGAGGAGCAATTTTACATCATCCAATGGTTCCACAGCGTGGAAAAGTAGTTCCAGATTTAAATGAGATGCCTATTTTTATAGGTGCAGGAATAAACGATCCACTTTGTTCTATTCAAGAATCAGAAGATTTAATTCAGCTTTTGAAAGAAGCGGGAGCTGAGGTTCACCCTCATTTTGAGAACAATGGTCACACATTAACAAATACAGAAGTAGAAGCAGCCTCTAAATGGGTAGCTTCTCAACTAAAAGGAGAACAATAAACAATGACGAATGTAGCAGTAATTTATTACAGTTCAACAGGAACAAACTATAAAATGGCAAACTGGGCAGCAGAAGGAGCTCGCGAAGCAGGAGCGAATGAAGTAAAAGTATTCAAATTGCCTGAGACAGCTCCAGAAGCGGCAGTGGATTCGAATCCAGCATGGCGTGCTCATGCAGATGCGACAAAGGATGTACCTACTGTTACACTTGCAGATTTGGAGTGGGCAGATGCGATTATCTTTAGTATTCCAACTCGTTTCGGAAATCCGGCAAGTCAATTCCAGAGCTTTATCGACACGACAGGCGGCTTATGGTTCCAAGGAAAGTTAGCGAATAAAGTAGTGAGTGCGATGAGTTCAGCAGGTAATGCGAATGGTGGACAAGAAGTTACTGTGCATTCTATCTATACAACAATGTATCACTGGGGCGCAATTGTTACAGCACCAGGCTTCATTGATCCATCTGCTTATGCGGCGGGTGGTAATCCTTATGGAACATCAGCTACAATTAATCAAGAAGGCGAAATCGTTGAAGATGTAGCAGGCGCTGCTAAAGCACAAGGTAAACGTACAGCAGAAATAGCATTGATGACACAACCTTTACGTCAAGCATAATCACAAGAACGTTGTGACATCAGTCAAAATGTAATAGAAAAAATTTACTAAAATAGAAAACGCATGAAATTAAGGTTTTGACCTTTTATTTCATGCGTTTTGAGGATTTCTAGGTGCTTTGTCAACTAACGTTGGTGAAGAATTGTAGTCAATGAATAGAGGTAGGCTAGTGGACTCGTTAAGAAGTCAGTGTTACTGATTTTTTGATGAGTCCTTTTTATAGG
>JASLCF010000109.1 GCA_030146155.1 Savagea sp.
GAAAATAATGCATATTATTATTAATAATAGAACTCACCACGCCTCTTCACAATGCGAACCAGGGTGGGTCATTTTTTTATAAAGGTGGTTATATCGATGTCTAATATTCATTTGAAAGAACCTAAGACTTTTCAAGAGCAATTGAATATTTTAAAGGACAAAAATGTAATCATCGAAAATGAAGAATTCGCTCTAAATACGTTGAGTAAAATAAATTATTATAGGCTATCGGCATATGGACTCACATTAAAGGATAAAGATAAAGATTTATATAATGATGGTGTCACATTCAGACAAATAAAGAGAATCTATGATTTTGACAAAAGACTAAGGGAATTATTTTTATATTATTTAGAGATTGTTGAAGTTGAATTCCGTACAAAAATAGCTTATTTTCACGTGCATGATTTTGGGGCTTTGGGTTATAAAAATGCAGAAAACTTTAAGAACTCTTATCATCATAATAGGTTTTTGAATACATTAGAAGATGGTATTCAGAAATCGAGTAAGGAATTGTTCGTCATCCATCATAAACATAAATATGATGGCTTGTTTCCATTTTGGGTAGCAATTGAAGTCACTTCCTTTGGTGATTTATCACGACTATATCGCAACTTATTAAGAGAAACAAAAATAAAAATCATCGAACACTTGAAGATTCCCCCAGAAACAGTAGCAAGTTGGTTACATACTTTGTCTCATGTAAGAAATATTTGTGCGCATTACGGTAGATTATACGGGAAAGACTTAATTATTAAGCCATCCTTTACTGACTTTAAAACAGAGAAAATTGATAACAGTGCCGTTTTTTCAATCGTATTTATTTTAATGCATTTTCTACAACGAAGTGACAGAACAAATTTTATCATTGGTTTAAATGGACTAATAGAAGAGTATATTGATGATATTAACCTATCACATATCGGATTTCCTAATGAGTGGCAAAGTATATTAATGAAAATAAAAAAGGAAGGTAATAAATGGTGACTGGACACCATTTATTACCTTCCTTTTTTTCTTATCCGCTCAAAACCCGTCATTCTGTTATTTTATTTCCATCACTACTAGCAATCCCCATTGGGGAGTTGCCTTAGTGATGAATTAAGAGAATAGTTAAAACCAATAAAGTAAAACCCATTGATTTATGCATGTTTTTACGTTAAAATAGATATAGATAAGGAAAGAGGAAGGACTGTCATCCTCCCTCTTGCAGCCTCAGCCGTACAGGCGGTGGTTGTCACAAAATATTACTTTTTATTAGAACCACCCTGCTTGTCACGGCGTCGGGTGGTTTTCTCTTTGTCTAAAAAGGTTTTCCGAAATAGATGCGCACTCATAGCACGCACAATTCCTTTCAACACTTCTTTACTCAACTCAAAGAAAGTCTCCATAGTTGTTCACCTCCTTTCCTTGAAAAAAACAAGAAAAGGATTCAATGTGACAACTACCACCCGTATAACTTTTAGCTACATATTTATTTTATCATATCTGAGTAGAATAACCTATAAAAAAGGGAACGTGTATTCGTATTATTTTTAATGGTATTTATGTTTTTCAACCGCTCAAAGTCCGTCATTCCACATGCTTTATTATCATCACTACTAGCAATCCCCATTAGGGAGCTCTTTTAGTGATGAAATTAGATGAAGTCATTCAACATTTGTATAGACAAAATTAAAGATACAGGATACTGTAAAAGTAACAGAACCCACCGTGCCTCTTAACAATGCGTACCCTGGTGGGACTTTTTATTTCTAGCTCAGGAGGCATTTGATGGAAACGAAGATCAAATTCATATGAAATAACCAAAACAGATGCAGAACAAGACGAATGATAACAAATAAGAAACAATAGAGAAGTATCGTAATGAAGTGGTGTTCAAACCATGCGTTGATTCCGATACTTTTTATTATCCGCTTAAAGATTGTCGTGGAGTAATTTATTTATTACTTCTAGTAATGCACACGTTTGTAACATAGAGCTACTCTTCTTACATTATGCTTAAGGGACATCGGATTGTTCGATCAGTTTGGGCAAGGTGAAATGCTTGTTGAAAGTCGAATTCAAGTCGTGCTACACTTTGAATAGTCGTGGAGAAAGTGGGGAAAGCAATGAGTGATAAAACCAATCGTGCAAAGAAATGGAGTAAACGTAATAAACTCATTACATTGACACTCGTTGTCGCTACAGTAGTGGTGTTTACGTATACCTATTTTTTAGAACAATATCCTAAAAATTTATTACGTATTTTAGATCATTTTGAAGAAGTGAATGAAGTGAAAGTGACGGCGATGGACGGGGAGACTTATCTTATGCCGAATCCAGAGAGCTATGTAGAAGACAATCCACTCGCTTACATTTCACAAGAGACTAAAAAAGATATTCAGAAATTTGAAAAACAACCAATCTTCAAAATTGATTATGCAACGCCAGAAGGGTATTTGTACGGGGTTCAAATTTTGCGTATGCGTAAGGATGAATCATTTGAAATAACGGAAGCGTTGAAAGATGCGGTATTTGAAATTGAAGGAGATCGATATATGATTTACTGGGCAAAGTATAAAACGGTTTTCTTTGAGCACGCTCGGACGAAAGAATTAGTGGCTGAAATGTTGAAAGACATAAAGGTTGAGAAATAGCTAGATGCGAGTAATGCTATCCCTAAGTTCATCGCTACACTGAAAAGAGGCACTTCCTATTCGATGTCGAATAAGAAGTGCCTCTTTATTGTTCTGCGTATGCTCATTTACTTGGAATGGAACAAGTCTATTCACCTACGTTTGAAAAGGAATCCTTTCAACTTTCTTCATTAATCTTCTCTAGTAAACCATTGGATAATTACTTGTGTACCTTTGTCTGCTAGGCCGCGTTCTGCCAATTCTTCATACATAGAAAGTGCTAAATCGAGACCAGGTGTGGGTAAATTCATTTCAACTGCACTTTCTTTAGCAATGCGCATGT
>JASLCF010000113.1 GCA_030146155.1 Savagea sp.
TCTTCTGTTTCTTTCAAACCTTTATCATGTAGCACTTTATTCACTGTAGCTTCCATGTGTTTCGGCATTTTCTTCATTTTCTCTTCAAGTAATTCAATACTCCGATTCTCTACTTGAAAAAGCTGACTATTACTTGTGACACTCAAGTTTAATCACCCGCTTATAATAAAAAGCAATTCGGTCTACAAATCGATCTTGAGATTTTGTTTGTAACCTATCTTTTCTTGCATCAGAAAAATTAAACCCAGGTACGCGATTAATTGCTTCAATAATTTCAATGGCTTGCTGATCTATTTCTGACTCGTTTTCAGAAAAGTAATATATAAAATAATCTTGTATTAGATTTTGTTCGGAAGAAGCTTTTGATAAATTTCCTGTCTCAGTGATGAAACAGTGATAGCCATTCTTTCGCATATTTATTTCTTCATCTTCAGCTATTTCATCTGCAAAAATAGGAATATCCAATACCTCTTTTAATACAGATACAAGTCTATGCTCTTGTTTATCCATATATTTCTTTGTCCTATTCAATGAAATCACCTACTTCTTGTAAGTACCAATAGATTTCTTGTAGTTGTTCGCTTGTATCGACTCGAATCACATCAAATGTGATTGAATCAATAACTACTTTTAAATTAGCTTTTGCATGCTTTTTGAAATGGATAGGAAATGGAGTTGCTACCTTAACGTCTAAACTCGCACTTTGTATTTCAGATAACTGATAATCTTGTTCACGTTTAGATACTTCTCTAAATGCAAAAGTTCCTATCCCTTCAAATTTCTCACCAATTCTTTTTTTAGTTGCTGACCGTTTGGTTTTCATCGTTCCATAGACCAAATAACCATCTGTATATTTCTTTCTAATTTTCTTCATTTTTTTGACCTACCCGTCCGATAGATGCATATAAAATCAAGCGTTTTAATTGACCAGCAAAGTTTTTTTCGAATTGATCTAATACGTTATGAAAATCATAGCGACAGTATTCAAGTAACAAAGCCTTTGGATATTTTTCATTTTCAAAATCAAACGTTCGATTCGTTAAATTCTCTAAGTATGCTTTACCACTTTCGATTAAATCTAAAAGGGATGAGTCATCCTCATCCCATGTAATTCGTAGTTTACTTTTCAAGATTGATAGTAAATCCATCTTGTCACCTACTTTTTATTCTCTTTTACAAGATCAATTGATTCTAATTCATCTGCAGGAACTTCTTTTACTTCTTTAATATAGTGTTTCTTGTACTTGTTAGCCTTAGTACGTAACTCTTTTAAGCGGCTTTCATCTTGATTGGCATATACGTCTCCTGGTGCATAAATTGTGCCATCTTTATCTTTAAAAGGTTCAATTACAATGTACATATCTATTCCTCCTATGGTGTATCAATTTCGTTTACATCTAGTTCTACTTCACCTAATTTAGAGATATCGAAAACTGTGAATGAGTCATTGTCTAAAGGACGACCATTTACAAGTTGTCGTGTTAAATATAGTCGTTGGTCTTCAACCATGCGTAAAACATCTGTGTATTCTAATTTCATTCCTGTAGCAATACCCAGAAAGTAGTCTTTTGGCTTACCAGAAATCATTTTTCCGAGCGGCATAGAAGATACTTGGATGAACTCGACACCAGGAACTGCAAAGTTATCGTGTGTCCAACTACCATCGTCTTTTTGTTTTGTACCTAATGGGAAAAAGCGTGACGCGTAGTCTAATGGATTAACAATCAATGTCACACCTGTATATTTACGTTTACCACCTTTTGTAGTTGGTGCAAGAATCTTTTTACCAATAGTCATTGGAGTAAAGTCTGTTAATTCAACTACTTCTTTATCTTGATACTCCCCGCCAATGATAGGTTTCTTTAAATCTTTCGTCATACCAATCGGCATTTTTTTGCCTGTCCCAATAATAATCGCTTCTTCCAAAGAATCAGCCATAATTTCTGCGAGTAAAGTTCGAATGTAACGATCTAACCACTCAGGCCCAAGTTCAAACATTCCCTTACATACCACTAAAAAGCCAGATAACTTGAACATGCCTTCTTCGATAGTTTCAAAGCCATTGCCAACCATTTCTTTAATGTCGTCACAGACATCACCCCAAAATGCTGTTGTCGCTCCTTCTTTACGGACAACCCATTGAGTAGATGCACCTGTTGTTTGCACATTTACACGAGATAGCAAAGGATGTTCTTTTGATAGATCTTCGAAAACACGTTCAAATACTGTGGGTGGCATTAATTTAGCCACTTCATCAAAGCTTTCAACTTCAATAGCTTTATTGTAGAATTCTTTTTCTTCAGTTGTTAATGTTCTAACGCCACGTGAAGCCAATACAGATTCATCCCACTGTTCTTCATCTGCTCTCTTTGCTTCTGCAATCGTTTCATCCATTAACTTACGAATATGCTCTGCATTATTTTCGTATTGCTCTACCATCTTTGCAGCTAACTCTTTAGAATCTCCTGACTCTAATAAATTTTGTAACTCTTTCGCCTGTTGTTCTTTGTTTTGAATAATTGTTGTATTATCTAAGTTTTTAATTTTTGGCATTTTATTCAGCTCCTATTTTTTAAAAATAAAAAAACGCTACTGTTCATCAGTGCGTTTAAATTTGTTCAATATTGAATTTTGACTTGCACTTGCAGCAGGTTTTTGTTGAAATCTAGCAAGCAAGTTATTTTTGAATGCTTCGGGATCAGCTGTTTGCTCATCTTTTTCTTCTACTTGAGTGGCTAATCCAATCAACTCTGCTTCTTCTGCGGTAAACCAAGTTTCATTCGTGAGCAACACATTCAATTCTTCACGAGATATTTTTACTTTATTCATATAAATATCTAATAAAGATTTATCTAACTTTTCTAGCAACTCAGCGTCTTTTTGTAATTCTTCTGCATTGCCATAAGTAAATGTAGATGCTCTGTGTATCATCATCATTGCACCTGAATTCATAATAATTTCGTCACCAGCCATAGCAATGATTGAGGCAGCACTACAAGCCCAGCCGTCAACAATTACTTTTACTTTTGCTGGGTGATCAACTAAACGGTTGTAAATGGCCACGCCATCAAAAGCAGAACCACCAGGGCTGTTAATTCGAACTGTAATATGGTCAGTAGAGACAGTGTTCAAAATCCTATCAATATCTTTAGCACTTGTAGCATCACCCCACCACGACTCACCAATATCACCATAAATCACAATTTCAGTAGTTGATTCGTTTTCTTTAGCTTCTAAACGGTTTTGAATTACTCCTACTTCTTTTGCATACTTCTCATTCTTGAATAAACGGATTGGCATTATTCTTCACCACCTTTCGCTGAAGCTTTTTCATAGTTTTTCGTAACGTAACGCTCGTTCGCCCACTCTTCTTCAATCGGCTCTCCTCCTAATTCTGCAATCACATCATTGATAGTATAAGCCCCAACTGCAAATAACTTATCAATGGCTGTTGCTAACTTACTCAAATCAGTTAATCTAATTTTTGTCGTATCTATTTTTAAGTAGGTACGCTCTAGATATTCTTTTTTAGAGTAAAATTTACGATTCAATTCATCTGCAATCATTTCAGCAAAAGGATTAACGCCAAACATAATAAAGTTATCTGTTTGTTTTTCAATATCTGCTAAGTCACCTTTTAACAAACCACGCGGTACGTGAAATGCCATTGCTACATAATTAAAAATATCATCAATTAAATTGCTAATGTCTCGACTATCACTATTGCCTTTACCTGCCTTTGCTCCATCAGACAAGTCTTCCATTTCAAACTCATTGGCCAATTGAAAAGCTACACCCTCTTTATCAGGGTCAAACCAGTTCTTCAATTGTTCTAAAAATATCGCATCAATCTCTTCTTGTGTCTCTTCATCTTGTGCTCTTAAAAAATCACCTTTAATGAGTAGGCGCTTGTTGTTTTTTCTACGATAGTAATTCATCGAACTTGCTAAAAGCCTACCGTACGAGCTATACAATCCATCAACCACATTGCGAATATTCGTATCAGATAACTTCAAATGTATGACATCTTCTTCGTGTAAGACTTTTTGTAATGTAAAGTCATCTATCCGAACATCTTTATAAATATTTGACTTGAAAACAAAGGGTACTAGTGTCCAATCATCTGCAACAAACACCTCCTCATTATGCATAAGAATTAATGCTTCGCCATCATAAACAAGTTTTCGAATTGCCTTGTTGAAA
>JASLCF010000127.1 GCA_030146155.1 Savagea sp.
TATATTATTGAATGACTTTCAAAAAAGGGAATAGAATACCGGATGACTCTCTAGGTGAGTGAAAAATATACAATCTATTTGCATTAACTAAAGCGAAGCGTTATGAGCATGCCTTTAAAGGAATCTATTAGAATTAAACGATGAGGCAGTCTAAGTTCGCAACGTCCTGTGGGTCCGCTTTTGGAACCATGCTGGCAGAAAAGGGACCCATGGAACGGAAAGGAACGGAATAACAGCTTTACAATACAAAAAAGCCTGTGAAGCAAGCCAATTTTCTGACATGCTTAACAGACTCAAAATCATTTCATCTACATAGACAAGAATGCTTCACCCACGTGATTTGACAAAGGAGCGAATTCTTCTTGAACCTCTCTTTTTTCACTATCGTTGCAAGCGTCTTGCAACTTGTTGGACAGGGTCCCAGGCTCCGTTGAATGGAGGGGCATAAGCTAGGTCGAGGTCTAACAATTGATCGATTGTTAATCCAGCGTATAAAGCCGTTGCAATGACGTCTACTCGCTTATCTACACCTGCTTCTCCCATAAATTGAGCACCGAGGAGTTGACGTGAAAATGTATCGTAATACAAAGTCGTACAAATTCGTTTCTTACCAGGGTAATAGCTTGCGATGTGATTGCCTTCTAACGTATAACTCTCATACGACAGCGGGCTTTCTTTTAAAGTGGCCTCATTCCAGCCAGTTCCTCCAATTTGTGCATTGAAAAATTGGAAGATGGAGGTGCCGACAATGCCTTTGAATCGTGCATCGAAACCGGCGATAGAAAGTCCGGCGACTCGTCCTTGTTTATTAGCAGTCGTTCCAAGTGGTAAATGTATATGTTTTCCGAATAGACGATGATATTGTGCTGCACAATCCCCTGCCGCATAAACATTCGGAATAGATGTTTCCATTTGTTCATTGGTTAAAATCGCACCGTTCGGTAACATATGCAATTTCTGATGGCGTGCGAATTCAACACTAGGTTGAACCCCAATCGCAACAACGACTAAATCAGTTGTAATGGTTCGCTCACTTGTCACTACACGTTCCACACGGTCAGTACCTTCAAATCGGATGACTTCTTCGTTCAACAACACGTCAACCCCATTTTCAATCGCCACATCGTGTAAAATATGCGAAATCGCTGCATCAAAGTTCTTCGCCAACCGTTCTCCTCTTTGGACGATGGTTACTTCAAAACCAGCTAACTTTAAAGCCTCGGCCACTTCTAACCCAATATATCCCCCACCAACGATCGTAACATGCTTGACATGAGGTAATTCTTGAAGTAAGGCTTCTGTTTCAGGAATCGTTTTAAAGGTTTGAATACCTTTTAATTTCACACCTTCAATCGCAGGTAATACAGGTGCAGCGCCTGTTGCGATTAATAATTTATCATACGTTAATTCAAATCGTTCATTTGTCGCTACATTATAGCCTGTGATCAACTGATTATCATAATCAATATAGTCGACTTCATGACCGACACGCGCATCTATTCCATATTTCTTTTGAAACTGTTCTGGAGATCGAGCAATTAAATCGGCTGCTTCCGCAATCCGTCCATCAATCACATAAGGCAATCCACATTGCCCGTATGAATAAATAAACCCTTTTTCCAACGTAATAATTTCCGCATCTTTATCATGGCGAACGATTTCCATTGCTGCGCTCATTCCTGCAGCGACGCCACCAATAATTACTACTCTCAATTCATCACGTCCTTCTTCAGATACAAGTTTCGAACTGTTTATTTAAAATAAGGATTACCTTTCATCCCTACCCATAAATCAGAATGTTCAAAGTAAGAAGCCACACGCAGTAAACGGTGATCCATGCCTTTATTAGCCATTACTTGCACACCAATTGGTAAACCTTCAGGCGTAAGGTGAACAGGTAAAGAAATCGCAGGTTGACCTGTTAAGTTCGCTAATTGTGTAAATGGAGTCACAGTCAAGCTTGGTAAAAACATGTCATAAATGATTTCTTGCTTCGTCTGACTATCTTTTGCGGCAAGCATATCATTCGCTAAACGATTGTCTTCAGCTTGTGAAAAGGTCAGTTCTCCTACTTTAGGCGCAACATCTGCTGTAGATGGGGTGACATAAAAATCATATGTTTCATGAAGTTCTGCCATTGCAATACCTGCTAAATCCCATTCATTTAAAGAATTTGCATACTCAGCAGCAGTAACTGATTTACCTGCTTGAGCTAATAACCATCCTTCAATTTCAACATCTTCAGGTGTTAATTCACGACCGATGCCTTGCTCAATTTGACCAAACACATTGGCCATTTCACCGCTGTTCATTAAATAATAGTTGCGCATCAGTTGAATGCCATCAATATTCGGTTGTACTTCTTCAACTACATGACCAGCCGCTTCTGCTGCTTGAATGACTTTCATCACTGCTTTTTTCGCTTCATCAGAAACAGGAGTACCCACAGGAGATTGAAGATTATACGCAATCTTTAATGGCTTAATCGCTTGACGGCGTAATGTTTCTAAATAGCTCATTTCGTACATTGGCGTTTGGAATGCTGCTTCAGGTTGAACGGTCTGCAAAAGATCAAGTGCAGCTGCCGCATCACGTACTGAACGTGTCACAACAAATTCAACAGATGCTCCTTGCCAATTGCGTCCGACTCCTGGTCCAACAGGTGTTTTCCCACGTGTCGGCTTCAATCCCACTAAACTCGTGAATGAAGACGGAATACGAATCGATCCCCCGCCATCGCTTGCTCCCCCTACAGGAACAATCCCTGAAGCGACTGCAGCTGTTGCACCACCACTTGATCCTCCAGGAGAATGATCGGTATTCCATGGGTTACGGCTCGGTCCAAACAAACGTGGTTCTGTTATATTTTTTAAGGCAAACTCTGGTGTATTCGTATGTCCCGTAAAAACAAACCCGCCTTTACGAAGAGCTTTGACGTAATTTGAATCATGAGACATCACTAAATCTTTAAATAAACTTGAACCAGAAGTTAAACGTTCACCTGCTAATGCTTGTGAAATATCTTTTAATAACAATGGCACACCACTGAATAAATGACCTGTTTCGATAGAAGAAAGCTTTTCTGCTGCTTTTTCATAGCGATCATGTACAACCGCATTTAAGGTTGGGTTAACCAGGTTTTGCTGTTCTTGACTGCAAGCTAATAATTCTTCCGCAGTCACCTCTTTAGCACGAATCAACGAAGCTAATTCTAAACCATCATATTGAATGTATTCTTCAACTTTCATTTCAGTTCCCTCACTCATCTTCTCTATATTTTAAGACGTTTGACAACTCACGTTCTTTAACTCGTTTACAAGACGATTTACATTCGGTGCCCAAAAACGATTAAGACCTGTAGGATCATTAGAAGCTCCAATTGGAGCATAAACTGCTCCTAGTTGCTCAATTGTAGATAACCCGCCTTTATTCATTAAACGACTAATCGTCTTAGCTGTTGATTCATATCCTACCTCTAGACTAGGATATTTTATTAAGGTACTCCAATTTGTCGCAGGATTCATCATTCCACCAGGATTATTATAATTTCGAATAGCATTACTAGATCCAAAACCCGTTTCATGGAGCATTATTGCACTGAAAATAATTGGATCAATGTTGTTTCGTTTAGCAACTCTCACAATAATATCACCTGTTCCACTCATCTTACCTGCACTACTAAGTTTTTTATTTAATTGATTAATATTAATTCCATCCTTACACGATGAATTACTTTCCTCTGATTTACTTGTAGTGGGAGAAGGTTTATTTGAAATTGCTAGTTGTTCACTTTGTTTTTGAATTTCTTGTTGTTTCGCTCTCTCAATTTCTTGTTCTTTAATTCGTTCACGTGTTGAGATACGAATCATTTCATCTTCAACATGTGACAGTTTTTCTTGTTCAATAAGTAAATCATTTTTAATTTTTTGTTGCTCTTGAGAAAGTTTTTCTTTATAGTCTTCTAATCTTTTCATTATTTCTTTCTTTTTAGTACTCTGAGATTTAATATTTTGTCTCTTTTCCTCTAATGAAATTTGTATTTTCTTTACTTTATCTAGAGACTCTTCGTGCTCTAATTTAAAATGATTCAATACTTTTTGATCATTTTCAATTTGTTTTAAGAGTGTACGTTCTGCAGAAAAAAGAGTCTGTAAAACATCTACTCTATGAAATAAATCAGAAAACGAAGTAGCATTGATTAGGAAAAACAAGAAGTCGCTTTTAGTATTATCAGAAACTTGAATCGCTCTCGCTCTTTCAACAGCAACATTCATCCGTTGATCAAAATCAATTTGATATTGCGTGATAAATATGTTTAATTGATCAATTTTTTCTGTTAAACTAACAAAATCTTTCTCTGATAATTCGATTTCCTTTTCTAATTCTACTTGCTCTTTCTTTAGTTCAGATAACTCTTCTATAATTTCTTTAAACTGTTCTTCTTGCATCTTTATTTCTTTTTGTTTCTGTGATTTTTCTTTTTTTAAACTATCCTGTCGCTTAATAATTTCTAATTTCTCTTTTTCTTTTTCATTAATCGAATTTGCTGCAGTATATGTTGGAAACAACATATAGCTGAAAATAACCATAATGAGTAACAGATTAAAACTTTTTTTATTCATTTCTTCCTTCTCTCCTCAACCATCAACTCAATTGCGTGGTAATGTAAATAATCACAGCAATTGTTAATACAATAGAGGATATGCGGAGCGACTTCATTAACCGTTCGTGCATCACACTTTTTTCGACCGGCTCTGTCGCAATGTATTGATGGTTAATTTTTTGATAACCATTCATCTTTTTATTTTCAGCCTTTTCATAGCAAGGGATACAACTCTGTACCATTTCATGCTCATCCGAGATGAAATATTTCGCTTGTCCTTGAATCGGCGTCTCACAGATCGCACACTTTTTCTCTTCCATAGTGCTACTTCCTTTCATGAGTACTTTCCTTTATTTGTCAAAGGGAGATGAACGGGTAAGATGGATTTTACTGGATGAATCGAAAAGTTTCAAATTTAAAGCTTCTTCACAAATTCTGTTTTTAATTCCATTGCACCAAACCCTGGGATTTTACAATCAATATCGTGGTCGCCTTCTTTCAGCGTAATGTTTTTAACAATCGTTCCACGCTTTACCACATTTGAACTTCCTTTTACCTTTAAATCTTTAATGACTGTAACATCATCACCATCTTGTAAGACGTTCCCATTCGCATCTTTATAGACAACTTCTTCTACCTCTTCTACTTCATTTGGATTCCATTCATAGGCACATTCTGGACAAACAACCATGAAACCATCCTCATAGGTATACTCACTTTGACATTTTGGACAATTTGGTAAACTCATTTAAAACGCCCCACTTCTCTTTTTATTTTTTAAACACGCCACCATGGAAACAGATGATTTCATTCGGATCTTTCTGAATTAATCGCTCGAGCGAATCAGCGGCTTGCTTTAAATCTAAACATTGATCCATCTCTGCTAGTGTCACTTGACGTTTTTCAATGGCTGCCGCATTCCCCGCTACGATGATTTTCTCTTCAGGAAAGTAGAGTGAAAGGTGTCCAGGTGTAAAACCAGGTGTCTCTAGAATTTCATGAGGATGTTGAATCGGCAAACGACTCTCACCTGTCACTTGGATATCTACAGACACAGGACGAATGGATGACAAAGCTTCAATGTAACCTTCTGCAATGTCTAAGTGCTTTTCAGGCACGGATGCTAACATTTCTTTCGCCCGTTGTAATTTCACACTATCTATTTTCCCTTCGATATAAGGTGTTTCTACTTCACTCGCAATGACTTTGACTTTACGATACTTTTTCTTCCATTCAAAAGCTGCACCCATGTGTTGATCATCATGATGGGTTAGGAACAGATGTGTCACTTTTTTTGGCAGAATACCGACCGCTTCCAAAGCTTCTTCTATTAATGGAAGGAACCCTGGATAGCCCAAGTCGACTAAAATGATTGTTTTGTTCTCTTGGATGACTGTCGGATATACCGTATACGGTCTTTGATCGTACTCAAATGTGATTTTTAACGGTTGAATTGTAAACATAAGCAAACTCCATTCTTCAATAATCATAGTTATTATAGCATAAATCCTATTCCACCGCCTTATACATCAGCCGATTCCAAGCGGATAGTGCCTCGTTTTCTTCGCTACTTATGTCTATTCGTTATGTAGAGTTCACAATCGCCACATATACTGGGCATTGTCTGTGTACTTTCAGTCAAGTGTTCTTGACTTTTATTTTAACCGGCGATAAACTAGCGTTTGTATGACAATTTTGTGCAAGGAGGAACGTTTTTTGAGTAAGAAGAGACAACGTAAAGAAAAATCAGCGTTCGCCCAAACGATCAAAACGGGTATTATTCAATCCAATTTAATTCCTCTCTTTGCAGGAGCGATGTTAGCGATTGTCCGAACGGAGACTTCGTTGACTGATCATTTTTTCGCATTATTATTTGCAACGATAGGTTCTGCTCTCATCATTGGAGCGGCAGGCGTTTACAATAATATATATGACCGAGATATTGATACGATCATGGAACGTACCAAAAAACGTCCAACAGTGACAGGTGAAATACCTAACCAACAAGTATGGCTCATCGGAATTAGCTTTACAA
>JASLCF010000152.1 GCA_030146155.1 Savagea sp.
ATCAGCAGTTTTCAAAGTAACCACTGACTTTCCCTCTGTATAAGAAGGGTAGATTGCCATGACACAACCTTTAAAATCTCCCTCTTGAAAAGGCACAGCTTGGCCAAAATAAGGGACTCCAAATAAATCACGTTGAATAAAATCAGATATTTTTTGATTCTCATTCACCGCACGATACCCTAGTGTACCTGGTTTTAAAGGCTGACCAGGCTTAATTTTTAAATCAACACGTTTGCTAGGTTGATAGTAAAGGTATTGTTTTTCATCTGTAATACTCAGTGAAACCTCTTCAGAAAATAATTGACTCATGACAGATAGCAACGACTCAATGCGCATACGATCCATATAAGCACTCTCCTTCAACGAACATCTTGTTTTTTAATTATACATGACGAAAGACCTTTTGCACATTTTATTTCACTTGTGCGAGCTCATCTGTATCTGGAACAAATTTCAATAGAATACCACCTATTACAAACAAAATAGCCAAACTGAATACACCGTAAGAAGAAGATCCTGTTAATTGAGCTGTAACTGCAACTAAAATCGGACCCATAATTGAAGCGAATTTTCCAAAAATATTATAAAAACCAAAAAACTCATTCGCTTTTTCTCGTGGAATAATTTGAGCAAAATAAGAACGACTCAGAGACTGAATGCCTCCTTGACTCGTCGCTACAAGCATAGCTAAGACCCAAAAGTCGAAACCTGTTTTCATAAAAAAAGCATAAATTGTAATAATTAAATAAACTAGAATCCCCACATAGAGCATTCGCTTTGGTCCAAATTTCTTGGCTAAATGACCGTATAGATAGGCAAATGGCGCAGCAACAACTTGAGTCATAAATAGGACTGCAAGAAGTGTTGTAGCAGAAATTCCCAAGTCCGCACCATAGGCGGTAGACATTGAAATAATAGTACCTACTCCATCGATATAAAAGAAATATGCCAGTAAAAAAATAAAGACTGCACGATATTGAGTAATATGTTTAAGCGTATCCCAAGTAGTCGTTATACTACTTTTCAATACGTTAGCCGTCCGAGGGATAGATACGGTTTGATGAACATTTTTAAGCATAGGCAAAGCAAAGATAATCCACCAAAGAGCCGTAATTACAAAGGCAATTCGACTAGCAACAACTGCATCAAAAGGAAGTTTTCCACCTTGAGCAAGCATAATAATGATAATACTAATTAAAAAAGGTATAGAACTTCCAATATAGCCAAGGCCAAATCCTCTAGCTGATAGTTTATCCATCTTATCCCGTTCAGTCACATCGACTAAAAAGGCATCATAAAATATATTTGCCCCGTGAAAACCGACAGCAGAAAATGTGTAGAGAACCAACAACATTAGCCAACTATCAGAAGATACAAAAGCAAGGGCAAGGGTAGACCCTGCTCCAAGCCCAAAAAACAAAGTAAAGAGACGTTTTTTCATCCCCTCAAAATTAGCTGTGGCACCAAGTAAAGGGCCAATCATAGCTAAGATAAACGTCGCAATGGCTACTGTATATCCTAAATAGGCAGTCGAATCTACAGAACTCACGCCGGCATTTGTAGCCACTCCCTTATAATAAATCGGGAAAATAGCAGTCGTAATGACTACTGAATAAGCTGAATTTGCCCAATCATAAAGTACCCAACTGTTTTCCTTCTTTGTGTATTTCTTCATTTCTCTCCCTCCCCTTCATTCCTCTTCTTTTAACTATACGGACTTCTATAATGAGATGCTATCTTTTTATTGTAAATTTTTAGAATAAACAGTACTTATTTTTTCAAAATAATGAATAAAAATCGAACTTTTAATAAATTAGTCCTAGTATATTTAAAGAAAAGCTTTAAACTTTAGTCCTAATTTGAGATAATTAAATCAAAGATAAGGAAAAATCGGAGGAATTTAATATGAATATTAGGAAAAAACTAATGCTGAGTTTTGGTATTGTTTTTGCATTTCTTTTATTAATGTCACTCGTTGGCGTTAAATATGTAAAAGAAAATAAGAATACGTTGACATTTATTCATGAACAAAGTGTCGTCTCACAAGATTATGATAATATCGCTTTCCATACTGTCCGTGCAAATGCTGCAATCCGTGGGTATATGCTCTATCAAAATCCTAAAATGCGTGAAAATCACTTGGCGATTCGAGATGAATTACATGCTGCAGTTGACCGCTTAAACGCTTTACAAATTGAAGACACCTCTTTTTTAGCATTCAAAGATCAGTTAAAACAATGGGAAGATGCAATCGATAATAACATTTTAAAAATCATCGATTCTAATCAAGATTTTGAACTTGCTGCGAATCAAGCAATTCCTATTTTAGGAGAACAAGCAACCTCTCTCGTACTATTCGGTCGAGAGATGTCTACCGCTTTAAATCAAGAAATAAACGAAGTGATCTTAGAACAAAACAAACAATCAAGTAAAAATGTAACGTACCTTTTACTACTGATGGCTATCGGACTCGTTGTTAGTTTAGGAATCGCATGGACAATTAGTAGAAAAATTGTTCGTTCGATTCAAGAAGTAGCTGAAAAATCAGCGACAATCGCTTCGGGCGATTTGTTAACAACAGTCGATGTTTATAGCAATGATGAGTTTGGTCAGCTAGCGAACTCTTTCAATCATATGACTGAACAACTTGCAGGAGCTTTCCAATTAGTGGGTAACTCCTCCCAACAAGTCGCAGCGACAAGCCAGCAACTAACGGCTTCTAGCAATGAAGTCAGCCATGCAACACAAGTAGTGACTGAAGCGATTCAATCCATTTCTGACACTGTAGAAACACAAGGACAACTGACACAATCAGCCAATGAGCACTCTTTAAATGTTCTCAATGAAATGTCTATGATGCGTGAAAGTATTGAACAAGCTCATCAAACAGCCAATCAAACACGTGAATTAGGTACAACAGGTATGACTGCATTAGAAACAATGTTACAACAAATGCAGGTCATTTCAACGAATACTTCTTTACTCACACAGCAGATGCATACGTTGAATAACAATTCCATCTCGATTACATCCGCTGTACAAACAATTAAGGAAATAGCGAATCAAACGAACTTACTCGCATTAAACGCATCCATTGAAGCCGCACGAGCTGGAGAACATGGGAAAGGATTTGCAGTCGTTGCATCTGAAGTAAGAAAATTAGCAGACGAATCAAACCATGCGGCTGAACAAATTGAAACAACAGTCTCAAATATGATCCAGCATACGGAAGAAGTAGTTTCTACAATTGATGAAAATGAGCAATCCGTCGAAAAAGGAAGAACTCTTTCAAGTGATGCAAAAACAATTTTTATACAAATTGAACAAGCGATTGATCAAGTCGATGATCAAACGACAACCATTCAACAAGGTATCCAACAAACTTTTGGACATTTAGAGCGACTAGTTACTGAAATCGATGAAATTACACAATACGCTGTCCAAACCACAGATGATATTCAAAATGTTGCAGCTTCTTCCCAAGAACAAAGTGCAGCAATGGAGCAAGTGGCTGCTGCAAGTGACCACCTTTCAAGAATGGCAATAGATTTGCAAGAGAGTATCCAATCATACCGTTATGAATAATAAAAACAGCATTCACTAGGAGAGGTGAATGCTGTTTTTTTACTGAACGTTTCATCAGATTTGATATACTACTAAGAAAGCATATCGATTGAAGAAGAATGGAGACTAGCCTATGTATAAAACAATTGGAATTGTTGCGCATGTTGATGCGGGTAAGACGACATTTTCTGAGCAATTACTACATTACGTTCAAAAACTAAAAAAAATAGGACGTGTTGACCAACAAAATTCACATCTCGACTATCATTCTATTGAAAAAGAAAGAGGAATTACTGTATTCGCAGATGAAACGACTTTTTCTTTTCATCAATCACATTACACCCTGATCGATACACCAGGACATTTGGATTTTGCTCCTCAATTCGAGCAAAACTTATCTATTATGGATGCTGCAATTGTGATTATTAATGCGACAGATGCAGTGCCAGGACATACTAAAAATATACTCTCTCTATTGAAGAAAAAAGGAATTCCTACTTGTATCTTCTTTAATAAAGTAGATTTATTGCATGAGCCTTTTCAAATCGACTCTTTCCAGTCACAGATTGAAGCTGAACTTCTACTCGCTGAAACGATTGAAGACTCCGAGGAACAACTCGAACAACTGGCAAGTCTGGATGAACAACTTGTTGAGGTTTATTTAAATGGCGAGTTAGATTTCAATACAGCTCTACAAACCTCTCTGAAACAACATACAATTTATCCCTATTGCATAGGGAGTGCTCTTCAAGGCACAGGTGTTTCTGAAATGATGCATGCAGTAGACCGCTTCATTACCACCGATTATGATGAAGCTGCCCCTCTTACAGGAGTCGTCTATAAGATTAGATATGATGCTCAAGGTCAAAAAAATACCTTTGTTAAAATCAACTCAGGGCAATTCAATGTTCGGGATGAAATACAAATTGGAGAAGAAAAAGTAAAAGTAACGGAAATTAGAAGTTATTCCGGAGAAAGCTTTAACCGTCTAACACAAGCTTCAGCAGGTCAATTAATCGCATTACTCGGAAGTAAAGAGGCTACTGTGGGACAAAAAATAAATGAGGAGTTAGCAGTCATTGATTATTTCTTCACCCCTGCATTAAGAGCGACACTCACTGTTAAAAATTCATCTATTCCCATGACAACGCTCTACACTTTATGTCGACAGTTATCGGAAGAAGAACCTTCCCTGAATGTTCATTTTGATGAAACTACGCAAGAGATTTCTTTCCACGTTATGGGAGAGATTCAACTGGAAGTCTTACAACAACTTTTTAAAGAACGCTATCAACTTGATGTCAATTTTCAAGAACCTACCGTCATGTATCGTGAAACAGTTGCGTCACCAACAGTGGGTTATGCACACTTTGAACCCCTTCGACATTATGCTGAGGTTCACCTTGAATTATCACCACTCCTTTCAGGTCAAGGGATTCAGTTTAAAGACCACACACATCCCAACGAAATTACAAGTGGGAACCGAACAGAGATTAAAGGGGCTATTTTTAATACAACAATGCATGGTGTACTTACAGGAAGCCCATTAACCGATGTATTAGTCACTTTATTACGTGCAAAGGGACACGAAGAATACACGGCTCCAGGAGACTTCAGACAGGCAACCTGGCGTGCAATGAGAACCGCTTGTATGCTTGGAAATAATATCTTGTTAGAACCCATCTATGCCCTCTCTATCGAAGTGTCTACCGAGGAATTTGGAAAAATTACTAGTGCCGTACAAAAACGTTCTGGTATAATCGCACCGCCTCAACAAGGCATTTCAACGATTCAATTAGAGGCAGAGATTCCAGTGGCTACTTTCAAAGGATTCCCAGCTGAATTTGCCTCAATTACAAACGGCAACGGACAATTAAGTTTTTACCTTTCTCACTACGCACCTTGTCACAATACAGAGGAAGTTGTGCAACAACGCAAGTATGACCCAAGAAAAGACCCTGCCTTTACAGCAGCTTCTGTCTTTTTAGAAAAAGGGGCAGGCTACTCAGTTCCATTTGAAGAAGTCCCTTCTCTTCTTCATCTTGAAACATATGGCAAACAATCCAATTAAACAACTCAATAAAAATCACACGCCTATGCTATTGAACGAATCAATAAGGCGTGTGATTTTTTATTGACGAATCTATCTTTTAATCAACAGCGAACAACTTGAACCTCGTTCTCTCCGTAGGTACGATAAGCCGTATGATCTGTTGGTCCCGGTCCTCTTAAGTAAGGAACTGCTTGTCGAATCCCTGCTGTGATATATTTTTTCGCAATGGTTACCGCTTCTATCACTGATTTTCCTTTCGCTAACTCTGCAGTAATGGCAGCCGAATAAGTACATCCAGCTCCATTTGTATGTAAGGTATCTATACGAGGAGCACGAACTTCATACATCTCGTCTCCATCATATAAAATATCAATTGCTGGACCTTCAAGCTGTCCTCCTTTTACTAATACATAAGAAGAACCTAATTGCTTCAAAGTAATAGCAGCTTTTTTCAAATCTTCAACAGATTGCAAAGCATCTAACGGTTGGTTTGTTAAATAAGCGGCTTCATACATATTTGGAGTAATGATTGTAGCTAAAGGGATTAATTGCTGACGTAATGCATCAATCGCATCCTCTTTTAACAATTTAGAACCCATTTTACCAATCATCACAGGATCAATCACACGGTGAGTTACATCGCTAGATTGAAGGAGTTCAGCTACTTTTTCAATCGTTTCTTTCTGAAAAAGCATCCCTGTTTTCAATGCATCACATCCAATATCAGCTAAAACGGTATGGATTTGTGCTTCTACTGCTTCTACTGACTGTAAAAAAATCCCTTGTTCAGTCACTGGGTGGCGAGCCACAATCGCAGTAATTGCTGCCGCACCATAAACTCCTAACTCCTGAAAAGTTTTGATATCTGCTTGTATACCCGCCCCGCCTCTCGCGGCTGAACCGGCAATGGTCAATGCTCTTTTCTTCACTTAAACGACCTCCTCTATTAAAAAGAACGCTCAACCATTGTGAGCATTCTTTATTTATGCTTTTGCATCTTTAATTTCTTTGATTGTTGTCTCATACAATTCAATATATTGTTTTAAAGCATCAGGATTTTGCATCGCTTCTCTCACTGTGACATGCTCTGCTTTTTCTCCTCTAAAAATGCGTCGAATAGGAACTTCTATTTTTTTACCATCCATCGTGTAGGGAATATCATTGACAACAAATACGTCATCTGGCACATGCATAGGTGTCAATTCTTCTTCGATTTTCTTTTTAATGGCATCAGACGATGAATCTGACCATACTGCCCCTTCAGAAAGTTGAACGAATAAAGGCATGTAAGGACGGTCATCACGTAAATCAACATGCACGACTAAACTATCTTTAACGATTGGCAACGCTTCTACAACAGCATAAATTTCATTTGTTCCAATTCTTAAGCCCCCACGATTTAAGGTGGAGTCTGAACGCCCGTAAATCACGCTTGATCCATTACTCTTAATTTTGATATAGTCGCCATGTCGCCATACAGAACGGTACATATTAAAATAGCTATCCTCATATTGTGCACCTGTTTCATCATTCCATAAATAAATAGGCATAGATGGCATAGGTTCAGTGATGACTAACTCACCCATTTCATCATAGACACGACGTCCCTGTTCATCAAAGGCATAGGCAGAAGCACCTAATGCTCTAACCTGAATTTCTCCAGCACGAACTTCCTCTGTCAAACTACTCGTCACAATATTTGTACTTAAACTCGTTCCTCCACTTTGACTAGTTACCCATAATTCACGATTTACATGTTCATAAAGCCAGTGATAAATTTCCGGAATAACAGGTCTTCCTGTCACTAACACTGCTTTTAATTTAGATAAATTAAATAACTCTTTTGGAACAATTTTTTGATTATTCATATGGTTAATATAGGCTGGGGCAATTGCAAGATAAGTAGCCCTCGTACTTTCAGCGATTTCAAACAGACGGGTACTGTCAGGGTGTGTAGCACGCCCATCATACATGACAATCGTAGCCCCTAACATGAGTGAACTCGTTAATGTATTTAAGGTGAACCATTGATTCATCGTATGAAAGAAAACGGTATCCTTTTGTGAAATATTCATATGCAAATGAAGTA
>JASLCF010000155.1 GCA_030146155.1 Savagea sp.
TTTTCTGTGGGAATAAGAAAGTAGTACAAGCTGATTATTTAATTGATGACAACATCAAACAACTTGAGCGTTTTTCAGGCCGCGGTGTCATGTACACAGCGACTCAAAACTTAGAGCAAGAATATGATGTGAGAGTAGATAATTGGGAGGAAGTAGAAGCATACTTTATGAAAGAGCTAGCAGTAACAAATTCATAAAAAAACGACAAGAATGGTGGTCATTCTTGTCGTTTTTTTATTCTTTCATCGAAAGATGTTCTTTTAATTCAGTTGTAATTTGTTGCAGTTCTTCTTCGCTCATCATGTAATACCAAATGCCTTGCATCATTTGACCATTTCCTTTTTGAAACATCAATTGATCCATTTTTTTTGCAGCATCTCTATAATTTTTTTGGATACTGACCATCTCATCAAAACTAATATTTGTGCGGATATTTTTACCGATGGCATCAAATAAAGGTTGGTAATTCAATAAACTATTAACAGAAGCACCTTCACGTAATACAGCTTGTAATACTTGTTTTTGTCGGTCCTGACGTCCAAAATCACCTCGTGGATCTTTTTTACGCATCCGTACATAAGCTAGGGCATCATTTCCATTTAAATGGATCGTTCCTTTATCGAAAGAGTCAAAAGCAAGGGTATTATTTACAGTCACTCCGCCAACAGCATCTACAATATCTTTGAAACTTTCCATATTGACTTGCATGACATAATCAATCGGAATCTGAAGCAATTGTTCTACACTATCCATTGCCATTTTAATTCCGCCAAACGCATAGGCATGATTTAATTTATCTTTGAAACCACGTCCAACCATCTCAGTATAAGTATCTCTTGGGATACTGACCATTTTAGTAGACTGTTTTTCGGGGTTTACAGTTAAAACTAAAATCGTATCAGATCGTCCTTTGTCACCCGCTCTTTCATCTACACCTAGGACAAGAACGCTAAAAGGAACTTTTTTCTCAAAGGCAACAGGCTCTCCTCTTTTATCTGAATGAGGCCGGTCTTGAATCGGTTCGTGTATTTCGGTAGCAGTGTCCTTGATTTGTTTGTAGAGAACGACCCCGTATACAGTTATCGCTAATAGTAGAATTGTAAAGATAGCTAAAGTTATTTTTAAACCTGTTCTTTTTTTCTTTCTTTTACGTCTTCTTTTTATCTCAGTCATTACTTTCTTCCTCCTCAGCGATAATAAAGTATTCGACTAATTGATTCGCCCATGTTGTCGTTTCATCGAGTGTGAGTGTCTCCTGATTTAAAGTGAATTCAGGACGTTGTTCGAAAATCTTTTGCCAAGGATCAATATAAATTTCTGGTGAACTATTCATTGTTTGAATGAGTGCTTGATAACGAGCTTTCCCAACTTCGCCAGTAGGGGAAGAAGGATGAACGATAATGACAGCACCAGGGTCTTTTGCACGCCATTCTTGAAGGACATTTAATAAATAGAGTTGAGAATCTTCATAAGATAGCACGCCGTGATTCGCATTCATGAAGGGTTCAAAAAGAATAAAATCATAGTTGTTTAAGTCAATTTCTTTGGCAGATGATTGAAAGAAATCTTGAATATTGCTATCGACTAATTCCTTTTCAATCGATAGAAGATTCCCAAGTTGAGCACTGAGTTGAGTTGTAAATAAATCTGTTAGAGAAGGAGAGCCTTTTGCTAAATCTTGTGAGCCGACAAATAAAAAACGAATAGGTTGGTTTGCTGCAAGTTTATCATTCATGCGTTCAGTAATTTCAGGACGGATGGTTGAAACGACATACGATGGTTGAGAGGGAAGTTCTTCCTTCATCTTCTCCTCATCTGGGTTAGATTCAGCATCTGATTGTTCAGGTTGAGTAGGTTGTACACCCAATACATCTTGTGTAATATTTTGTAATTTAGACTGCCAAGCAAAATAACTGACACTCATAACGGTCAAGCTAGTCAGTAGAATGAATATAAAAAGTCCTTTTCTTTTCACGAGTGGGTCGTTCCTTTCTGTAAATGTATTAATTTGAATATACTACAATTACTATAAATGTAAATACTTATAGACAAAATGAAATATACATACTACTATGATTAGGAAGTATCATGAAAATTTCTTTTTAATATACACAAGGCACCGTCAATTGTAATTTTTAGATTTTTGTATATTTGTTTAGTATTTGGACATAAGAACTTGAATATAAATGTGGTATAATTAAAAAAGAAGTGTAATAAATGGAAGATAAAGGAGTAAGTAAATGGAAGAAACGATTGATTTACAGGAAATAATGAAAGTACTAAAGAAACGCATGATGCTCATCGTATCGTTTGCACTTGTTGTAACAGCAATCGCTGCATTCGTAAGTTTTGTGTTATTAACGCCTATTTATCAGGCTTCCACACAATTATTAGTGAACCAATCTAAAGAAGAAAATGCAATCGTCAACACACAAGATATTCAGACCAATATTCAGTTGATTAATACATACAATGTTATTATTAAAAGCCCAGCGATTTTACAAGAAGTCGCTGAGCAGTTTAATAACGATTATTCAGTTGATCAATTACACGGCAAAATAACAGTTAACAGTGTTCAAAACTCACAGGTAATCACGGTTCAAGTCCAAGACCCGAGTCCGCATGTAGCCGCACAATTGGCAAATGCAGTGGCAGAAGTGTTTCAAGAAAAAGTTGTTACATTAATGAAGGTAGACAATGTTAATATTTTGGCGCCAGCAGAAGTGAAAGACAAGCCGACTCCAATAAAACCCAACCCTAAGCTGAATATCGCAATTGGTTTGGTTTTAGGATTAATGTTAGGTGTAGGTATTGCGTTTTTATTAGAGTACTTAGACACGACTGTTAAATCAGAGAGAGATATTGAGAAATACCTAGGTCTTCCTTTAATTGGAGCGATACCGACAATCTCGCCCGAAGAAATGAATAAAACTAAAATTGAAATTTCTTCAAGAAGAGGGAGGAAGTAAACGATGTTATTTAAAAAGAAGAAAAAAACTGTTGTACAAAAGGCTGCTCGCCATTTAATTGCAGATGTAAGTCCGCGTTCTATCATCACTGAACAATTTAGAACATTGCGAACCAATTTACATTTTTCATTACCTGAGCATGAGTTACAAACCTTGTTTTTTACATCTGCTTCTCCAAGTGAAGGGAAGTCTACAGTATCTGCCAATACAGCTGTTGTTTTTGCACAAGAAGGTAAACGTGTGCTATTCATTGATGCAGATATGAGAAAACCTACTGTTCATTATACTTTTCAACAACCCAATGCAGCAGGACTTTCAACTTTATTGACAGGACAAGCCACTTTAGAAGACGTAGAACGTGTAACTGATATCCCCAACCTGACCGTAATTACAAGTGGACCTTTACCCCCCAATCCATCAGAATTATTGGGCTCTCAGATAATGAAAGAGAAGTTGGAAGAAATAAAAAAGCATTATGATTATATTGTTTTTGATGCTCCACCTGCATTGTCTGTTACAGATGCTCAAGTATTATCAAGCTTGGTCGATGGAACAATACTAGTCGCTAATGCAGGTTCTACAGAAAAAGACGCACTCATCAAAGCGAAAGAAATGTTGGAAGCTTCTCAGGCAAAATTACTTGGTGTCGTTTTAAATAATTATTCAAATGCGGATGACTACTATTATTACCAGTATTATGGAGAAAATTAATGAGAAAAGGTGTTAGCCATGCTTGATATGCATACACACATTTTACCTGGGGTGGATGATGGCCCAAGTACATTAGATGAGTCGATACGAATGCTACAAGTTGCGGAGGAAGAAGGGATAGAAAGAATAATCTCTACTTCTCATTTCCAAAGTCCACAGTATTCAGTCAGTCATGAACAAGTTGCAAAAGGAATCGAGTTATTAAAACAAGAGTTAATGAAGCACAAAATCAATGTTTCTTTATATACGGGACATGAAATTAGACTCTATCCAGAAATTGTAGAAGATTTAAAAAAAGGAGTCGCTTTGTCATTGGCAAAGTCCAATTATGTATTAGTCGAATTCCCTTCAGGAGAAATACCGGAATATACTGAAGAAGTCTTTAGAGAGATGCTGTCTAATAATTATGTGCCTGTAATTGCTCATCCAGAGAGAAACAAGATCATCGCTGAAAATCCGAATCGCCTTTATCATTTAGTGAAACATGGTGCACTTGCACAAATCACAGCATCAAGTCTTCACGGTCATTTTGGTTCGAAAGTGAAACAACTTGCAATTCAACTAATTGAAGCAAATTGTATTCATTTTATTGGATCTGATGTACATAACTTAACCACAAGGCCTTTTTATTTCAATGAAGGATTAGACACATTAGAAGCGAAAGGTCTTCATGAGTCGTTAAATATTCTGTTAGAAAATAACGAAAGAATAATTAATAATGAAGCGATGGTTTATTGTCAACCAGTGCGTCTAGAGAAGAAAAAATGGTGGAAGTTATTTTAACCCAAATAGGTTGGAATAACTTTTCTTTCGTATAGGCACAAAAAAATCATAAAAATACAAAAAAGTTGGTAATGTCGATGAATTTACAACAAAGAAAAGCTATATTGATGACAATTGATTCAATCATTGTCTTGTTTTCAATTTTTATAGGTTATTTTTTATTAGCTCCAACTACATGGCCTTTTCAAAATCCGATTGTAGTGACTAGTTCGATGATCATTTTTGTAACGCATCATATTTTTTCAACCTATTATGGGTTATATCGAAAAGAGTGGGCCTACGCCTCTATTGGTGAGCTTATTTCTATTTTTAAAGCAGTTACTTTTACAATTATGGTTGTAGCAATTGTACAACTCATCATTGCAGGGACAATCAATTTTAGAGCACTTGTCATTACTTGGATGCTCCATTTATTATTGATCGGTGGCTCGCGTTTGTCTTGGCGGTTATTGATAGAGAATTTTAATGGTCAGAAGAAGAGGGAATCTGTAAGAACACTGATCATTGGTGCAGGAGCTGCAGGAAGAATGGTGGCGCGTCAATTAACGCAAGAAAAAAGAAACTCTTTAACCCCTGTTGCTTTTTTAGATGATGATCCAAGAAAAATAGGTTCGGAAATTTATGGACTGCGCATATATGGTGGAGAAGGGGCAATAGAGAGAATCGTAAAGAAGAAACAAATTGAACATATTGTCATTGCAATACCTTCACTTCCAAAGGAACAATTGGCAGAGATTGCAAAGCGTTGTATCGCAACAGGAATAGAAACTAAACAAATCCCAAGGCTAGAAGATTTAATGTTGGGAAAAGTAGATGTCACTGAAATGCGTGACGTACAAATTGAAGATTTATTGGGTAGAGATGAAGTGCATTTGGATTTACAACAAATTCAGAGAAATATAAAAGGC
Source organism: Savagea sp. (assembly GCA_030146155.1). Taxonomy (GTDB): domain Bacteria; phylum Bacillota; class Bacilli; order Bacillales_A; family Planococcaceae; genus Savagea. The sequence continues at coordinate 5,372 of JASLCF010000155.1, forward strand.
AAGACAGTACTGATTACAGGAGCGGGCGGCTCGATTGGATCAGAACTGTCTCGCCAAGTCGCAAGCTTTGAACCAAAATCTCTATTACTATTAGGTCATGGTGAAAGCTCTATCTATGAAATAGAACGAGAATTAAGATTAAAAGTTCCAGCCCATGTCGAGTGCATTCCAATCATAGCTGATATTAAGGACCGGAAGCGTATTTTTGAAATTGTGGGCCACTATCAACCGGATATTATCTACCACGCTGCGGCACATAAGCATGTACCTTTAATGGAAGCCAACCCACGTGAAGCCGTTAAAAATAATATTTTTGGTACGAAAAATGTTGCAGAAGCAGCTGATCAACATGGTGTGAAACGATTTGTGTTAGTGTCAACTGATAAAGCCGTTAATCCTCCAAACGTGATGGGTGCTACAAAGCGATTTGCTGAAATGGTAATTCAAAACTTGGCACAATTCAGTCGGACGAAATTTGCTGCTGTACGTTTTGGAAATGTGCTTGGCTCAAGAGGGAGCGTCATTCCTCTCTTTAAAGAACAGATTGCCAGAGGTGGACCTGTGACAGTTACTGATGAACGAATGACCAGGTATTTTATGACAATCCCTGAAGCTTCAAAACTCGTTTTACAAGCTGGGATGTTGGCTGAAGGTGGCGAAATCTTTGTGTTAGACATGGGGGAACCTGTGAAGATTGTCGATTTAGCTAAAAACCTTATTCAGTTGTCAGGATACTCAGTGGAAGAGATTGGGATTACTTTCTCAGGTATTCGTCCAGGTGAAAAACTGTATGAAGAATTATTAAATAGCGAAGAAATTCAAGAAGAGCAAATTTTCCCTGGCATCCACATTGGTAAGGTTCAACTGATTGCAATCGATGATACTGTGGAAGCTTTAGAAAAACTTATACACGACGACCAAGTAGATATAAAAAATATACTGCTCGGTCAACTCAACAGTGAGAAG
>JASLCF010000177.1 GCA_030146155.1 Savagea sp.
CTCAGAAGTTGAGCTTAAGCTATTACTTTATAATCATATTTAAAGGAAATTGTATGGGGTTTTCTAATCTACTTAGTTCTGCTTTAACAGCGGTAGCAACTTTATCAGGTGATCCTGATATACAACGTACAGCAAACTCTGCAAATGATCTTGTTGTGTCTTATCAAACACAGCAACAGCAAGCAATGGCTGAGCGCATATTAAATTCTCCTGATGGGGTTATTCCTGTCACAGAAAAAGGAGTCACCGTTTGGCGAACATTGCAATATGACGTGAATGGTGATGTTGTTGGTTTTTCTGACTTTAACAGCAAAGAGGAATATCTCTTATTAAAGCAACAGGAACTCAAAGCTCAGCAACTGAGACAGCAACAACTTCAAGCCGAACAAGCTCAACGGAAATATGCACCGCAGACCAAGAAACAAGGTGATGTATCTATTTCTGATATTGATGCCTATGGTCAGACCTTGGGCGGATTAGAGCGTGCTGTAATGGCATGTTCCAAATATCGTGAGAATACCAAACCTTGGAATGACTGCATTTATAGTCAGGTGAATTAATTAAATTGTGAGATCATTATGAAAACTTTCAAATTCTTATTTTGCTTTTTAGTAGGTCTTGCTATTTCTAATGTCGCCTTAGCAAAGACAGAACAAGTCACACTGAAAAAGAATCTGATCTTGAGTGGTGAAGCGATTATCTTCCCAACGACTAAAGGTGAAGTCATTTTGAATGCTTATATGTTACCTGAAAAAGTAGCAAAGCAAATGAAGCCCTTTAAAAAAGGTCAATGTCTACAAATTCAATCCAAGAATGGATTTTTTAAAGACACCAACGATGGTCAATACATCCAAAGTATTCGTCCATGTGTGAAAAAGTAATAAACAACAATAGGAATCGTTTATGAAAAAACTAATATTTGTATCATTATTTGCCGTTACTGGATTCGCTCATTCAGCACCAAATGTATGGCAATCAGGCTATGCTCAAGGCTTTTCTGAATATTCAATTCAAGATAGTAAAGGCAATACGCTTTGGGTAACTTGTAATGAGGAAGCTGGAGATATGTTTGATCATTCTGCACGCTTCCAAACTTCAAAGAATAGCTATGCAAATTCTAATTCCAAATATCCATTAACTTTCTTATTGGATGGAAAAACTAAAGTGGCTCCATCAGAATCTACAAAATGGCGTAATGGTGCAAATGCTTGGTATGAGTTCTCACACGGTATTTCTAAAGCCAAAAAGATTGATGTGTACCTCAACAATAAAAAGGTCACAACATTTACCCCTACTCAACAAAGCATTAAATCTGTAGCGAAGCATATCGCTACATGTCAAGCAATGTTTTAACCCACAATCTTAATTTTAGGTCCCGATGTGCTCTTGTAGTACATCGGGATTTTTTATGTTTAAAAGGAAAGCGTTATGCAACCAAGAATTTTTGACAAAGTGAACCAAACTCTCATTGAAACATGGAGTTGTAATAAGTTATCGGACAGAGCAAAAGGTCAGCTTAAATATCAACTATGGCAAGACAATGATGATCAAAGTTTTGGTATCGCCCTAAGCGAAAATGAATCATCAGGCGGATTCAGTACAGAATTGATTAAAGTTGATCAGATCATTTCAACCTTACAGAAGCTCTATCAAACAGCAAAACCTTTCCATGCTGTAGTGTTAAAAGAATTATTCATAGGTAAGTCTGTGAATAATGCAAGTTTTCTAGGAGCTACTTTAGTTGATCAAGGTGTGATTCGATTACATCCACAAACTGCACGCTTACTTGAAGTTAATGATGAATATGAACTTTGGCCACTTTCATTTGATGATGTCGTGCAACAAAACTCATCAACATCTGAATCCTCCAATGATATGAAACCTGTAAACGGAAAACGTGGTCCAAAACCGAAGAGTCCACAATCAACTCAGGATGATAGCTCAGATTCCTTAGCCAGTGTGGAGGATGAAAATGCTGTACATCAAGAGCCAATCTGACTTACAGCAAGTGTCAGATGATTCAATTCGAGTAAGTATTTCACTGCATATACAGACACTCGAACATCAGTATGATGAACCTTATCAAGCCACCCTACATGGGTGGTTTGTTATATGTGAAGATGACAATGACTTAACTGAACCTTTTCCTCAACTCAGTTTTAGCCTATCTGAAAAACTGTCATTAGGTGAGGTTGAATTCGTTGAAAAAAAGCAGGATTGGTATGAAGTGTATATCATGCTCAACGACAATGAAGGTATTTTGATCTATGTTCCGACTGAGATTTTAGAACGTCATAAGATCAACCAAATCTAAACCTCCTCACAGACCTCTGCCCACACAGTTTTCTATTAATTTTTATGTGAGACGTATTTATGACAAGGCAACGATTATTCGCTTTGGGCCAAGTTGTGTCTACACCCCATGCTTTGGCTTTTGCAGAAAATCATCAACTTGATCTACTCCAATTACTTTATCGTCATCAAACGGGTGATTGGGGCGACTTAGAGGATGAAGACAAAGAATCAAATGAGGAAGCATTAATCAATGATACTCGTATCTTCTCAAGCTATTCAGTAGCTGAAGATAAAATTTGGATCATCACAGAAGCAGATCGTTCTCTTACGACATTTTTAATGCCAAGTGATTACTGACCTAACCGTAAAATAGACCCCAAGACTTTTTTAGTCTTGGGGTAATTAT
>JASLCF010000216.1 GCA_030146155.1 Savagea sp.
ACTTGAAAAAGATAAGACCTTTCTTTTTTTTACGAGAAAAAAGAAACAAAAAAACCTGACCTCTGCCTCCTAAGCAAAAAGGAGTTCGCTCCCGATCCGTTTAAAAAGGCACAAGGGACAGGTAGTATTTTTTGAGAAAACCGCTCAAAAAATCTCCACCTTTAAACCCTTGTGCCTTTTTATTTTGTCCGTTTTATGCTGCTTACCGAAAGCCATACTAAGCAAAAAACAATATGCAATTGGCTTTCGAGTGAATAGTTTAACGGACAAAACCACTTGCTTAATCCTTAAATTAATATATATTTTTTTCTAATAAACATTCATTCAGCTCTTCTTAAATACGAAGAAACACTTAAAACCAAAGCAACTATTGGAAATACAAACCACAATGTATCTAATTCAAATATTTCATTAAAATTATTTATAACAATAATCTCTTTAAAGATATAAATAAACATAAAAAATGAACTTACCAGTAATATTGATTCTGCGACATTTATAGTTTTTTTAACATCCATAAATCAAGCCCTCCCTTCATTCAGTAATTTTACATTTTTCACTATTTATGTAATTATATTACTATCTTTCAAAATAATAGAAAAGGGGTATTCAAAAATGAGTTCAAAAGTAAAAGTATTTTTATTATTAAGTTTCTCCATGCTACTATCATTAATTATTACAAACGGACCAAATGTTTCAGCTAACACACTTGATACACCCAATGTAGATAATGTAGATTTTGAAAATCTAATGATTATCGAAGAAGACGGTTCATATTCTTTCTTTGATAACATTGAAGATATGGAGGATTATGTAAACTACACTCATTCTATTAATCCAATGAGTAGATTGGGATTAGGGGAAAGTCTAGTTGGAACCGAGTATAAAAATATGCAATTTTTAGCATACTCAAAGTATACACCAGACTGGTCACCAGCTTCACATTATACTTTAAAAAAAGGTAATAATTATTCATTTTCCGCCAATGTTAAATCTAAATGGGGAAATGTAAAAGTTTCATTCTCTAGAAAACACGGAGTGGACACTTGGATACCTGCAGATTCTAAAAGACTCAGTAAATTGGCCGGATATGCAGACTTAAAAATCCAAAGAATTAAAGTATCACGTCCTAACCTTCATAACTCCTATTATAAAACTAACATAACTAAAACTGCCACTTACATCAAACCTAGATACAAATAAGTGTTTTAGGTGACTTAAATTAATCAAAAATAAAAAAAGCAGCCACAGCCACTCTTTTCTAAAATTAAGTGATAAAAAAACACTTCTTCGTCATGGATCATCTCGATATTTGCAAGAATAAATTTTTCGCCATATTTCTTTGCAAAGTATTTTTGAGCCTCCGCATAACTATTAAATACGGGAATTTCAGCTTCAGCTTGTCTACTAATCTTCAAATTAATCCACGTCCTTTTCGTCAATTAATTGCCCGTTAATTTCTTTTAATTCATCATCTGTCAGCAGACGTTTTTCAAGCTCCAAATACTTCTTATTGCCCCAGTTGTACATGATGGCATAGACATATTTCGTCACGTCTTTTTCTTTATATCCGTCCAGTTCACCGTTTTTAAATTTCGTCATGGCTTCTTTGAAAAGCCCAGAAAAAACGATTAATCTTTTGCCTTTCAGAGCCTTATAAAACACTTCAAAAACTTTTTGACTTTGTAAATAATCGCTATCTTTTGCCGAGTATTTAGCAATCTCGTAAACTTTATCATCACGACCATTACAAACTTTTCGCACGTCAACTTGCGTAATCGATGGGTTTTTCGTGACCTGTTGCCATAATTCAAGCCACCGATCCCGAGAAATATATTGTGTTGTTTGAGTAAAATAACTTTTATTTACTGAAATTAAAACGTGAAAATGTGGGTGGTAATCGTCACGCTCTTCGTTGTATGTAATTTCTAATTTACGAGCATAACCCTTAACAATTGCCTTAACTTCTTTACGCTCCATCAACTTTTTAAACGAATGATTGTAATGCTTAATTTCGTCATTCAATTCTTCTGCAGAAACGTTCGGAGCCGTCAGCGTTAAAAAAATAAATTCCTTTTTTTCTTCTTGCTTCAAGTAAGCCATCATGACTGAAAATGCAAGCGCATCTTTACGGGCTTTTTTCCATGCACAAATTGGGCAAAATCGATTTTTACATGAGTTCCCTTTGTGCTGTTTTTTCTTTTCAAAACTTTCGTCAGCGACCATCATCATAAATGTATTACACTCCTTAATCAGCTTTAGCGTGTTTTCCGAAACCGTACGCTCTGAAACTAGCTTTTCCATAAAGTAAGCTAATACACCATTTTTACGCTTTTTCTTTGTGTGTTTAACCATAATGTCTTGCTTTTTTTTATCGGTTGCCTTATATTTAGTCATATAACTTAAGTTAATAAACGCCAATTACGGCACTTAAAAACCTTGCACCTTCCTTCCGTTTTAACTTTTTTGTAGAGGTACTTAAAAGTCTAGAACACTATTAGGAAATTAGCAAGGTTTTTCTGTTTAAAGCCATATACAGCACGGGTTTAAGACCGTTCAGGGTAAATCGAAGATGTTACCCTTATATCAAGATAAGAAAAGACATGTTTTTCGCTACGCTCAAAACACTAAATTCAAGAGCAAAACCAAGTTCAAATTCAAAATAAAATTCAAATACAAAACCAAATGCAAAAAGCACCCTCACAGGTGCTTTTTATCTTTCCATCCCTCTATTCATCTCACGACGTCTCTCACGCGTATGAGAACGCTCAAATTCACTTCCAGGCAGTTTCTCTCTCACTTTATCTACAAAGTCCCTCAAATGCTCCTTAAAATCGTTTGTACGTTCTTTAAAGAATTCTTTCGTACTTTGATAAAGAATAGCAACTTCGTACGTTAAATCGTCTACACGACCTCTTAAATCGCTTATTTCACGATTTGCAGTTCTCAATTGCATTCGAACATGCTCATAATCTTTTTTTAACTCTTGTTTTTCATGTTCAGATCGATTGAGTTGCTGAACCAATTGTTTATTTTGTTGAACAAAGTCTGTCCCTTGCAAACGTTCATAATCACTTTTGATTTCACTAGCTGCATGAACAATTTTTCGAATTCTTTTATATTCTTTCACGCTCATAATCAAATTACCCGTCTCTTGTTCTTCACGTTTAAGAAAACCAACTTTCTCAATTTCCTTTTTCGCTTTGATTTTCATTTGCTTAGGTATCAGCGCATTCATTTCGAGTAGCTCTTCTTTTCTTCGATTCATTTTTATCATAATTTCTTGTTCTTCTGTTTTCAGTTTTTCAGCTTGATCTATCAAAGAATCCACTTCATTTTTCTTCTGAAGACGCTCAACTTTTAATAATTCAATTTCACGTTCTAAATCTCGTTTTTCTTTATATTCATTCACATCTTTATAATCGTTTGTTCCAACAAGCTTTCGTTGAATCCCACGTTCTAATAATAAGTTTTCAAGGCAATTTACTTCTTTTTCTCGCCAACTTTCAAATGGACGAACTTTATCTAATGTCGCATCCTGTTGAACAATCGCTCTATCAAAAGAAACTTGCTTTTCAAGTCCACGCTTGTATCCACTCGCCACAGGCACAAAATTTAAATGCATATGTGGACTCGCTTCGTCATTATGAATCACTGCATTATAAATTTTTAAATTCGGATTTCTTTCTTCAAAACCAGTCAACCATTCTTCTAAAATTTCATTCGCTTGCTGAACATCTTCTTGATTAACAAAATCATCTTGATCGCCTACTTGAATAATCAACTCTTGTTGCAAAGCTGTTTTTTTACTCGACTGAATATGTTTAAAATAATCCTCAATTTTTCGGTCGTTCCTTTTTTGTTTCGCATTATAATTTTCCAACGCTTGACCAAATTCATCTCGATACAATTCTTTCAAATCTTTTTGCACAAGATATTTATTTTCAGATGAACGCTCATAATCAATATGTGAATTTTGCTCTTTTTGCTTTTCGCTCATCGTCCTGTTGTTATGGTTTATATTTGTTTTATTCGTTGCTTTTTTGAAAGAGATAGCCAGAGCCAATACATCCACCCCATTTTTAAAAATCGTACAATAGGTTTGATACTTTGTCAAAGTATCCTTTTCTGTATTATGACAATTCGCTAGGCTCGGTTATCATAATGAAAAGGGTCTGCGACGCCTAAAGGCATTCCAGCTTGCCGCTGGATCAAGTGGAAAATCACCACTTGAAAAAGATAAGACCTTTCTTTTTTTTACGAGAAAAAAGAAACAAAAAAACCTGACCTCTGCC
>JASLCF010000208.1 GCA_030146155.1 Savagea sp.
GTGAGTGAATAGCAGTTGATTAGCCGTTAATTCATATTCATTTTGCCTAGTTGTACTTCCGTAAAGATGATCACCAACAATAGGATGCCCCATAGAGGCAAGGTGAACTCTAATTTGATGTGTTCTACCGGTTTCAAGTTTTAGCTGAAGTCGTGATGTGTTAGAAGTAGGCTTGTCTAGTAATTTGTAGTGTGTAATTGCTGTTTGTCCATTTGTGGAAATGGTTTTCTTGTGATTGACGTGACGATCATTTCCAATATTTTTCCGAATCGTTCCTTGTTTTTTGAATAATGAACCTTCAACTGTTGCAAGGTACAGCCGCTCTATTTGATGTTGTTCAATCATTTGATCTAGGATTCTTTTACTAATCGGGTGTTTAGCAATTAATACTAGCCCATCCGTTCCTTGATCTAATCGATGTACATGCTCCGCGTAATTAGACTGATGAGTCGTCCTCATATAGTTTACAATCCGATTCATTAATGTATCCTGTTCTTCAGGTTCGTTAGGATGTACTTTTAACCCTTTTTCCTTATAAGCTATACAAAGATGTTGGTCTTCCCAAATGATCGGGACAGGATGGTCAGAGGGCTTGTATGATGGGTGATCCAATGAAATTGAACAGATTAGTCTACTCCCTTTAGGATAAATCGTATGGAAATTAGCTTTTTCATCGTCGATAGTGAAAGATTGACTCATTCTGAGAGAATGAGTCAATTTTTTGCCAATTTTCCATTTTACTTTTAGTAGTTCATCAAGCGTACAGTCTTCTTCTAAATGATAGGTAAATAGACTAATCACTCGTTAACACCGTATCGAGAAATGACTTAATATTTTCTTCAGGAGTATAACCTTCAATTCTTGCTAATTCTTTACCATCTTCATAGACAGCAAGTACTGGCCAACTATTGATTTCATATTGATTGGTCAATTCATTAAATTCTTGTAAGTTCATTTGCGAGATTGCATAGTTCTCAGCTTTCACAACTTTCATCAACTCGGGTGTCATTTGTCTGCAATATTGACATTCAGGATGGAAGAAGTAGACGATTTCTTTTCCACTCTTACTTAATTTTTTCTCTAAGTCTTGTGGAGTTGTGATATTTTGATAATTTTCATCTGATAACAGTTCAATTGTAGCAGGACTTAATTTATCTTTACCGTATGGATTATCAGCTACCTTATCAGAAGTCGCTTTATTAGACACCAGTGCAATGATAATAAAGATAACAACAATAGCTAATCCACCATAAATTAATTTTTTCATGATTGAATCTCCTTTGAGCGTTTCATAAGTAGAAACGATAATAGTGTAATGATTAGAAAAGCAATGAGTGAAAGAAACGGAATCGTAATAAAACCAAAATAATTTACGTATTGTGCCGTACAAGGAACTTCAGATGTACATTCGGCCACCGAAGATTGTAACGCTGGTAATTTTTGAAGTGCATAGTGAAAAGCAGCAAGTAGTGTACCTGGAATTGAAAAACAAAGTGCTGTTAGCCAAATTTTCGTGTTTTTTTGAAAGATAGCTACACCCAGTACAATAACAAGCGGATACATAATGATTCGTTGATACCAACAATACGTGCAAGGAATATACCCCACTATCTCTGAATAATAGAGTGAACCTAATGTTGCGATTAGAGCGACACCCCATGATAGTAATAATAAATTTTCAGCTTTCTTATCCAGTAAACTCACCTCTCTCTACCTTCCTGATTATAAACGGATGACTATCAATAGACAAACAAAAAAAGCTCTATGACGATTTATTTCATAGAACTTTCATCAAACAGGTTTGTAATTTTTTTCGCTTCAACATAAGAAATATGATGACCACTTACATCGAGTGCGGAGAATTCGTAGTCTTGTTCAATAATTTTTTCGTTTGGCTTTGATTCAAAGTGTTGAGACATAAACCATCCACCAATTGTATCAATATCGTTTTCATCAATAGAAATAGCTAAAATATCATTGACTTCATCAATCAGTACTTTGGCGTCAAAAATAAAATGATTTTCGCCGATGACTCTAATTTCTGGCACTTCATGCGTATCAAATTCATCCTGAATCTCACCAACAATTTCTTCTAATATATCTTCTATGGTTACGAGACCGCTTGTTCCACCATACTCGTCTACTAGAATCACCATATGAATTCTTTCACGTTGAATTTTTAATAGTAAATCTCCAATAGGCATGGTTTCGATTGCGTGAATGATAGGTTGTACATATTGGGTAACAGAGTGGCTACCCGCGTTAGGATCTTTAATATACGCAGTGAGTAGGTGTTTCATGTTAACGAGCCCAATTACGTTGTCCTTATCTCCTTCAATGACAGGGTATCTCGTAAATTGCTCTACACCAATCACCTCAAAAACATCATTCAATGTAAAGGTGTGATCGATAGTAGTCATTTCAGTTCGTGGCACCATGATTTCTTTAGCAATTCGATCATCAAATTCAAAAATTTTATTGACAAACTCGAATTCAGAATGATTAATCTCACCGCTTTTAAAACTATCGGATAAAATCATTCGTAGTTCCTCTTCTGTATGTGTCGAATCTTGCTCGGACACTACTTTAAATCCAAAAAGACGAATAATAATCTGAGCAGATCCATTTAATATTTTGATGAGAGGATACATTAAGATATAAAAGAAATGTAAGGGCTTTGCGAATAACAGAGTAATTTCCTCAGCTTTTTGAATCGCAATTGTTTTCGGTGCTAGTTCACCTAAAACAACATGTAAAAAAGTCACAACAGTAAATGCGATAATAAAAGACAAAAGAACTTCAGTATTCGCAGAGAAAGATGTTGCGTCGAATAGTGGTTGGAGAAGCATGCGTACAGTCGGTTCTCCTAACATCCCTAGTCCTAACGCTGTCATTGTGATACCTAGTTGACAAGCTGAGAGATACTCATCGAGATGCTGTAATATTTTTTTTGCAATGTGTGCTTTTTTATGACCTTCTTCCACCAATTGATCAATTCGTGTAGATCGAACTTTAACAATGGCGAATTCTGCTGCAACAAAAAAAGCTGTTAACATGATTAAGACAGCAAAGGCTGTCAATCGTATGGGAATGTCCAAATAATTGCTTTATCCATACCTGATGGTTGAATAAAGCTTCCACCTCCTGTGAAAAAAGTTAGTTGTCTATCATATTAATTTAAATTGAAGAGAAAGACAATATTTAACTATTTTTTTTATGAAATATTGCAAGTTCATTTTAATAAACGTATATTTAGAGTACCGAAACAATTCAAATAGGGGGATCGTTTATGAAGTGGCTGAGGGGGATAATTGAAACAATCCGTTCTTATCACCGGAATGTTTTACTCTTTATTTTTGCGAACATATTTATTCAGATAGGGATGGGTATGTTTGCTGTGATGTATAATCTGTATATTAAAGAGCTCGGTTTTGCAGAGGCGATTAACGGGAAAGTAATTGCAATGACTGCAATGGCAACCGCGATGATGTTAGTACCAGCGGGATTTTTAGGCGATCGATTAGGTCGTAAGTGGCTCATTTTCGGTGGGGCACTACTCAGTGTGTTGACACTATTCTTTAGAAGTGCAGTAACAACAGAAGATGCCATTATATTTACTGCGTTTTTAACAGGTTTAACCATGGCTTTTTTTCAAGTGTCTGGTGTTCCATTACTTGCAGAAAATTCTAAGCCGAATGAGCGTGTGCAATTATTTAGTATTCACTTTGCATTAATGACAGTATCTGGCGTAGTGGGAAGTTTGCTGGGGGGAGTTGTAGCGGATGGAGCAAAGTATCTATTTCATTTGACTGCCGCTACTTCTATTCAATGGTCTTTATTTGCTGGAAGCGGGATTTTTATGATTGGTTTAATTCCTTTATTCTTTATTACCAATCAAAAAACAGAAAAAATAGGTCAGAAAACAACTTTAAAAGGTCGACTGTTCTCCATTGCAGGAAAGAAAAATTTAATGCTGATTTTCCATTTTTCACTTGCTAGCTTACTCATTGGATTCGGTTCAGGGCTCGTTGTTCCTTACCTTAACCTTTATTTCTCTAACCGATTTGAAGCGACGAATAGTTACATTGGGTTTATTTTAGCATTAGGTTCCGCGATGACTGCTGTTGCAATGATGATTGGACCACTTCTCGTCAAAAAAATTGGAAAAGTACAAGCCATTATGACGTTTCAGTTACTGTCGATTCCATTTCTTTTAATCACAGCCTTCACCACCTCACTTTGGATTGCTTCACTTGGCTTTTTAATGCGTCAAGCTTTAATGAATGCAGCTAACCCTATTCAAAGTGCCGTAGCTATGGAAATTGTTGACGATCAGTATAAAGGGTTAGCGAATTCAATGAATCAGATGGTGTTTCAAGTAGGTTGGGCTTCAATGGCACCTCTTGCAACAGGTCTCGTCATGACTTATGGAAACTACTTTGGTTACGTGTACACTTTTGGGATTACATCCGTTCTCTATGTGATTGCGTCCACCTATTATTTTGTTGTATTTGGCAAACGTGTGCGCAATTAATTATTCATACACATGAAAAAGCATGAGTTCATGTACCATATCTTCAACTTCTGTTTTTTTATTAGGTGCTTCGTTTTCCCATTTAATTTTGCCGTCTTGTTCATAATTAGCGAAATATTTCTGTCCTTCAAAATAAAATGAGATGATCCATCCAGGTAGCTCACTGTTTGGAAACATTCGTTCATATCTAAAATGCTGTAACAAATTAATCCCTCCTCTGCCTTTGTATTATAGTGGAAAAGTAAATAGGATGATAGTAATTACTATATTTGAAAAAGTAGATTTGTTATACTTTACAATACAGCTCTTTTATACAAATATTGTAGTTTGAGAAAGATGAAAAGGTGATGTTATGAACAGTTTAGGTATGATTGTAATGATGGCAGTAGTAGGAGCAATCATTGGATCGTTTACAAACCATATTGCAATCATTATGTTATTTAGACCTCATGAGGCGAAGTATATCGGTAAGTTTCAACTTCCTTTTACACCAGGGCTCATTCCTAAACGAAGGGATGAATTGGCAGCGCAGCTCGGGAAGACTGTAAATGATTATCTTTTGACACCAGAGACATTTAGAAAAAAGCTTTTTACACCCGTAGCAAAGTCTAAATTGTCTACACTTTTGAGTGAACAGGCAGATACACATCTATTTTCATCTGACCGCACAATTAAAGAATGGCTTGCAGTAATGAATAGTGAGCAGCTCGTTGCTCAATCGGAGGCAAAGATTGCGCAGTGGATAGATGAAAAAGGAGCAGAGTTTCAAGCATACCTAATGGCACACACCCTTGAAGAAGTGATGCCAACTGGTTTAACAGAGGATTTAAATCATCGCGTGAATGATTTTCCATCCTATTTATTAAACAGAGCGGATCTTTATTTGAGATCTGATGCTGCACAAGCAATGTTTCGCTCCTTATTGAATAACTTTCTACAATCTAGAGGTTCGATGGGAAATATGTTAATGATGATGTTTGGGGATTCACAGTCAATTGTTGAAAAGATTCAAAAAGAAAGTCTGAAATTTGTCCGAGCAGATGCGACAAAACAATTGGTACATGAACTTGTTCAGAAAGAATGGGTTTCGTTGAAGAATAAAGAGATGACTACTTTATTAGAAGGAGTAGACATTGACAAACACACTGAAGACCTCAAGCAATTCATTTTGAGAAAATTGAATTTAGAAGAACGAATCGATCATCCCCTTTCATTTTATTTACCAGAAGGTAAAGCATGGTTTGATAGCAAAGTCGTTCCGCCATTAACATCTGTTTTATTTAAACAAGCAGAGTTGAAGTTAGATGGTGCTTTACAATCTTTAAAAATCGACCAAATGGTAGAGCAACAAATCAATGAATTTCCAATTCAACAATTAGAAGACATCGTGGTATCTATTGCTAAAAAGGAATTAAAAATGATTACTGTACTCGGTGGAGTGTTGGGTGGAATTATAGGGGTCGTTCAGGGTATACTTGTTTTATTAATAAATTAATTCCTTAGGAGGAACTTACATGACAGTCAATATTTACGATGATATCAACAAATTACAAGGTACATTCCAAGCTACAAATGAATTTAAAGCATTAGAAGAAGCGATTGAATTAGTTAAATCAGATGAACAAGCACTTCAATTATTCTTAGCATTTAGAGATGTCCAAACGATGTTGCAACAAAAGCAAATGAGTGGTGAAGATGCTACTGAGGAAGAGTTAGCAGAAGCTCAAAATGCAGCAGCAAACGCTCAGCAAAACGAAAAAATTATGACGATGTTAGAAGCTGAAATGCAATTAAGTGAAGTTTTGAATGAAGTGAACCGCGTATTAGTTCAGCCGATTCAAAATCTTTACGATCAAATGTAATTTTTAAAGCTTAGACGGATGAATTCGTCTGAGCTTTTTTTATATTGACTCGTGGGAATTTATTTGAAGGAGTGCTCGTATGAAAAATATTTATTTTAAAGAACCTTTAGAACAACAATATATCCGCCTATATACACATTTAGCAAACTTGTTTTTTGAAGAATCTAAAGTAGTGATCGATCCACAAGGAGACTTTTTGTTTTCAATTACACTTGAAGAAAATGAAGGGAAATTTATTGCAAATGGTTGTCTAATCGTAGAGGGACAACAATATCAACATGTAATTCAAGAGCCAATTGAAGAAGTTTGGCTTTCTGCTCAACATCAACAAAAAAGAATACAGTCGCGTGTTTTCTTAGAGTTACTCGAACAACAAACAGGGATGGTTCAACAGTGGGGCATTTTGACAGGGATTCGACCAATGAAACTTTATCATAAATTACTACAAAAAATGCAAGATAAAAACTTAGTCCATGAACATCTCGCCAAAAAATACCGAATCAGTAAATCTAAAATAGAATTACTGAGTGTAATTGAACAAGTTCAAAAAGCAGCCATTCCAGACTTGTATGACTTAAAAGAAGAAGTAAGTATCTATATAGGGATTCCTTTTTGTCCTACAAAATGTGCTTACTGTACGTTTCCAGCTTATGCAATTCACAGGAAAAGTGGCAAGGTAGAAACCTTTTTAGAAGCGTTGCATTATGAAATCGAACAGGTCGGTGCGTGGTTAAAAGAACATCATAAAAAAATCACAACAATTTATTTTGGTGGAGGAACACCTACATCAATCGAGGCAGAAGAAATGGCTGCACTTTATACAGCGGTGCAAGAAGCTTTTCCAGACGTTGAGACTATCCGGGAAGTAACAGTAGAGGCAGGTAGACCAGATACAATTACCGTAGAAAAATTAAATGTACTGAACACTTTTAATATTGATCGAATTAGCGTCAATCCTCAGTCTTATACGAATGAGACATTGAAAGCTATTGGTCGTCATCATACGGTGGAAGAAACGATTGAAAAATACTGGTTAGCACGTGAACATGGCATGCATAATATTAATATGGATTTAATTATCGGGTTACCTAATGAGGGCTTGTCACATTTTGAGCATTCATTGGAAGAAACAGCAAAAATGCAACCTGAATCTGTCACAATGCATACTTTATCATTTAAAAGAGCGTCACATATGTCGCAAAATAAAGAGAAATATAAAGTTGCAGATCGCTCTACTACAGAACAAATGATGAGAATGGGTGAGCGATGGGCTGAAGAAAATGATTATGCTCCGTACTACTTATATCGTCAAAAAAACATTTTAGGCAATTTAGAAAATGTAGGATATTCAAAAAAGAATGAAGAGAGTTTATACAACATTATCATTATGGAGGAAGCTCAAACGATTATTGGTTTAGGAAGTGGCGCGTCCAGCAAATTCATTACAAAAGATGGAAAGATTAAACAATATTTAAATCCTAAAGAACCTGTCGCTTATACGTTGTCTATTCAAAAATCCATTGATGAAAAAATTGACCATTTAAATGAGTTACTGAATTTATAGCACTGAAACCGTTTTCAGTATATAATGAATGAGTATTCATTATATAAAAGGGGATGACGAAATGACTAAAGTTTTACGTATAGAAGAACAAGGAAAAGTGATGAACATTACATTGAACAGACCGGGATCAATTAATGCAATTCATGCAGAGATGATGAGTGAGTTACATGAGACGTTCAAAGCTCTACAAGACCGAGAAGATATTCAGATTGTTGTTTTACGTGGGGAAGGAAAAGGATTTAGTTCAGGTGGCGATATCAAAGAAATGCTTTCGAATGAAAAGATGAGTGATATGGAAGGACTGATGCAAACTGTTTCTGCTATAGGGAAAGAACTATATCGTTTGCCACAAATCACAATTTCATTCATTCATGGAGCAGCTGCAGGCTTAGGGTTAAGTATCGCGTTAGCTACAGATTTAATCGTAGCCGAGAAAACTAGCAAAATTGCAATGAATTTTATCGGAATTGGTTTAGTCCCTGATGGAGGCGGCCACTTTTTTATGAAAGAACGTGTGGGGACTGTCAAAGCAAAACAACTCATCTGGCAAGGAGAAGTCATGACAGCAGAAAAAGCTCATGCACTCGGTTTAGTTGACCAATTAGTCGACAAGTTAGATGAATCAACAACGACTGCAGTTTTACAAAAAATCAAACAAGCCCCTTTAGCAAGTATGATGGAAACGAAACGCATCTTACAACAATCTAAACTGAAAGAACTAGACGAAATTCTTGCTTTAGAAACAGTTGGTCAATTGAAAATGAGACAAACAAAAGACCATTTAGAAGGAATCCAAGCTTTTGTAGAAAAAAGAACACCACAATTCCAAGGGAAATAAAAAAAGAAGTAAACAACACTCTATTTAATCCGATAGTAGTACTAATAGAATGTATCCGTGGAAGGGAGGCTCAAATCATGGTTAGAATTCATAGTAATGCGTTTAAAACTGGTCAACAAATGCAAGGGAATTCAGAGACAACTGTCGTTGAGCAAACAAGAGAATCGCAAGTACAGGCTGAGGTAGCTAGTCAAATTGAAGCAGCACTTTCTAAAGAAAGTGCAAAGCAAATGACAGATAGTATGAATCGATTTTTAGAAACCGTTGATACACAATTAAAGTTCAAATTTCATGATCAATTGAATGAATATTATGTGACAATTGTCGATTCAAAAACAGATAAAGTGGTTCGAGAAATACCTTCTAAAAAGTTGATGGATATTCATGCAGCAATGCGTGAGTTTATTGGACTATTAGTGGACCGTAAAATATAAAGGAGTGTAAACAATCATGAGAATTAGTGGATTATCTTCAGGAATAGATACAGAATCAATAATTAATGACATGATGAAGGCGCATCGTTTGCCTTTAAATAAAATTACACAAAAGAAACAGTATTTGGAATGGCAATTAGACGATTATCGTTCAATCAACCGTGATTTGCGTAAGCGTTCAGATGATTTGTTTGATAATATGCTACGTTCATCTCAAGCATTTAACCAAAAAACAGTGAACATTTCAAACCCAGAAGCGGTGTCAATCAAAGGAGTCAATGCAGCGACTGATTTTGCTGGTTCGATTCAGGTCACACAACTCGCATCCCAAGCTTCATTAATTGGTAAGAAAGAGGAGTTCAAAAAGGATACCGTGATTAAAGAAGACCAGAGGATTTCAATCCAAGCACCTGGTGAAGATGCGGCGAAAGAAGTTGTCATTAAAGCAGGTACTACTATTCAAAAAGCATTGGAGCAAATTAATAAAGAAACAGGTGTCTCAGCATTCTTAGATGA
>JASLCF010000061.1 GCA_030146155.1 Savagea sp.
TCTTTACGGAAGTACAACTAGGCAAAATGAATATGAATTAACGGCTAATCAACTGCTATTCACTCACCCTATTACAAAACAGGTACTTAACATTCAATATACTGATTCACAAATTAGCGACATTTGATGCTAAACATACTTTGAACACAAACATGGAATAAGGTATACTTAACATAAGACTACTAAATAGGAGGTCCTATCACATGAAAGTTTTATTAATTGCAGCGGTTTGTTTCGCTTTTTTATCAGCAATTTTCACTGGTGGGTATGAAGGCAAACCAGGTAAAGTAGGTAAATAAAAAGAAGGAGAGAGATCTCCTTCTTTTTTTAATGCAATGAATCGAAAGATTGTTGCCTTAATGCCTCATAGACTAAAATAGCAGCCGTATTTGATAGGTTTAATGAGCGGATATGTGTATCGTCCATAGGGATTCTTAAAGCCGTATTTTGATTATTTTCAATGATTTCTTTCGGCAAGCCTTTTGTTTCTTGTCCAAAAATAAAATAATAATTTTTAGATAAATCACTATAATCCACTTCACTATAACGCTTTTGACCGAACTTAGTAATGTAATAAAATTCACCTTCTGGGTTAGATTCAAAAAAATGCACAAGGTTTTCATAATAACGAATATCTACTTCATTCCAATAATCTAACCCCGCTCTTTTTAATTGTTTATCCTCAGTTGAAAATCCAAGTGGTTTGATTAAATGAAGAACTGTATTCGTCCCTGCACAAGTTCGAGCAATGTTGCCTGTATTTGCTGGAATAAGTGGTTGATAAAGTACAATATGATTAGTCAATCTGCTTCTCTTCTTTCTTTTTTATAAAGTGATGAATTGCCTCTTCTATCTCTCTTTTTACATTGTCATCCTGTTCTATTTTAACGGCTTTCTCTAATATTTCAATACTGATCTCCTCATCAATTTTCATCGTAGCCCATGCCGCAGTTTGTCTCATCATAGGACGTGGGTCATTCAATAAAATATGATGGATGTCAGTTAAAGCTGCTTTATCTTTAAAGTTTGCCAATGCAATTAAAGCATTTCTTTGAATTGGGTTTTTACCACGCCAAGAACCTGACATATGACCAAACCTTTCTTTAAATTCTCGATTAGACAATTTTAATAAAGGATATAAGACAGGTTTTACCAACTCTGGGTTAGGCTTGAAAGCTTCTTGATGTAAATTGTACTTTTTTCTGTTCTTTGGACAAACTGTTTGGCAAGTGTCACAACCATAAATTCTATTGCCGATCTTATCTCTAAATTCTAAAGGGACAGGATTTTTCGTTTGTGTTAGAAAAGCAATACACCGTTGCGAATTTAATTGACCAGGCTGCACAAGAGCTCCTGTAGGACAAACATCCATACATAGTCTACACTCCCCACACTGATCTTCTAAAGGTTCGTCAGGGGTAAATGGTATATTTGTAATCATTTCTCCCAAATACACATAAGAACCGAATTCCTCCGTAATAATCATCGTATTCTTCCCAGACCAACCTACTCCTGCTCTTTCTGCTACCGCTCGATCAGATAACTCGCCCGTATCTACCATTGATTTTAATTGAGCGTCAGGGAGTAACGTAAGGATAAACGCTTCTAATTCAGTCAGCATACTTTTTAAAATTTGATGATAGTCTGTTCCCCAAGAAGCACGACAAAAAATACCTCGACGCTCCCCTTTCCTTCCTTTAGGACTATCCTCCATTTTAGACGGATAAGCGACCGCAATCGAAATAAGACTTTGAGCACCAGGTAACAACAATGTTGGAGTTGTTCTTTTATCTAAATCCTTTTCTTCAAATCCTGATTCAAACCCTAATTCTCTATGTTTAATTAGACGTTGTTTTAATTCAACGAAAGGTGTAGCAGAAGCAAAGCCAATTTTATCTATTCCGATATATGCAGCGTAATCTATAATCTGTTGTTTCAATTCTTCGACATTCACTTAAAAACCCCCTATACTATATTTATTCTTAAGAAATGGTGGGATAATTTAATGAAGATTTCAATGGATTCAACTCTCCACAAACAATTCCATTTAGGACTCATCCATTATAACAAAATTACAGTGGGATCTTCTCCCCAAATGGTGGCTGGTAGGTTACGATTATTTCAAGAACAATTATTTTTCGAATTAGAAGGTCAAGAATTATTAGCTACACGCTTTGAACCATTCAAAGCAACAGCATTCTACCAAACCATTCAGCAAATACAACAAGAGATATTTTCACCCCTGACAAACAGTGCCGAGGATTTGACCCTTTTATTTGCTCTTCAATTTTCTTGTCCAGTGCTTATACTACCTATTGAATCGGCAGAAACTGATCTAATTATTGATGAAGCTTTTATTCAAACCAAGCAACCTTCTTTTCCTTCAAAAGAAACGAATGCCGTACAATTATTTTTATTTCCAAAAACGATAAATAAAGAAGCGTGCAATAAACGTTTAGAAAGTGCTCAGCAGTTCTTTATTCAAATTCACGGCGGTGAAGGTAAATATCAATCTGTAAATGAGCTACAAACATTCAATATCCATTAAGGAGGATGATTTATGATTTACTTAGCTGAAGCTGTTAAACTTAAAAGTATTTTAAGAAATAAAATTCATGAACTCGAAGAAGAAATTGACCGTGTAGCCTTTGCTACAGTTTTAAAAAGTGAACCTAACCCTAGTCAAAAAAGAACATTACAAGATGTTGAAAATGAATTAAGTCGTGTCAGAAAAGATAGTAGAAAACTAGATGCACTAATCTACCGCGCAAATATTGATCATACGCTAGAGTTTAATAATGAACAACTACCTATTGTTGAAGCTATTGAACTCGCTACACAATTGCGTGCTCAATTAGCTAAACTTAAAGAATTAGCCACTGCTGAAAAAGAAGAATTGCTCTATGGCTATGGCAATGAATCACAGCCTTTCTATCGCAGAGCTTTGTTTGACCCAGAAGACTATCGAATGAAGGCAATCGAATTAGAAAAACAAACGCATCAGCTTTCTAATGCAATTAATGCGAAAAACTATCAAATCCAGCTTGATTTTGATGACTCTTTTTATTTTTAATTTGCAGGAAGTGAGATTCTTTCTGCAAATGAAGTGGGGCTCTCAATTTTAGAAAACCAATCAACTGTTACCCTTTACTTCGTGACCCATAACCAATGACCATCCTTAGGAAAAGGATAACTACAATTTGATGATGTTTCAACTTTTGCCCCACTAAAAAAACCGAGATTCATTGGGTTTCCCCTTTGATCTCGGTTTTTTATTTACAAAGCCATTCTACAATTCAGTTTGTTTGGATTTGTACTTATTCACGTTACTAAAAATGAAAGAGCAAAAGGCACGAGTAATCATCTGCATTTTTGAAAACATAGTTGTGTACAGAAAGTTAAATCATATGCTTTCTAATGCTATTAACAAAAAAAGTCTTGTGAACGTTGTTATGTCAACATTCACAAGACTTCTAGATCATTCTTAAATCAACTACTATTTACTACACTATACCCGAGGCCGGTTTCTTTTAAGGTCAATGGATGCTTTAGGTACAACATTTTCGGTAATGCTTGTGTATAATTTGTGCATAATCATTTTATTGTACATTTTAGCCGTTTACTCTTTTGACAGGGTAAACGCTTTTTTATGCTAATATCTTCCTAAAAAATTCGGCAATCAACTACTAAATAAATACGTTTTCCAAAACATATTAAAACACATAAATAGTTCAGCTTTTAATGAATAACTTCCACGTTTATTATTTTTCTTCACTAAGCCAATTATTAAGCCAGTTAATTTCTTCTTGTGACATGGACTCTTCTTTTTCTTCTTTTTCTTCTTTTTCTTCTTTAGCAATTACATTATGCCAATTCGCTTCTTCCCATTCTAAATGTGCTTCCCAATCATGCATAACTTTAACCGCTTTTTCCGTCTCCAATTGATGTCTAGTTTTAAAAGGAATTATAACCGCCATGCTCCCCACCTCTTTCGATAAAACGTATTCCTTCTATTGTAAGTGTTTAATTTCAAAGAATCAAAAGTCTTGGAATTAAAATAGTTCGTTGTCGATACTATGTTAAATTATCCCTTTTCTAGCTTGCCTTAAGCATCGTAAGTAAATTGAATGTATTGAACTGTTTATATAATAAAGAATGTAATGTATAATGAAATCAATATGCCGCAATCGGGCCCAGATTATTGAATAACATTCTTCTATAAAAGATTTCTAAACAGGGGTTTGGTGTCATTGCTTTTTCATCCATTAGAGTTCAGGAAAGTTTTTAAATTTCCGGAAAAAGCAGCTGAATGGTAAAACCACGTTTATATTCTGACTCAACCTCAACTTCAACTTGCAAATCGTCACATAATTTTTTCACCAAAAACAATCCCATCCCTGTAGACTGCTTTTGATTATTAGCATCTCCTGTAAATCCTTTATCAAATATAAATGGTAAATCTGATTGTAAGATGCCTAGTCCATTGTCAGCTACTTTAACATAATAGCTGTTTTTTGCATGTTCAAAACCTGTTTCTATCCAAATGAAACTTTCACTATTTACGTTACGATATTTAATTGAATTAATAAGTAACTGGATCAAAATAAAATGAAGCGCTCTTTCATCAGATACAACGGGGATCTCCTTTATCTCCGTATGAACTCTCACATGCTGCTCTTCCAATAACGATTGTAGCTCTAGTAATACATCTTCAAAGCATTCCACAATCGAGACTTTTTTCATGCTATAGTCAACGTGAACGGCTTGTAGCTTTGCATAAAA
>JASLCF010000094.1 GCA_030146155.1 Savagea sp.
TTCCGCCGCCCATCATTGGCTCGTCTGTTGCTTTATCTGCAACTACCGCTTCAGTAGTTAAGAACATCGCTGCTACAGAAGCTGCATTTTGTAATGCTGAACGTGTTACTTTAGTTGGGTCCACGATACCTGCTTCCATCATGTTCACCCATTCGCCTGTTGCAGCGTTGAAACCAATACCTACTTCTTCACGTTTCAAGCGATCCACAACGATTGATCCTTCTAAACCTGCGTTTGTAGCAATTTGACGAACTGGTTCTTCTAGTGCACGTAATACGATACGAATACCGGTTGCCACATCGCCTTCTGTTGATTCAAGTAATGCTTCTACTTTGTTGTACACATTAATCAATGCTGTACCTCCACCAGAAACAATTCCTTCTTCAACTGCAGCACGTGTTGAACTCAACGCATCTTCAATACGTAATTTACGCTCTTTTAATTCTGTTTCTGTCGCTGCTCCTACTTTAATTACTGCAACGCCACCTGCTAATTTCGCAAGACGTTCTTGTAATTTTTCACGATCAAATTCAGATGTAGATTCTTCTAATTGTGCTTTAATTTGAGCGACGCGACCTTCAATATTTGTAGACTCTCCATTACCTTCTACAATTGTTGTGTGGTCTTTCGTTACGACTACTTTTGAAGCCGTACCTAATTGTGTAATGTCCGTTGCTTTTAAATCTAATCCTAGGTCTTCTGTGATTACTTCTCCACCTGTTAGGATTGCAATATCTTCAAGCATTGCTTTACGACGATCTCCGAATCCTGGTGCTTTTACAGCAACCGCGTTAAATGTACCACGTAATTTGTTAACAACCAATGTTGCTAATGCTTCACCTTCTACATCTTCTGCGATGATTAAAATCGGACGACCTTGTTGTACAACTTGCTCAAGAACCGGAAGAATCTCTTGAATATTTGTAATCTTTTTATCTGTAATTAAAATGTATGGATTATCTAATACAGCTTCCATTTTATCTGTATCTGTCGCCATGTATGCAGATGCATAACCGCGATCGAACTCCATACCTTCAACAACTTCTAATTCTGTTTCAAAACCTTTTGATTCTTCTAATGTAATTACACCATCATTGCCCACTTTTTCCATTGCTTCAGCGATTAAATCACCTACTGATTCATCACCAGATGAAATAGAAGCAACTTGTGCAATTTCTTGTTTCGTTTCTGTCTCATCAGAAATCGTTTTTAAACCTTCTACTGCCGCTTTAACTGCTTCTTCAATCCCTTTACGAATACCTACTGGATTTGCTCCCGCAGTTACGTTTTTTAAGCCTTCACGAATCATTGCTTGAGCTAAAACAGTAGCTGTTGTTGTTCCGTCCCCTGCAATTTCATTTGTTTTTGAAGCTACTTCAGCAACAAGTTTAGCTCCCATATTTTCAAACTTATCTTCTAATTCGATTTCTTTTGCAATTGTTACACCGTCATTTGTGATTAATGGTGAACCAAATGCTTTTTCTAATACTACGTTACGCCCTTTTGGTCCTAATGTAACTTTTACTGCGTTTGCTAATGTATCTACACCGCGTAGCATTGAGCTACGTGCATCTTCATTAAATTTAATTTCTTTTGCCATGAAAAAATCCTCCCTTTAATTTTCAATTTTATGCTTATTCAACAATTGCTAATACGTCTGATTCGCGTAAAATAAGGTAGTCTGTTCCACCATACTTCACGTCTGTACCTGAAAATTTTGAGAAAATGATGCGGTCGCCTTCTTGAATACCAAACTTCGCATCTTTACTTACAGCGATGACTTTACCTTCTTGTGGTTTTTCTTGTGCAGAATCGGGAAGCACAATCCCACTCGCTGTAGTTTCTTGAACCTCAACGATTTCAATGACAATACGATCTCCTAATGGTTTTAACAAATGAAACAACCTCCTCAGATTTATCTTTATTTTTTAGCACTCAGCTATCAAGAGTGCTAACACAATTCTAATAATAAATAATTTTTGAGTAAAATGCAAGTAATATGTTTCAAACTTCTGTACACTTCTTATGTAGAGAAAGTTCTCAGAGAAAGGATGTTACACATGAAACTATGGCAATCTTATATTGCAATTATCGTTACGTTTTTTGGTAGCCAATTTTTAGGGCTTCCTATTCAGAAATTCTTGCTTGAACGCATGGGTGGAGATTTAACAAATATTGAAATCGTTTCCCAGGTGATTTCTTACAGTTTATTATTTACCAATACACTTGCAGCAGTCTTGATTTTCTTGATCATCCGTAAAACACCTGGTTTTTGGGATGTGTTCAAAGGCGAAAAAATGTCTTTTCCTTTGCTATTATTATGGGGATTCATTGGTTTTGTCCTTGCAATCGTCGGACAAATATTCGCTCGTTTTATCGAACATTATATTTTTGGTATTGAATTGGGTTCAGAAAATACAGAGATGATTTCTATGATTGCAAAAGCATCTCCCATCATGATTATTTCTGTTGTATTCTTTGCTCCTTTACTTGAAGAAATATTGTTCAGACGTGTTCTCTTTGGTGGACTTTATAAAGTCTCTAACTTTTGGGTTGGTGCAATTGCAAGTGGTTTAGCTTTTGCAGCTGCTCACCGTGAGTTTGACCACCTCATCGTCTATCTCATGCCAGCCTTTGCCTTTGCTTTTGTATATTACGTGACTAAAAGTATTTGGGCTCCAATGATTAGCCATTTTTTAATGAATGGAATGGTCATCGTTGCACGAGCATTTGTAGACCCTGATGAACTTCAAAAAATGTTAGAACAAGCTCCACAGTGGATTATTTGGTTGTTCATCCCGTATTAATGAATAAGACTTTTATAAATTAAAAATAGCGATTCTGACATTCTTTATAGATGTACAGAATCGCTTGTTTATATTCATTTTTTCAAATGATTTAAGATGTAATCTTTTAAAAAATCACAAAAGTCTGCACTATCATTTAAATAATTCATTTGCACAAATTTCTTATTAGCATCTTGAATACTTTCTTTTGCCTGTTTCCCTATTTCTTGTACAACTTCAATGTTTTCTATAATTGAAAGAAGTTCTACAAATATATACGCTTCGTATTTTTGAGTAGTTAAACAAGTATTCAAATATTCCATAGTGTCAGGTCCCAACCATTTCTCTGGCGCAGGACGACCGCTTCGATAAGTTAAAGCAAAATGAGGGTATCCTGTATCTCGTGCAAGTGTTCTAGCTAATTGTTCATAATCTTCAATAAATCTACGATTTGCTTTTTCATTTCCAGGCATACTGTGAGCTGTAAATACAAGTAAACTATCCTCTTTAGAAATATCATTAAACCAGTTTGCCAGCTCATCCATTCGGTTAGATAAAATTTGAATAAAGCGTGGCTCACCTCCATAAGGTGCAAGTGAAATACAATTCACCAAATCATTCGATTCCAATGCTCGTTTCACTTCATTCTCATAATATTTAGTGCCTGTCGTAGAATACAATGGGCTTAACGGCAAAGTATACACAGTCTCCGCTCCCCATTCTAAACAATCTTTAACCGCTTCTGCAACAGATGGCGAACTATGCTTTGTTCCAATAGCTACTTCCCATTGATCATTCGTAGCTTCCTCTAACTGTTCAGTCAATACATTCGCGATCCTTTTAGAAACTGCCGAATGTGGATCTACAAATCCAAAACTTTCAAATTGAGCCTTTCCTTGTTCTAAATATCCTTCAGGAATATGACCGTGAAATAAATCTTGATAAAATAAAGTAACGTCGTCTAAAGATTCAATATGACTATAATTAAAAAGAATAACAGCTTGCTTTTTCATTATCGATACAACCATCCTACAATCTTTTTTAATCCTTCAACATTTAATCCATTTGGATTCAGAACATACTTCGCTTCAATGATTTTCGTTTGATTATTTTTCACAGCATCTAGCGTTTGCCAAATTGGCGTATCAAGAAGTTCACCGTATGCTTTTTCGCCATCTCCTTGCCAATCTAAAAATAAAATATAATCTGGATTCATTTTAACGACTTGTTCAATTGTCGCTTTCGTAGAACGATCTAAACCTATCAAATCAACAGCTGGGACTGCTCCCGCTTGTTGTAAAATATCATATGAAATATTACCTGGCCCCATCATATAAGGACCTGTACCTGGACCTACTTCTGACAATACGAGAACAGATGGCTTTTTATTGTGATCTACATCATTAATAATTTTTGAGATTTCTTGCTCCATTTCTGCAACTACTTCATTAGCACGTTCTTCAAGGCCAATTGCTTTACCAATGATTTTCATATTTTCTCGATAACTTTTCATTGTTCCCATCGTTTCAAACGCTAAAATAGGGACTTTTGCTTGTTGAAGAATATCATAAGCATCTTGTTCTTGACCGTGCATTTTTGTCAATAACAATAAATCTGTATCAAACGATAAAATTTGTTCTGGGTCGATATGCACAGCTGAAGCAACTCGTTGTGATACTTCTTTTGCTGCCGGAGGGTTAGATGAAAGATAAGGGTCTTCAATCCCTTTGGAAACCGCAACAATTCTAGAAGCATCTGTTAATTGAAACACAATTTCTGCTACATCAAGTGAGAGAGGTACGATTTTTTGTGGTTCTTTTTCAATAGTAATCATCTCTTCATTTAAAGGAAGCGTTACTGGATAGTTTGATTGTTGATCCTGTATTGATTCTTCTTTTTCCTTAGGTTTTTCTTCTTCTTTTGCTGAACAAGCACTTAATACTAATAAAGAAGCCAAGCCCAAAGCCATTATATTTGTTTTCATTCTTATTCCTTCTTTCTATTTTCTAACAAAGCAGTTACTGTTACTGATTCAATTTCCTCATCCCAATGAATCGAAGAATCTACCTTGTAAGTTTTTTTGATTCTTTCTTTTTTTAATACTTCTGTCGGGGGGCCATACACTTGTAACTCTCCCTCTTCTAACAAAGCTAATTTTGTACAAAAACGAGCAGCTAAATTCAAATCATGCAAAACGACAATGACCAACTTGCCTGAATCAGCTAAATCACGTAATAATTGCAAAATATGTAGCTGATAGTAAATATCGAGAGCTGAAATAGGTTCATCCAACAATAGTACCTCTGTATCTTGCGCTAGCATTTTGGCAATCAAAACCAATTGTCTTTGTCCACCGGAAAGATTGAGAATGGAGCGTTTTGCTAAAGAGAGTGTTTTTGTTGCATGCATAGCTCTCTCAACCATTTCTTCCTCTGCTAAACGTTGTTCTTTTGTCAGTATTCTTTTTTGATGTACATGTCGGCCCATCCTGACAATTTCTTCTGTAGAAAAATCAAAATCAATAGATGTATCTTGTGGCACATAGCTTACAAGCTTACTAAATGTTTTTTGATTTATTGCTGTTGTAGCTTGACCAAATAATGAAATAGAATTTGTTTTTTCGTGATGCAATCTTGCAATGGATTTTAATAGAGTTGATTTACCACTTCCGTTGGGACCAATCAGACCAATCATTTCTCTAGCTTCAATCGCTAAGTCAATGTTCTTCAGTATTTTCTTATCTCCAATTTGAAAAGAAAAATCGTCAATCATTAACATACTAACTCTTCAACTCCTTGTTAGAATGTAGCAATAATGCAATAAATAAAGGCGCTCCTATTAATGCACTCACTACGCCTACTTGTAGCGTAATCGGTTGTAAAATCATTCGGGAAATTAAATCTGTTAAGATTAAAAAACTTGCTCCCAATAAAGCACTAGCTGGTAATAAGTAACGATGGTCAGGACCAATCAATATACGTAACATGTGGGGAACAATTAAACCTACAAATCCTATGATTCCACTAACCGCAACTGCCGCCCCCGTAATAAGAGCAGAGAGAATTAAAACACACCCTCTTGTTAAACGTACATTAACGCCTGAACTGCTTGCGTGTTCCTCTCCTAACAACATTAAATTTAACTCTTTTCCAAAAAAGAGTAAGATGATAGCTCCTAATGTAATTGGAATTGCAATTAATTGAACATGCTCCCATGTCCTAGCTTCTAGTCCACCTTGCAGCCAATAAACAATACTTCTTAATTCTTGTTCATTATCACTCGTGGCAACCATCACATTCATAATGGCTGAAAAGAAAGAATTGATTCCAATCCCTAAGAGTAATAACATAGCTACGTTTTTATGACGTGAAGCACGCCATACCATTAAAATAATACCCATCGCTACAATCGCACCTACAAAAGCTGAAGCAGGTAATAACCAATGACTAATAGACGTCCAGCCAAAAAAAAGAGCACTTACAGCACCCAATGCAGCACCACTAGATACGCCGATGTATCCAGGTTCAACTAATGGATTTCTAAAAAGACCTTGCATTGCTACACCAGCTATAGCAAGTGCAGCTCCCACAAAAAGGGCAACAAATACTCGAGGCATACGCACTTCCGTGACCACTATGGTATGTTGTTCTACCATGTCACGAGCTGTATTGATTCCTATTTTATGGAGCAAAATCACTAATGTGTCTGAAAAAGGAATAACAATTGGACCTATCGAAATTCCTACAATAATTGAAATGAACAAGAGCAAAAACAAAAAAGGTAGGATGACCCATCGAATCCTTTCTTGTCTACGTTGTTTTTTTTGAATAAGGTCAGTCACTTGCTCTTCTCCTTTCTTTTTCCTTAAGGCAACTATCTTTCCTTTGGGAAACTAACAGCAAATTAAACTATAAAGAAAAGAATATATATTGTCAATACAGATTTTATAATAATGACACTCATTTTCTATTTTTTTGTTATTAATTTCTTATCTCTAAATTTTAGATGAATAAAATCGATTCATTATTTATTATTGTTTGCACTGAAAAATAGTTGTTGAGGTTTGTATTTGAACCTAAAAAAAGGTTACCTCTGTTCAAAATTGAACAAAGGTAACCTTTTAGCTGATTCTAATGCCATTCTCTGAGTAACGTTATGTTTTAACTTTATTTTAATTGATTCATGACTTCATCAATTTGTCTTTGTTGTTCTTCTTTAATTTGCTGAATTTTTAATTCCTCTTCAGCTTTTAAATATTTCTTATAACCAAAACGTGAAATAAACAAACTGATTTCAAATAGTAATATGAGAGGAACTGTTGTAAAGAGATGCGAGAAGATATCAGGTGGCGTAATAAACGCCGCAATTACAAATAAGATAAAATAAGCATATTTTCTTGACTTCGCTAACCATTCTGGATTTAAGAAGCCAAGTCTTGATAAAAATAGCATGACGACAGGTAGTTGGAAAACCAAACCAAATGGAATCGTTAACTGAATTAAAAAGTTGAAATATTCATTGATTCCTATCGTCTGTTGAATATCTAAATCACCAGACAACATCTTCATAAAGCCCATAATATAAGGGATTAAAACAAAGTAAGAAAAAGCAACACCTGCTAAAAACAAAAAGAATGCAAACGGAATATAACTTAAGGTTACACGTCTTTCTGTATCTTTCAATCCAGGTGAAATAAATGACCAAAATTGAAACATAATCACTGGCGAAATAATAACAATCGCAAGAATAACGATGACTTTCACTAAAATAAAAATCGGATCTAACACATTAAATGCATTAAATGTGATGTCTTGTGCTTCTCCATTTTCTTGTAGGTATTTAATTAGCGGCTTCGCTAGAAAAAAACTACCAATGACAGAAAACGCAAAGAAAACGACAATAATCATCAGTCGTTTTCTCAGTTCTTCTATATGTTCAATGACTGTAAGTTGTTTTTCATCCATAGGAATAACATCCCTTTAACCATAATTACTCTAACTCTTTTTTTGTTTCAGTTGGCTTTGCGTCATCATCTTTATGCAATCCTTTTGTTGCGTCTTTGAATTCTTTCAAAGAAGAACCAAATGCTTTACCAATTTCCGGTAATTTCTTAGGACCAAAAATTAATAATGCGATTACAGCGATGATTAGTAAGCTTCCAATGCTTGGCATCATTTCGCAAGCACCTCCCTTAATAGTACCTCTATCATACATGATTTTTTTATTCTTTTCTACTTTGAACTTCATCCATTTGTGACTCTTTTTCATCATTTCGGATGAAATAAATCAATGTTTGTAATTCAACGGATAAGTCAATTGTATGAACACGAATTGACTCCGGGACTGACAGACGAATGGTAGTAAAATTAAGTATACCTTTAATACCAATCGCAATTAATTGATCTGTCACTTCTTGAGCTACTCTCGAGGGAACCGTTAAAATGACCACATCGATTCCATATTCGGTCAATTTTTCCTCTATCATATCGGGATGGTACACGATTACCTCATTCATTTTCTTTCCTTCATGAGGCGCTTTAGGATCAAAAGCAATCACTACACGAGTGTTATGACTCTTTTGAAAATTATATTTAATAAAAGCACTCCCTAAACTTCCTACCCCGATTAAAGCAACATCCGTACGCTCATCTTGATTAAGCACTCTTCTAAAGAATTGAACGAGCTCTTCTACTTCATAGCCATATCCTTTTCTTCCAAGTGCACCAAAATGAGAGAAATCTCTTCGAATTGTCGCTGCATCAATTTGCATCGCATTACTTAACTCATTTGAAGACACACGAGTTTTTCCTTGTGCTTCAAATTTTTGCAATATACGATAGTAAATGGGTAGTCGTCTAGACGTTGCTTCAGGAACTTTTTGCAAATGTTTATCCATTTCAATCCTCCTGATTTACAAGTAACCGATTCTATCGTACATGACAAAAGATTGAAAGTAAAGATAGACAATTGCATCACTCGGTAGGATGAATTACACTGAATACAGAGCAGAGGAGGAACACGTATGATAGTGTTACAGGTCAATAAATTAACAAAAACATTTTCTGGATTACCTATATTACAAAATGTGCAATTGCAAGTTCAACATAGAGATCGAGTCGCCTTAGTAGGTCGAAACGGAGCAGGTAAATCAACCCTCCTAAAGATTATAGCAGGTGAGATGAGTTATGATTCTGGAGATATTATAATCCCTAAAGATGTATCCGTTGGTTACTTAGAACAGCATGCTCACCTTGATTCTCATTTGAGTATTTGGGATGAAATGCTCACTGTTTTTGAAGAAGTCTTACTCATAGAAAGAGAGATGAGAAAAGCTGAAATAGAATTAGGACAAATCAACCCTGAAAACGAAGTCAGTTATACTCAAAAATTAGAACAGTATGCACAATTACAAGCTTCATTTGAGGCTGTAGGAGGCTATCAATATGAGTCCACAATTCGAACTGTTTTAAATGGGATGCAGTTCTTTGAAGTAGACCATCAAAAAGAAGTCCATACTTTATCAGGGGGACAAAAGACAAGACTCGCGCTTGCGAAAATGCTTCTCGAAAAACCTGACTTACTGATTCTGGATGAGCCTACCAACCATCTCGATATTGAAACACTGAGTTGGCTAGAAAAATATTTAATAGCCTATGAAGGTGCCATTTTAATTGTTTCTCATGATAGGTATTTTCTTGATCAAGTCGTAACAATGACTTATGAAGTTTCCCGAACCGAAATGACAAGGTATCCCGGAAACTACAGTTATTATTTAGATGAAAAAGCGAAGTCCTATGAAAAAGATTTAAAGAGATTTGAAAGAGAACAAACTGAGAAAGAACGATTAGAAGAGTTTGTCCAAAAAAATATTGCTCGTGCTTCTACATCTAAAATGGCTAAAAGTCGACGGAAAGTTCTTGAGAAAACAAATTGGATGGACTCCCCAGATGGTGATGAAAAATCAGCTTCCTTTTCATTTGATATCGCACGACAAAGTGGGAATGATGTATTAGCTGTTGATGACTTAGCGATTGGATATGATGATAAAATCATTGCAGAACATTTAAAAACAAGGATTTATCGTAAGGAGCGAATTGCAATAGTTGGCCCCAACGGGATTGGTAAGTCTACTTTTTTAAAAACTTTAATTCAGCAAGAAGAGCCTCTCGCTGGAACTATCCGTTTTGGCACAAATGTGGATATAGGGTATTACGACCAAGAACAAGCTACTTTAAATGGGAATGGTACGATTCTTCAGGAATTATGGGATGAATGGCCGCAGCTAACTGAACAAAAAGTACGTTCAATATTAGGACGGTTCTTATTTTCAGGGGAAGATGTGGACAAACTGGTACCTTCTTTGTCTGGTGGTGAAAAAGCGAGACTATCTTTAGCAAAACTAATGTTACTTGAAGCCAATACTTTATTTTTAGATGAACCTACAAACCATCTCGACTTAGACAGTAAAGAAGTATTGGAAAATGCTTTAGACGACTTTCCAGGCACCCTCATTTTCGTGTCACATGATCGTTATTTTATCAATCGATTAGCCACGAAAGTAATTGAGCTGACACCTAAAGGCATCGTTGAGTACATCGGAGACTACACTTATTATGTAAATAAAAAACAAGAACTTGAAGAATTACAATATCTCGCACAACAAGAAGAAATGCAGAAGTCTGCTACTCCAAAAGAGCAAGTTGATCACCGCGAGGCTAGTCGAGCAAGAAGAAAAATTGAACGAAGTCATGCTGCTGCAGAACAACAAATGCAAGTACTAGAATCTGAAATCGAACAACTTACTATACAGATGAATCAGCCTGAAATTGCAGATGATCATGTTCAATTAATAGAACTTCAAAATCAAATTGATCAACTGCAAGAGCAACATGATGAACAATCTATGCTCTGGTTAGAAACAGCCGAAGCCTTAGAAAACCTTTAATACCAACAACTTATCCACATGATGAATGGATAAGTTGTTTTTTAATAATCTATCAAGTATTTTTACTTTACTGTTTAAAAATAATGTATTATAAACAGATTTATACACATCACAAACACTATTATATCAATGTTAATAGAATTTACTAACACGTTGTGGATAACTTGTTATTAACTTTTTTAATATGAAAGGGGTATCCTTGGAAGATACCCACACTTTTTTTAGTTATACACAAGTTACCCACAGTTTGTGCATAAGTACAAACGTTCCCTATTGACAAGTTGATTAACCATTCTTTCTAATAGATTCTCAACGAATTAAAAAAGTACTTCACTTATTTTTTCATAAAAAAGAGGCGTATAGATAGCAAATTAGCTATCCATCGCCTCTTTTATTCCCAAGAAGTTAATTTTAAATTAGGTTGCCCATTCATTGACAAATCAGAGCGAATCCCTGCTTGATACATTGCATATCCAGCTGCACCTATCATAGCAGCATTGTCTGTACAAAACTGAATAGAAGGCACAAAGAAAGGAATGTTTAACTGTTCGAATTCTTGTTGAAGAGAACTTCTCAACCCTTTATTCGCTGCAACTCCACCAGCTGCAATCACTTGTTTCACTTTGTACTCTCGAGCTGCACGAACTGTGCGTTCTGTCAAAACCTCAATAACACTTTCTTGAAATCCAGCAGCTACAGCGGTAGGAGAAATCTCAATATTCTTTTGCTTTTGGTTATGTGCATAATTAATAACAGCAGATTTCAAGCCACTAAAACTGAAATCATAACTTTCTTTTTCCAACCAAGCTCTGGGAAAAGATACTACTTCAGTAGCAGCATGTGCAAGTCGATCAATTGCAGGTCCACCCGGATATTCTAGACCTAACACACGTGCCACTTTATCATAGGCCTCTCCTGCTGCATCATCTCTCGTTTCACCAATTTTCTGAAATGAACCGTGCTTTTCCATAATGACGAGCTCCGTATGGCCACCAGAAACGATTAAACTCAGTAATGGAAACTCCATTTTCTGCTCTAGTTGATTCGCATAAATATGTCCTGCTATATGATGTACGCCAATAATCGGTAATTGATGCGCAAATGCAAAGGCCTTCGCAGCATTAATTCCTATTAATAAAGCCCCTACTAAACCTGGCCCTTCAGTTACAGCAACAGCTTGTAATTGGCTCGGCTGTAATTTTGCTTGTGCCAGAGCTTCATCAATCACTAATGTAATTTGTTCAACATGATGACGTGAAGCAATCTCTGGTACAACTCCACCAAATCGCTTTTGGCTATCAATCTGACTGGCAACTACATTAGAAATAATCTCATGTCCATTTTTAATTACTGCAGCCGCTGTTTCATCACAACTCGTTTCAATTCCTAAGATATAGACATCTTTTTTTTCACTCATAGCTTCCTCCACATGACTAACGCATCTTCTTTTTCTTCTACATAATACCCTTTACGTATTCCACCATCTTTGAATCCATATTTGCGGTATAAGTTTTGAGCCACGGCATTTGTCACTCTTACTTCTAAAGAGATTTGTGCAACACCTCTCAATTGGCAATAACCAAGAAACTCTTTGATTAGAACATCTCCTAAATGTTGTCCTCTTCTCGAGGGATGAATAGCGACATTTGTGATTTGGCACTCGTCAAGAATAATCCAACTCCCTAAGTAACCTACTATCTTTTGCTCTATCTCTAGTACAAAATAAGCACTATTTGGATTTTCTGAAACTTCGTATTCAAAGATGTCGGCCGTCCATGGACTCGGAAATGATGCTTCCTCTACTGCTAATACTCCGGGAATATCCGACAATTCCATTGCTCGCATGACGTAATTCTTCATCGTTTCATCCTTCATTTCTTTTTTAAATTAGCTTCCGCCTCTGTTACTCTTAAATAACTAGGTACAAATTGATGAATTTGACTGCCTTCACCTTTCATTCTAGCTAATTGAATCAATTGACTTGCTCTAGGAACATTGAACATGGGTGGAAGAGATATCATTTTTTGTAATTGTTCTTCTGAAATTAGTTCTCTATATTGTTGATAGTCTGGACTGTTAACCCATATTGGACTTTCAATCTCTGCTAGATGATCAAGTAACTCTTTAAAAGAATAATGGCCATCCCTAAGAATAACTTGGCTGATTTGCCCTTTTTCAATCTTGTAGATACCTGCATAAACATTGTTTCTTCTAGCATCAATAAAACTGCAAACAATTTTTGATTCTATCGAATAATGAGATGTCGCTAAAACTTCTAAGCTAGATACGCCATATAGTGGCTTATTTAAAGTCCACGCTAATGTTTTTGCAATCGTAACACCTATTCTCACGCCTGTGTATGAGCCAGGTCCTTCCGAGACCGCAATAGCATCAATCTGACTAGGTGTATAATCAATTGCTTTAAATATTTGTTCTATGGTTGACATAGCTCGTACGGAATGATTAATAGGTACATTTGCAACTTGTTCAATTAATAATTCTTCATCATTCATAATTGCAATGGATAAAGGTTGATTTGATGTATCAATTCCCAACCAGATCATTTCAATACACCCTCCAACTCTCGATTGCCTTGTTCTCCCTCAATTGAGCATACTAACTTCCTTTGATGTTCTCCTAATTGTTCAATCGAAATTCGGAGTCGTTCAAGTGGCAACTCATCAGCAATATACTGTGACCATTCTACAACTACGATTGAATGACCATCAAATACCTCATCCCATCCTAAATCCTCCTGAGTCCCTTCTAATCGATAAGCATCTATATGGATAAAAGAAACTTCTGAAGTTTCATACATTTTCATAATTGTAAATGTTGGACTATTAACGGTATCTTCTATTCCCAAATGTTTTGCTATAAATTGCGTAAGCGTCGTTTTACCCGCACCTAAATCTCCATCTAGTAGTAAGACATCGCCCGGCTTTAAATGAGATGAAAGCTTGCTAGCAAATTCATCTAATTCATTCAGCGAATTGATTATTATTTCTTGCATTACGGTCAACCTTTCTTTGTTCAATCTACGATTTCTAATTTATTAATATTGATCACACAATCTATTCTACATTCTATCACATTATCAAAACAAAAAAACCGATTCAAAAGAATCGGTTGAATAGTCAAATCAAATGGCGGTCCCGACGGGAATCGAACCCGCGATCTCCTGCGTGACAGGCAGGCATGTTAACCGCTA
>JASLCF010000099.1 GCA_030146155.1 Savagea sp.
CTACGGGATTCGAACCCGTGTTACCGCCGTGAAAGGGCGGTGTCTTAACCGCTTGACCAAGGGGCCATTTGAAGTTGAAATAAGTGTTTGTTTTTCAAGCACGTTTATAATAGTAACCAATATATTTTAAAAAAGCAACACCTTTTTTAAAAAAAGATGCTACTTTTTTTACATAAGTACTATTTTTCCCCCACAAACACCGCAACGATAACGTTCTGTATTCATTTTTATTTTTCTACTATAGCTCTTTAAACAATCACTACATTGAAAAATATACAGAGGTTTCTTCTGTTCAGACATTTCTAATGGACGACAATATCTGGGTGCGTTCGTTTTTTTTAAGAGCGTTTTAAAATCTTGGTCTTGATGTTTGTACCCTTTCCCTTGTCTATGCAAATGATAATGGCACAGTTCGTGCTTGATTACCCCAATCAGTTCTTCTGTTCCATATATTTGCTCTACCTTAGGATTAATTTCAATCATGTGAGTTGCCAAGAGATAGCGGCCACCAGTTGTTCTTAATCTCTTATTATAAATAGCTTTATGCTCAAACGGCCACCCGAATTCCTTGATTGATAATTCTTGCACTAGGAAAGTTAACTCTTCATCATTTAGGCTCAATCATTGTCAGTCCTATTCTTTGTTTTTGCTGATCTACCGAATCCACCCAAACAGTGACGATGTCTCCTGAAGATACAACATCTAATGGATGACGAACAAATCGATTCGATAATTTTGAAATATGAACTAAACCGTCTTCAGTTACTCCTATATCAACAAATGCACCAAAATCAACTACGTTCCTAACTGTTCCTTGTAACTTCATCCCTTGATGTAAATCCTTAATAGACAAAACGTCTGACTTAAGAAGAGGTTGTGGGAATTCGTCTCTCGGATCTCTATTAGGCCTTTGTAGAATATCGATAATGTCAATCAGTGTCTCTCTTCCTACCTTTAAACTTTCAGCCAATAAAGTTGTATCAATCGACTCTAGG
Organism: Savagea sp.; assembly: GCA_030146155.1. Classification (GTDB taxonomy): domain Bacteria; phylum Bacillota; class Bacilli; order Bacillales_A; family Planococcaceae; genus Savagea. Next base: position 996 of record JASLCF010000099.1, read on the forward strand.
GCTTCTCTCACTCTATCACTACCAATCTCTTTCTTGGTAATCGATAATTTTTCTAATAATTGAGTTGCTTCATTATATGATTCAGGATGAATACCCGTTTGATCGAACACTTCATTCCCACCGTAGACTCTTAAAAATCCAACCGCTTGTTCATACGTTTTTGGTCCGAACCTTGGCACTTTCTTCAATTCCTTACGACTTTGAAAATCGCCATGTTCTTCACGGTACTTCACAATATTCTGTGCAACCACTTTACTAATTCCTGAGACGTATTGTAAAAGGGACGCTGAAGCCGTATTCACATTTACTCCGACACGGTTAACTGCAGACTCAACAATAAAGTGAAGTGAAGATTCTAATTCCTTTTTAGAAACATCATGTTGGTATTGCCCGACACCTATTGACGCTGGATCAATTTTAACTAATTCAGATAGTGGATCTTGTATTCGACGTGCAATGGATACAGCACTTCTTTGTTCAACTTGTAAATCAGGAAACTCTTCCCTCGCCTCTTCAGATGCAGAATACACACTTGCTCCTGCTTCGTTCACAATGACATAGGGAGATTCGAGCAACCCTTTACTTAAACAATTGGCGACGAATTGTTCTGTTTCTCTTGAAGCAGTCCCATTTCCTATGGCTATGATTTTCACTTGATATTGCTTTACTAACTCCGCAATCTTTTCTTCCGCTTCTTTTATTTTTGATTGTGGTGGGTGGGGGTAGATTACATCTACTTTTTCTAACTTACCACTCTTATCAATTACAGCTACTTTACACCCTGTACGGAAAGCAGGATCTAAACTTAATACGACATTTCCCTTTAAAGGTGGCTGTAAGAGTAAGCTCTTTAGATTTTCACCGAATACGCGAATCGCTTGAGACTCTGCCTTTTCGGTTAATTCATTACGAATTTCGCGTTCAATCGATGGTAGTAATAAACGTTTAACACCATCTTCAATTGCCGTCTCTAATTCATCCGCATTCGATTTTTTTAGATAAGGATACGCGATTTTTTCAATGATTCTCTCTGTTGGAAATTCGACAGTAACTCTAAGGATATTTTCTTTTTCACCCCGATTAATTGCTAATGTACGGTGTGGAACGATTTTTGAAAGAGGTTCCTCGTAATCATAATACATTTCATAGATTGACTTATCATCGACCGCATCTTTTTTCTTGATTGTGGTTAACTTACCCATCGACCAACTTAATTTCCTTGCCACGTCTCTAGCTTCTTTTTGATCAGTGATTTGTTCAGCTAATATATCTCGTGCGCCTGCGTAAACGTCTTCAATAGACAAAACTTCTTTCTCTTCCGAAATAAAGTTTGCGGCGTATGTCTCTGTAGCTTCTCCAGTTAACATTGCTTCAGCAAAAGCATTTAATCCTTTTTCAATAGCGATTGTTGCTCTCGTTCTTCTTTTCTGTTTATATGGCCGATAAATGTCTTCCACTGCTTGTAAAGTCTTCGCTTGAACTAATTGCTGTTGAAGTTCCTTCGTCATTTTCTCTTGTTCAGTGATTAAACGAAATACCTCTTGTTTTCTCTCTTCTAAATTCGTTAGGTAACGATATGTATCTTCGATTTTCTTAATTGCAATCTCATCTAAAGACCCCGTTGCTTCTTTTCGATAACGCGCAATAAAAGGGACTGTGTTGCCATCTTCTAATAAAGAGATAACCGCTTGAACTTGCTTATGGTTACATTGAGCAATTTTTGTGATTTCTTGTATCTTATCCATCCTAACGTCTCCTTCCTTTCCATTAAAAAAGTATCTTCGATCATGATTCACGAAGATACTTTTTAAATATAGAATACACTTACTTTACCATATTTTAATTTAAAAGTTGACCTGCAATAAAAGTGGCATCATCTGAATCATCCACTTTTAAACGGACAAATTCACTTAATTCATAGGCTGATTGACTCTTTAAAAATTGCTCTTTTGGACTCTTCGAAATCACACCATCTGAATGCAGATAAAACAAATCACCCATTTGATAAGGATAAGATTGTGTATATGTTTTGATTTTTTTGCCTGATAAATAACCGGTCTGTGGCAATGGATAAATCATCTTTTCACGATTGTGATACATATACATACGTATATTACCAATGCAACTATAGGTGATTGTTTTTTCTATAAAGTCTATTTTTACAAAAGCCACCGCTGCCCCACGCTTACCGAACATTTCCTGATTAGCTTTTTCTAACAATTCTTCTAATGAGGACTCTGGGTACTCTTTCAAAACCCGAGGAATGATTTCAGAAGAGGCTAGCGCATCTGGTCCATTTCCTAGACCATCCGCAATGGCAAAAACCGCAAAGTGTTCTTCTATATGAAATGAATAGGTGTCTCCGCTCAATACATTGCCTCTTTTAGGGCTATTGTATATGTAGACGTCAAGCTGATTTGTTGTTACTCTTTCCATTCATTTACACCGCCAGCGTTTTGAATTGCATCTTGCAATTTCTTAATAGCTTTTCGTTGAAGGCGAGAAACATGCATTTGTGAAATCCCTAATAAATCGCCCGCTTCTTTTTGACTCATCTGATCCATATATGTGTATTGAATGATTAGTTTTTCTCGTTCTGATAAGACAGATAACGCCTCAGCAACTAACATGCGTTGCTCAGTCATTTCATAGCCATCATCTTCTACACCTACTAAATCAAACAGCGTGACCGTTCCACCTTCTGCATCTGCATCGATTTGGTGGTCCATAGAAAGTGCATGATAACTTCTGCCCATTTCCATCGCTTCTAATACATCATCTTCTCCAACATCTAACTCTATCGCAATTTCAGTAATAGTGGGTGACCTTTGAAGCTCTGTAGTGAGTTGCTCCACTGTTCTTTTAATACGTGGACCTAATTCTTTAATTCTTCTAGGCACGTGTACATCCCAAGTTTTGTCACGCAAAAAACGCTTCATTTCACCAACAATCGTTGGGACAGCAAATGCTTCGAAACTTCTTCCCACTGACGCATCATATCTCCGAATAGCTCCTAAAAGGCCTAACATACCTACTTGAACTAAATCTTCATGAAAGGATTTTCCATTCGAATATTTCCTTGCAATCGAATGGACCAAACGTTCGTAGTGTAAAACTAATTCCGTTTGTGCTTCTTCATCTTCATGTTCTTGGTATCTTTGAATCCAATCCAACACTTTCGCTTTAGATGGCTTCGGCCCCTCACTAGTTGCTGATTGTTTGTGTGGCATCAGCCTCGCCTCGCTCTCGATTGACATGCTTTGTCATACGAACAGTGACACCCTCCTTGTGATCGATTTGTACATCGTCCATTAACGCTTCGATTAAATACAAACCTAGGCCACCTTCTTGTAAAAAATCAAGCTCTGATGACTCATCATAAGGTGCTACTCTTCTTTCGATTTCATCCTCTTGATAACTTTTACCTGAATCTGAAACGACAATTTCTAATCGGTCTTCATACAAACGATAGCCAATCTTAACTTGCCCCTCATCTTCTTCATGGTAGGCATGTCGAACAGCATTTGTCACTGCCTCACTAATGGCTATTTTAAGATCTTCAATATCGTCATAGGAAAAGCCAATTCGACTTGCAACGCCAGAAATTGCTAACCTGACAACACCTACATATTGAGCCTTAGCCGGAATTACCATCTCTATATAATCATGTTGTGCCATTTTAGTCCTCACTTTCTACATCAATAATTTCATTTAATCCTGTGATTTCAAATAAACGTAACAAGCGTTTATTCAATCCAATCACTTTTAAATGGCCATCGACATCTTTTGCAGCTTTATAAAAGCCAACAAATACGCCTAAGCCTGTGCTATCCATATATTCAACTTCTGATACATCAACAATCACTTGAATATTTTGAATCCCTTGCAGATTTTCAAAATACTCTTTTAGTTTTGGTGCAGTAAATGCATCAATTTCACCAATTACTTTTAATTCATGTTTCCCTTGGTTCTCTGCTGTATGAATCTTTAAATCCATTGTTTTCCCCCCAATTGAATACTCTAATAAACAAGTACTTCATCTTTACCACAAAAATTACAAAGTTAAACTTTTTTTATGACTGCCACTGTAAAATCATCATGCAATTTGAAATCCTGTATTTGAGATAACTCACTAAATAATTCTTTAGCCATTTGCTGAGCTGTTAAATGACGGTTTTTCTTCAAATGATTATGGATAATAGCTTCATCTAAAAAACCATCTTCGGTGCGTACTTCTGTCACACCATCAGTCATGATTGCTATAAAATCTCCAGTCTCTAACTTCACTGTTTTCTCTTCATAAATCACTTCAGATTGAACACCTAACAGTAAGCCTTTCGACATTAAATGTTCAAATGAATGGTTTTTTTCTCTATAAAGAAGTGCAGGTTCATGGCCTGCAGAAGAATAGGTAAAATCGTTTGTATCGATGTTATACATTCCGTAATACATCGAAATAAACATGGAGTCATCCATACTTTTCTCTACAATACGATTGATAGTTCGCAATACTTCTTCTGGGCTTGAGTCATCTTCAGAGATACTATCCATTCCAAATTTAATCATGGACATACAAAGAGCTGCAGGGATACCCTTTCCAATGACATCTGCTACTGCAACACTCAGTAAGTTTTTTCCATGTGTTGCAAAATAAATGTAATCCCCACTCATACGTTTAGCAGCTTCACTAACGTAACCAATGTCTAATCCCGGCACTTCTGGTAAAGAAGTATTAATTAAATTCTCTTGCATATTTGCCGCAATTTCCATCTCCATTTGAAGTTCTTCTCTTTTTTGAATTAAACTTTGATGTTCTTTTAAAGCTAGACCATAGTGAATCATCATTTCAATCAAAAAATCATAGCTGTTTTTTGTTTCTTCAGATGTCTCTTTTGAAATAGCTACCACTGCATCTTTGTGGAGACTGACTACTTCTTCTGGAGACACTTCATTTTCTACAAACTTTCTACTGAATTGTTGTGCAAAGTAGAGACTTTTTTCATCTTTATTCTCTAAATATTTTTTTAATAATTGCTTATATTGTTGATTCAACATTTCCATACTTTCACTTCCCTATCGAACCCATTTAACCGCCGTGATGGTTGTACCTTCACCAATTTCGGTCTCTATTTTAAACTCATCAACGAGTCTCCTAACGCCTGGCATACCCGCACCTAATCCACCAGATGTTGTAAACCCATCTTCCATCACCTTACGAAGATCAGGTATCCCGGGTCCATTATCAGCAGAGACGATTCTTAATCCTTTACGATGGCCCTCATCAATTCTTTCAATCTCGATTTTCCCTGTTCCAGCATAAAGATAGATATTTCTCGCTAACTCACTAATCGCTGTTGTAATTCTCGCTTGGTCCACTGTCCCAAAACCAACTGCCTTCGCTTCGTCTCTACCTAATTGCCTTGCCGCAACAACATCCCACTCCGTAATAATCTCTACAGAAGAGCAATTCACCATGCTTAGCCCTCCAATTCTTTATGCAATTTATCTAAACCATTCTCCAAATCGAGTGCAGTCATTACATTTTCTAAACGAATGCCTAATTCAATTAAAGTAATTGCTACTGCTGGTTGAATACCTGTGATCACTACTTTCGCACCCATTAAGCCAGACATTTGTATCACATCTCCAAGTACTTTAGCAATAAAAGAATCAATAAAATCAATCGATGTAAAATCAATGACTACTCCCGTTGCAGATGTTTCATGGAGTTTTTGCATTAAATCTTCTTGAAATTGAAGCGCTGTACGGTCATCTAATTCCCATTGGATGGAAACAATTAAAGTATCATGCAGTTTTAAAATCGGAATCCGAACTTGCATTATTGACTCACCTCCACAATTGAACGTTTAGTTAATCCCAATGCAATCTCCATTCCTTTTTTCAATGTACTCGTTGTCATGAAATCGTTTAAATCAATACCAAGTGTCACAATCGTTTGAGCAATTTCAGGACGAATACCCACCAATAAACACTGGGACCCCACTAACCTCACTGCATCTGCCGCTTGAATAATATGGTGCGCTACCATTGTATCGACGATCGGTACACCTGTGATGTCTAATAGTACGACTTCTGCTCTTTGCTCAACCACGCCTTGTAGTAAGTTTTCCATTATTAGTTTTGCTCGTTCCGTATCAATCGTACCTACTAAAGGCATGACTGAGATTTTGTCAAACACAGGGATTAGCGATGCCGATAGTTCTTGCAACGCAACTTTTTGTAAATTAACAGTTCTACTCCATTCATTTTCGAAAGAATTAATAATACTTTCTCTTAATGGATCTATCCAATTCGTAAAGAGATCAAAGGAAATTCCCATATTATCTGCATGAATAACTCCTTTATCTTTCATCATTTGGTAAGTGAGAGCTGCAAATTTATCGATTGCTTTATTCACAAATGTAATCGACCAACCAAATCGAACAATTTTTGCTGCAAATTCTGAAGATTGTTCTTGATCAACTAATTGATGAGGTTCCATATTTGTCGTCATCAAGTCGGTGAATTCTCTACTTGTTTTGTCTACTAAATGATCAGGCATATATTGAAAGAAGCGTTCTCCCTTCGCTTCTTTCATAACATCAATCCATTCAAACATAATTTCCTCTTTGTATTTTTCTACGCCTGCTATAATTTCTTTATTCATTTCTGTCCCTCGCTTTTCAAATAAAATCTTTCTAATAGTTATCATACTTCATAAGTGGTTTAAAATAAAAATGCCAGCAAACAGATAGACCTTCTATACAGAAAGTTAGGATTGCTTACTGGCATTTTCTTTTCACAACAACCTTGTCAATCTCTCAGTTGATAGATGTTGATACTATGTATTTATTCAATTACTCCAACACTAATCATAAGTGCATGATTTACTTTTTCCATTGTCTCTCGATTTAATCGTGTAATTCTATCTGTTAGTCTTGACTTATCGATGGTTCTAATTTGTTCTAACAAGATAACCGAGTCTCTTTCTAATCCATGTTCTTTACTACAGATTTCAACATGAGTAGGAATCTGGCCCTTCGATATTTTTGCAGTAATTGCTGCAACAATGACCGTTGGGCTAAATCGATTGCCTACATCATTCTGAATGATTAAAACTGGGCGAATTCCACCTTGTTCCGAGCCTTTGACTGGTGACAAGTTTGCAAAAAAAACATCTCCCCGTTTTATGCCCAAATTTTCAACCTCCGATGACTCGTCGTTCAACCGTTCGCTGTGCTTCATATTCTAAATGGCAACATTCTGATGCAATCGCAAGGTTAATTTTTGACATCTCGATGTACCCTTTCTTCATCGATTCCATACAAACTGAAACAGATTGATCTGTACCAGCTTGTTTCGCGTAGTTAATCGTATACTTCACATACGATGGTTGGACAGACTGCATATTTTTTTCTTCTTGTGGCACTACTTCTTCTTTTGACAGCTGATTCTGCAATGACAGCACCTCCGATAAGCAAGATCTCATTACTTTCCTATCTTTTATCTTACCATCTTTTTGGAAATTTGAGAAGATGAATTAAAATCTTACTTATTCAACAAGTATCCGATGTACTCGCTGACTTAGACTTGTACAGATTTCATAATTAATCGTTTGCATTTTCTCAGCCCATTCATCTGCCGTCACTTCCGTTTGACCTTGGTGACCAATTAAGGTAACTTTTGTTCCTACCTTTACAGTTTCAGGGACTAAAACGAGGCATTGATCCATACAAATCGTCCCTACAATAGGAGCCCTTTTCCCGTCAACTAGTACTTCTTGTCCTGTTAAGCCTCTTTTTAATCCATCTGCGTAACCTATCGGAAGCGTAGCAATCCATTCGCCTTCTTTTGAAAGGTACTTCCCTCCATAACTCAATGGTTCGTCTGCGCCTAACCGCTTCATTGCTACGATTTCTGTTTCTAGCATACCGACTTTTTGTAAGGATACTGGAAGCAACTCTGCAATTTCTGGTGAAGGAGATAGCCCATATAAACTAATCCCTAACCTCACAGCATCATACCCATACTCTGGATACAGTAATGTGGCAGCACTATTTGAAACATGGACAATTTCTGGGCGTTTTGTTAATCGCTGAAGAAATGCTTCAAAACGTTCGACTTGTTGATCTGTCCAAGTTCTATCTTTCTCATCTGCCCTTGAAAAATGAGTGAAAACTCCTTCAACATACCACTTCGAATGTTGTAATAATGCCTGCACTTCTTCTAATTCATCGATTGTTTTTAAGCCAATTCGATTCATACCCGTATCAATTTTTAAATGAACTTTAAGGGGCATCTGATGTATTAACGATGCTTCTAGCCATTTCAATGACGGGACTGTCAAAGTGATTTCTTTTTCTACAGCCACTGGAACCGCATGTACTGGTGAAGCCCCGAGAACCAATATGGGTATTTTTTCAAATTTCTCGCGTATGCTTAATGCTTCATCGAATGTAGCTACAGCCAAATAGTCAACTTGAGCTGCTAAAGCCGCTTCTGCTACTTCAAGTAAACCATGCCCATAACCATTTGCTTTAACAACTGCAAAGATTTTAACATTTGGTTGATGATGTTGACGATACAACATTCGAACTTGTTGAACATTATGCTGAATGGCTTGCTTACTTACTGATAAAACAGTCGGTCTAAATCCTGTCATGCTTGGATATCCCCCTTTAATAAAACAACTTGTGCCGCGGCCACTGTGCGCGTATGAGTAATCGTCACTAACGAACTCAATTCTTTTTTATTAAACCATAATACTGGTGCTCCTGCATCGTTTTTTAAAATCTCTATTTGCTGAAATGAACAATCCTTCCCAATCCCGGTACCTAAAGCTTTTGAAAATGCTTCTTTTGCAGCAAACCGCCCGGCAACAAATTCAATCTGACGTGAAGGTGAGAGTGTATTAAACAAATCTTGCTCACGTTCACTTAAAATCCTTTGTTGAAAACGTTGCGTATGCCGCATTAATTTGTCTACTCGTTCTAATTCAACAATATCTAAACCAATCCCTTTTATCAAAGCAGTTCTTCCTTTCAATCTACCCCTAACCCAAGTATAATAACTCGTATACTAAATGAGGTGAAATGATGTTTATCCGTAATGAGAAGTTTCCAGATTTCATACGACTCTATCCAGTCGTATCCATATTAATTCTAATGAATATCCTAGTATTTTTGTTGCGATACATTCCTGTCATTGGAGATCTCGTCATCGTTTATGGCATTGGTTCCAATTACTTTTTAGCCAATGGCGAGTGGTGGAGAATGTTGACCCCTATGTTTCTTCATGCCGATTTCATGCATCTTTTGATGAATATGTTTTCGTTATTTATTTTTGGTCCCGACCTTGAGCGTTTGCTGGGTAAGATGAGATTTATTACTGTCTATTTATTTTCAGGAATTGCAGGTATCCTACTTACGTTTGGTTATTATGATTTAAATTATAATCCTTATCTCGGGGCAAGTGGAGCAATTTTTGGAATTTTTGGAGCTTTTGGTGCACTGGTTACCTATATGAAAAACAAAGCTCCACAGTTAAAACAAGTGATTCTTCCGATTATCGGGATAAGTGTTGTGCTTACTTTTTTCGGAAGCAATATTAATATTACCGGTCATATTGGTGGACTCATCGGGGGATACCTTTTCGGACTGTATTATTTTCACCCGAAACGAGTCAATCGCTTCCGTAAATAAGTGATTTGTTGTTAGTATAACATGAACATTTCAGCCTAGCTTGACCTAAAAAACCTACCTCTCACTGAAGAGGCCACTGAAAAAGTCCTTAGACATGTGAGAGAGTTTGGAAACGAAATTTCGTTTCCAGACTCTCTTTTTCTCCGATGCCGTTGATTGCCATTCCGGCGGACGCGTTTCGCGG
>JASLCF010000119.1 GCA_030146155.1 Savagea sp.
AAGGGAGTGTTTGATCATGATAAAACATATCAATCCAAAATTTAATGAACTAGAAGTACCTGGGATACGAATTTTTGCGAATGAAGTCGCTAAGTTTGAAGATGGCGTCAATTTTACAATTGGAGAACCTGATTTCCCAACACCCGACTCAGTGAAAATGGCGGGCATCTCTGCGATTATTCAAAATAAAACTGGCTACTCACATAACGCTGGATTGCTTGAACTTAGGCAGGAAGTATCGAATTTCTTTAACGATACTTATGATTTTTATTATAATCCTGAGAATGAAATTGTCATTACAACAGGGGCAAGTGAAGCAATTGATGCTGTATTTAGAACTATTTTATTGCCAGGTGATGAGGTAATTGTCCCCGCTCCAATTTATTCTGGTTACGAACCATTGATTCACCTCGCTGGGGCAAAACAAGTACTACTCGATACGACTCAAACCAATTTTGCTCCAACAGCTGAAAGTATTCAAGCTTGTATCACACCTCGAACAAAAGCAATTTTATTGAATTTCCCTTCTAATCCTACGGGAATGACAATACCTAAAAGTGAAATGGATGCGATTGTTGAATTATTAAAGGAGCATGAGATTTTTATTATTTCTGATGAAATTTATAGTGAAAACACATTCAATAAAAAGCATTTATCTTTCGGTTCTTATCCTGAAATCAGAAAACAACTGTTCATCTTACATGGCGTTTCAAAATCTCATGCCATGACAGGTTGGAGAATTGGCTACGTTCTAGGAGATGCACCATTAATGGCACATGTGTTAAAAGCTCATTTATTTAACTCCATTTGTGCTGCACTTCCAAGTCAATATGCTGCGATCGAAGCACTTAGAAATAATAGACATATACCAGAAGTCATGAATGCTGCCTATATTGAACGTAGAAACTATGTATTTGATCGTCTACAACAAATGGGCTTCAAGATGGACATTCCCCATGGCGCATTTTATATCTTTCCGTCAATTGCACATACAGGCATGAAGTCTTGGGATTTTGCTACAAAATTACTTGAAGAAAAACATGTTGCCGTTGTCCCTGGCAGTGCCTTTTCAATTTATGGAGAGGGTTATATTCGAATTTCATATGCTAATTCCATGCAACAACTTAAAGAAGGACTCGATCGCCTTGAAGAATTTCTTAACTCTCTCACTGCTTCAACAAATAATTAAATGAATAATTGAAAGACTTAAAAGAGAAAAACGCATGAAATCAAGGAGTAAGTTTATTGATTTCATGCGTCTTATTATTTTTTAGAGTGATGTTAAGTATTTTTAAAAATCGAGGTTTGCTAATCTAACAATTACTTATTTTTCTTCATTAAACCATAACTCATCCATATTTTCTTCTTCACCATTATAATTAATAAAAATCTCATCTCCGCATGCGATATCTCGATAAGCGAAAAAGTCAAAAGTTTCTTCTTCAAAATTAATTTCATAAGTCGCGTTAGGCGAGTAAGAATGATTGAAAAGCATCCCATAACCTAAAAGAATTGCAGATTTATTTGTACCATATTCAAAAGCATAATCTTCTAACAGTGTTTGTTCAATAAATTGATGCTGTTCATTGGGATAAGCTAAAACTGGGGCACGGTGAAGTAATTGCCCCTTCTTAATTTCAGCCATCGCAAAGACACCTCTCGTATAGTCACCGTTACTTATTGGAGATGTTTTTATTTCAATCATCCACTCACCTACTCTTTCTTATTATTTGTTCACTATATCATATTCTTAGAGGAGTAGTTCTATTTCTTGTTTAAAACGACAGTACCTGCATTTAAGTACGTAGCAAATACACTCCAAGCAAGATAAGGCAACATGAGTCTACCTGCTACTTTATCTTTTTTATAAAACTCTACTGTTGTAGCACCAACCAATGAAGTCAATAATAAAATATCTACTAACCCTGCTGTTTTTTCTTGTTTTCCAAAATAAATGTAAGACCAACTAAAATTGGTTACTAATTGGGAATAGTAGAGTTTTTCAGCTCGTTCACTATTGCTTGTTTCCTTAACGCGGTAATGTGCCGTTCCCATCATTGTATATAATACTGGCCAGACAATTGGGAAAACTGCTGGTGGCGGAGAAAAGGGAGGTTGTTTCATCTTTTGATATTGTTGTTGTGTTTGCTCTTTCTCACTATTCATTTGGTTAGCTAAATAGCCAGAAACCATTCCACCCACCACAGGCAATGCAACAGTCAATGCTAATTTTAATTTTTTCATCCGTATCATCTCCTTCTTCAACTATACCTTGTACTTGTTTATTTAAAACCTTTTCAATAAACAAGATGCAATCCTTTTCAATCTAGGCTATACTATTCTAATTCAATTAAAAAAGGAGTTATTCTATGAAAGCTAGAGAACAATTTGCTTCAAAAACTGGATTCATTTTGGCCGCTGCAGGAAGTGCGGTTGGACTTGGAGCGATATGGAAATTCCCTTATATGGCTGGAAGTAATGGGGGCAGCGTTTTTATTATTTTGTTTATTTTATGTGTATTATTGATAAGTCTTCCTGTCTTAGTAGCAGAATTTATGATTGGGCGAAGAGGACAAAAGGATGCCGTCACAACTTTTAAAGAACAAGCACCTGGTACTCCTTGGTATTGGATTGGTCGTTTAGGAACTGTAATGGCTATTTTAATTTTATCATTCTATAGTGTTGTGGGCGGATGGATTATCAGTTACTTATGGCGTTCAATTCGTCTAAGTTTAACACTCTCTGAACGCTCAGCATACGAAAACCTATTTCAATCCATCATTGCAAATCCGATAGAAGTATTAGCTACCCAAGCACTCTTTCTAGGTATTACCGTATGGATTGTTCAAGCCGGGATTAAAAGTGGCATTGAAAAAGCCGGAAACATTATGATGCCTGCTTTATTTATCTTTTTTATCGTGCTTGTTCTTCGTGCTGTTACATTAGAAGGAGCTTATGAAGGGATTCGTTTTATGTTTATTCCTGATTGGAGTGAACTCTCCTGGGATACTTTACTTTTAGCATTGGGACAAGCTTTCTTCACATTGAGTGTGGGAGTTTCTGTCATGATTACGTATGCTTCATATTTAGGAAAAAAAGAAAGAATTGGCGGAGCTGCTTTAAGTGTTGCCATCATGAATATTCTTATTTCAATTCTTGCTGGGCTTGTTATTTTTCCTTCCGTTTTTGCATTAGGATTCCAACCGGATGAAGGACCGGGTTTAGTGTTTGTTATATTACCTGCTGTCTTTGAACAAATACCTTATGGCTATTTATTTATGATTTTATTTTTTGTATTACTCCTCTTTGCAACCATCACTTCTTCCATCTCTTTACTTGAAATTATTGTATCAGTAGTGATTGGCAATCGAAGAAAAAACAGATCAAGAATCGCATGGTTGAGTGCATTATTCATTTTTATCATTGGGATCCCTAGTGCACTCTCTTTCGGAGTTTGGTCAGATTTTAAAATAGCTCATCTTTCTTTCTTCGATGCAATAGATTTTTTAACTAATCGAATTGGTATGCCACTAGGAGCACTCTTTATCTCTTTATTTGCAGGCTACTACTATAAGAAGGAAATATCAAAAGAAGAATTAGCCACACACCCTGTACTTTATTACACATGGCTGACCTTAGTAAGAGTGATCTCTCCTATTGCAATCGTGATTATTTTAATTCAAGGGATTCGCGCAATGTAAATAAGATGTCCTGGCAAATACTAAAAAAGGGGAGTCTTATCTTCCTCTACTTCATATGATTCTAAAGTTGAAAACGTTGGTGATAGAAAATCCCCTTCTTCTGATTCTGGAGAAGGAGGTGGAATGTCACTGACGTTATTTAACAGAGACTATTTATATCATACAGAATCAAAAAAAGCATCGTCTCTAATGAATAGTAGAGTCGATGCTTTTTTGTAAGTAGATACTAGTTCTACTCGTTAGACGCCCCCGACAGGATTCGAACCTGTGACCCTTCGCTTAGAAGGCGAATGCTCTATCCAGCTGAGCTACGAGGACTACACCGCTTCCTCACTGGAAGAAACGGACAAGTTTTATTATATGAAAGATACTGCTATTTGTCAATGCCTTTTATTAAATTTGTACGATTCCACTTCATTATGTTGTTGATTGTACCAATTAATTACCCATTCATGGTCTGTTACACTTAATATTGCATAAGTAGGTGGATTCCCGCCTCTTGGAAATGACCAGCTACCTGCATTCACAAATAGCCTACCTTCAATCACTTCCGCACCCAACCTATGTGTGTGACCAAAACATACAATTGTCGCTTGATGTTCAGCAGCTAAATATTGTAAACGAAGTAACCCAAATTCAACTTGTTGCAGATGACCATGTACGATTAAAATTCTTTCTCCTTGCCATTCAATCAATTTTATTTTTGGAGTCTTTGAGTCAAAATCCATATTCCCTTTTACTGTATGCCAAGCCTCCAAGATTGAATCAGTTGATTTTAATTCACTGTCCCCCGTGTGAATATTTATATCTGGTGTATGCTCACTGATAATCGTATTAAAATCCGTAGCTCCATGCGTATCACTAACAATAGCAACTTTCATCTCGTTCACCCCTTTTAAATTCCCTACTAAAGAGTAATTCTCCTGTTGGAGACTTCCATTCAACTAAATAGTCATCCGAGAATGCCGAGATGATAGCGTAACTGGGTAAAGGGAGGCCTCTCGGTCGACTATAGCTACCAGGATTGACAAATAAAATGTCATCCAATTGATTTGCGCCCGCCATATGGGTGTGTCCAAATAATACGATAGTGGCTCCTACCTCTTTCGCTTTTTGTTTCAATACATCAGGTGTTTCATAGACAGAGAGTAAGTGCCCGTGTGCTACTAATATTTTCTCTTCGGCAAGTTCAACTATTCGAATTTCGGGATAGTTCACATCAAGGTCATTGTTTCCTTTTACTCGAATCCATTGTTCCATAGTGGAATCAAAATAGGAGAGTTCGCTGTCTCCTGCATGAAAATACGCATCTGCTTTTTCTTGGTGGATAAGTTGATTAAATGCGCGTTCTTCATGCGTATCGCTGACAACTACAATTTTCATAGCAACCTCCTAAAGTAATTGATTAAATGTATTTTCTAATTTTCTCATAGCCACTCCGCGATGTGAAATTTCTCCCTTTTCTTCCGGAGTAAGTTCAGCCATCGATTTTTCCTTCTCTTCTACAAAGAAAATCGGGTCGTAACCAAATCCATAAGTTCCTTTTCTGTCATAAAGAATCGACCCTTCACAGGTCCCTTCAAATGTTTGGGTTGGAATATTAGGTCCAGCGATTGCTAGCACACAAACGAAGCGTCCTGTACGTTCAGCTTGAGGAATATCTTTCATTTTTGTCAGCACTTTATCGATATTTGCTTCATCATCATGGTCTCCAGCGTATCGTGCAGAATAGACCCCTGGCTCTCCATTTAACGCGTCTATTTCTAAACCAGAATCGTCTGCAATAACAGGCATTTGTAATAGTTTTGCTGCTCCTTCTGCTTTCAATATTGCGTTTTCTTCGAAAGTAACGCCTGTTTCTTCTATTTCAATATATTCAGGCATATCTTTTAAACTTCTTACAGTGACTCCTAGTGGTAGAAATAACGCTTCAAAATCTCTCACTTTTCCTTCATTATTTGTTGCGATTAATACTTCATTGATCAATTGAATTCACCCACTTTGAATAATCGCCTAAAGCTTCTTTCTGAACCGCAAACAATTGGTCAATACCTTCTTCAGCACGATCTAAGAGTTGTTCCATTTCACTTCTTGTAAAAGTTGCTTCCTCACCAGTTCCTTGCACTTCTACTAATCCCCCATTACTTGTCATTACAACGTTCATATCCACTGCTGCTTGTGAATCTTCAATATAATCTAAATCTAGGACAACAGAATCGTCTGCTAACTTTCCAACACTTGTAGCTGCTAAGTAAGATTGAATTGGGAATTTCTCAAAAGGTTTCTCTTCATGTAAACGAGCAATTGCTAAGGATAACGCTACGAATGCTCCCGTAATAGAAGCTGTTCGAGTACCTCCATCTGCTTGTATCACGTCACAATCAACCCATATCGTCTTTTCTCCTAATGCTTCTAAATCCACTACAGCTCTTAATGCACGTCCAATGAGGCGTTGAATTTCCATTGTTCGGCCACTTAATTTTCCTTTTGCTGCTTCACGAATTGTTCTTTCATTTGTCGCTCTCGGCAGCATTGCATATTCAGCAGTAATCCATCCTTTACCCGTCCCACGGATGAAATGAGGTACACGTTCCTCAATTGTCGCATTACAAATTACTTTGGTATGGCCCACTGTAATTAATACTGACCCTTCTGGGTGCATGATATAATCTTTTTCAATTTTTATTGCTCTTAGTTGGTTGGTTTCTCTTCCGTCATGTCTCATAAATTAGCCTTCTTTCATTGTAAAAAAGCCGAGGTTTCTCGACTTTTAAAGTGTTTGTCTACCTTTAGAATGGATCGTTTGTTGAAGATTTATTTTTTCTACCCTTGGATTTTCTAACTGAAGCCAATCTTTTACGATTGCTCTAAATTTTTCAACGGGTCCAGTTGTAAAAAAGCGTAAAGTCCGTTGTTGTTCAAAATTCTTCAAGCCCATTTGCCTTAATAATCGCTCTACATCAACAATTGTTTCAGTTGCAGATGAAATGACATGAACCTCTTTACCTACAAATTTTTGAATATGAGATGCTAACAAAGGATAATGTGTACAACCTAATATCACAGTGTCATAATTCGTATATGAAATTTCTTGCATTGTTTCAAAAACAACAGTTTCAGCTTCTGCTGTGTGATAACGTCCTGATTCAACGACAGGAACAAACTTAGGACATGCTTTAGAATGAACCGTAGCAGACGGCGTTGTCCTCAAAATTGCTTCTTGGTAAGCTCCACTGTTCACTGTTCCTATCGTGCCTAACACTAAAATATCATTTGACTCAGAAACTTGTAAAGCTGTTCTCGCACCTGGTTCTATAACTCCAACAATTGGAAATGGAAACCGGTCTTGAGCAATTGGTAATGCTGCTGCTGTCGCCGTGTTACAAGCAATTACAACTAATTTTACTTGCAAAGCTTGAAGCGCCTCGATCATTTCCAAAGTAAAAGCGATAACTTCTTCATCAGTCCTTGGTCCATAAGGGCATCTTGCATCATCACCAATATAGATAATCGATTCATTCGGTAATACTGTCATTAATTCTTTAGCGACTGTTAACCCACCTACACCAGAATCAATGACACCAATCGGGCGCTTACTCATTCCTCAGTTCTCATTTCTTCATGTAATGTGCGTAAATATTTAGAAAAGAGTTGTATTTCTTCTTTCGTGTAGTGAGTTAATCTGTTTTTCAAGTATGTTTGTCTCTTTTCGATTACCTCTTCAATTATCCGTGCACCTTCTTCTAAAAGATGAATGCGTACAACACGACGATCTTGATTATCCCTGACTCTTTTGACTAATTCATTGTGTTCCATTCTATCTACAAGATCTGTCGTTGTACTGAATGCCAAATACATTTTGGTAGATAAATCTCCAATTGTCATATCTCCATGTTCAAATAACCACTGTAACGCAATGAACTGTGGAGGTGTAATTTGATAATTCTTTAAAATTTTACGCCCTTGATGTTTAATAATAGCTGATATATATCTCAAATCTTTTTCCATCATGGCAATCTCATCAAAACATTGATATTTTTCTTCTTTCATAAAAAAACCTCCTTCGTGTCCAGTTATACATATTGTCAGCTTTTTAGCCAAAATATGCAACCGTTAGAAGGAAGTTTTTTTCTATATCCTATCCATTCTTTCTTTCTGTTCATCTGTCCAAGCTACTGGCCGCCCAGTCTTTCGATTCATTTGAACGAGACGTCCTCTCCCCACGAATACCGGCTTCTTTTCATCATGCATTGCTAGATAATGAATATCCATCGAAGTCGTTCCTAAATGAGCGATTTTGAGCTTAAGCACTAATTGATCGTCATAAAATACTTGTTGCAGATAGTCTGCTTGTAAATCTGAAACCACTACTACATTCTCCATCTTATGCCAATCTTTTACTGGCACAATTTCCAGCGCTTTTAAAAACTCCATCCGTCCGTATTCAAAATAGTTAAATACCTCTACATTATTTAAATGCCCAAACATATCTATTTCAGCAAATCTTACTTTTAAGGGTACTTCAAACTGAAATTCGCTTATCCATTTTTCCGTATCCTCAATATATGAAACTCTCATTAATACCCCTCCTATTTATGAATGAATGTTCATTCTTTATTTTACAGGACTTAAGCTGAAAATGAAAGCCTTTACAAACACGTTATACTTTTAGCGATTTAAATCATATATAAAAAAACACGATTCAAAAGAATCGTGTTTTTTAGATTACTATTAATCTACCATATGGTCGCTTCCGAAGAAGTTTTTGAACATTTGAACAGTTGCTGAACGGTTTAATGAAGCAATTGATGTCGTTAAAGGAATACCTTTTGGACAAGCAACTACACAGTTTTGTGAGTTACCACATTCGCCTAATCCACCGTCTTTCATAATCTCAGCTAAACGTTCATCTTTATTCATAGCACCCGTTGGATGTGTATTGAATAAACGAACTTGTGATAAAATAGCTGGTCCTACAAAGTCAGTTTTATCATTGACATTCGGACATGCTTCTAAACAAACTCCACATGTCATACATTTTGATAATTCATAAGCCCATTGACGTTTACGCTCTGGCATACGTGGACCTTCTCCTAAATCGTATGTGCCATCAATCGGAACCCATGCTTTTACACGTTTTAATGAATCAAACATTACATTACGGTCAACGATTAAGTCACGAACAACAGGGAATGTACGCATCGGCTCAAGAGTAATCGGTTGTGGTAATTGGTCAATTAATGCTGTACAAGATTGACGTGGTTTACCATTGATTACCATAGAACATGCACCACAGACTTCTTCTAAACAACTCATTTCCCAGTTTACTGGTGTTGTTTTATTACCATCTGCTGTAACAGGATTACGTTGAATCTCCATTAAAGCTGAAATAACGTTCATGTTTGGGCGATAAGGCACTTTAAATTCTTCCCAGTAAGGTTGTGAGTTTGCTGTATCTTGACGCTGAACTTTCAGCTCAATAAATTCAGTCATTTACAATTAATCCCCTTTCTTAGTGTTTCGATTTTGAAGTATAGTCACGTTTTCTTGGCGGAATTAATGAAACGTCCACTTCTTCATAAGATAAAATCGGTGCAGAAACGCCATCAAATTCTGCAATTGTAGTTTTTAGGAAGTTCTCATCGTCACGATCTGGGAATTCTGGTTTGTAATGAGCTCCACGGCTTTCATTACGATTTAAAGCTCCTAACGTAATAACACGTGCTAAATAAAGCATATTTTTCAACTGACGAGTAAATGTAGCCCCTTGGTTAGACCATTTTTGAGTATCTGTAATGTTGATATTCTCATAACGCTCTAAAAGTTCTTGAATTTTCAAATCAGTTTCTTTCAGTTTGTCATTATGACGAACAACAGTAACGTTATTTGTCATAATTTCACCTAGCTCTTTATGCAACATGTACGCATTTTCTGTACCATCCATTTTTAATGTTGCATCCCAAGCAGCTTGCTCTTCTTTTACTGCATTATCAAATACTGATGCTTCGATATCATCTGCGATTTTATCAAGGCCTTTCATGTATTCAACTGCTGCTGGACCTGCCACCATTCCACCATATACTGCAGAAAGTAATGAGTTAGCCCCTAGACGGTTTGCTCCGTGTTGAGAATAATCTGCTTCACCTGCTGCAAATAATCCAGGAATATTTGTATGTTGATCATAATCAACCCATAGTCCACCCATTGAATAGTGAACAGCTGGGAAAATTTTCATTGGAACTTTTCGTGGATCGTCACCTACGAATTTTTCGTAGATTTCCATAATTCCACCTAGTTTAATATCTAACTCATGTGGATCTTTATGAGATAAATCAAGATAAACCATGTTTTCTCCATTGATTCCTAATTTTTGATTCACACATACATCAAAAATTTCACGTGTAGCAATATCACGTGGAACAAGGTTACCATAGTCAGGATATTTCTCTTCTAAGAAATACCATGGTTTTCCTTCTTTATATGTCCAAACACGCCCACCTTCACCACGAGCAGATTCACTCATTAAGCGAAGTTTATCATCTCCAGGTATAGCTGTTGGGTGAATCTGAATAAATTCACCGTTCGCATATTTTGCACCTTGTTGGTACACAATCGATGCAGCTGATCCTGTATTGATTACAGAGTTTGTAGACTTACCGAAAATAATTCCAGGTCCACCTGTTGCAATAATTACAGCGTCCCCACGGAATCCTTTAATTTCCATCGTCTTCATGTTTTGTGCTTTAATTCCTCGACAAACACCTTCGTCATCTAGGATTGCCCCTAAAAATTCCCAGTGTTCATACTTTTGTACAAGTCCTGCTGCTTCATGCGCACGAACTTGTTCATCTAATGCGTACAATAATTGTTGTCCTGTTGTAGCACCTGCGAAAGCAGTACGGTGATGTAGTGTTCCTCCGAAACGACGGAAGTCTAATAAACCTTCATTTGTACGGTTAAACATTACGCCCATACGGTCAAATAAATGAATAATTCCAGGTGCAGCCTCTGTCATTGCTTTTACTGGTGGTTGGTTAGCTAAAAAGTCTCCACCGTATACAGAGTCGTCAAAGTGAATCGCTGGTGAGTCACCTTCACCTTTTGTGTTAACCGCTCCGTTAATCCCACCTTGGGCACAAACAGAGTGTGAACGTTTAACAGGAACGATTGAAAACAAGTCAACCGGCGTTCCTACTTCAGCAGCTTTAATTGTAGCCATTAGACCTGCAAGACCGCCACCAACGACGATCAATCTGCCTTTTGCCATTATTGTTTCACTCCTCAATTAACTTAATCTCATGTTGCTCTTTCTTCGACCTACATAAAACCGAAAATCGCACGAATTCCAATGAATGATAATGCGATAAATACTAGCACGGATACATATGAGAAAATTTGTTGTGAACGTTGGGATTGAGTAATTCCCCAAGTTACTAAAAATGCCCATAAGCCATTTGCTAAGTGGAATGTTGCTGATAATACACCTACAATGTAGAAAATTACCATCGGTGTAGATTGGAAAATATCAGCCATCATATCGTAGTTCACATCTGCTCCTAGCGCTTTAGCAATACGAGTTTGCCAAATGTGCCATGCAATAAAGATGACAAGGAAAATCCCTGTTACACGCTGTAACATGAACATCCAGTTACGATATGTACCGAAACGTTTTGTATTGTTCTTGGCAGTAAATGCAATGTACACTCCATAAAATGCATGGAACATTAATGGAATATAAATAACCACCCATTCTAACACATACAAAAATGGCAAGCTTCCCATAAAGTCTGAAGCCGCGTTAAATGCTTCTTCACCACGCGTTGAAAAATAGTTAATGATCAAATGTTGTGTTAAGAATAACCCAACTGGAATGACTCCGAGTAGTGAATGAAGACGACGTAAGTAAAAATCTGATTCTCTCGACAAGTCCTTTACCCTCCCTTATTACTGAAGTGCGTCAGCGGAATAACAACTGGTGTCTTTTCTGACGTACTCCTTTCATGGTACAATGTGATTACAAATTAATTGTACTCTTGACTTGGGAAGAAATCAAGGTGTCTAAGCCTTTTTATACTCATTCTCAATTAGACTTTGTACATTAAGAATCGTCTGAAAGGAGGCAATGGAATGGACCAAAAAACAGAAAGCGCTTATCCCACTAAATTTGGGTATGAACTACTGAAAGATCATGTCCTTCCTTCAGTACTAGGCAAGCATGAAGATGATATTCTATATTGGGTTGGAAAAGAGATTGCTCGAAAATTTCCTTTATTCTCAATTGAGGAACTTCCCGCATTTTTCACAGAAGCAGGATGGGGTAAATTAGAATTAATCAAAGATACTGCTCAAGTGAATACATTTTTATTAACGCGGCCATCGAATAGCGTAAAAGAAAAAAGTTCAATCTCTTTGGAAGTTGGCTTCATTGCACAACAATATCAAATTTTAACAAAGCGAATCACAGAAGCTCATGGTACATATCAAAAGGATTCTACTGTAAGCATTGATGTCAAATGGGAATAAACAGCATTTCAGGTCACTCAGTCCTGAAATGCTGTTTTTTATTCATCCTTCAATAGTTGGTGGACTTGTTCTGCAACCTTTTGTGGTAATTTTGCTTGCATCAATTCTTCAACTGTTGCATTTTTCATATGCTCAATTGACCCAAAATGCATGAGCAAATTCCTTTTTCGTTTTGGACCTAAACCAACCACATGATCTAATTTAGATTGAAATGCTGATTTACTCCTAACTTGTCTATGGAAAGTAATCGCAAAACGATGAACCTCCTCTTGAATGCGGCTCAATAATTGAAATACTTCACCGTTCTTTTTCAAGGGAACTTCTACTGGTGGATGACCATAAAGTAAAGTTTGTGTTCCATGCTTATCATCCTTGGCTAAACCAATCAGCGGAATATTTAAATCTAATTCATGTTTTAATATTTCATAAGCAACAGACATTTGTCCTTTTCCACCATCTACTACAATTAAATTAGGTAGGGGTAATTGATCCTTTAATAATCGTTGATATCTCCTTCTGATTACTTCTGCCATCGCTCCATAATCATCGTGAGCAGCAGCCGTCGTCAACCGATATTTTCTATAATCACTTTTCCGTGGTGTGCCATCTACAAAAGTAACCATCGCTGAAACAGGGTCTGTTCCATGCGTATGTGAATTATCAAAGGCTTCAATTCGATCCGGTCTAGGGATGTTTAACAACTCTCCTAATTGCTCAACTGCACCTACTGTTCTTTCGTATTTTCTTTCAACGAGTTGATGTTTCTCTGCTAACGAAGCCTCTGCATTTTTCATAGCAAGTTGAACAAGCTCTTTCTTCAATCCGCGTTGTGGAACAAATGCTTTTACTTGTAATAATTGCTCGACCAATTCTTTTTGTATCGAAGGAGGCAACAGTATTTCTTTGGGTAGAACTTGTTTTCGTGAAGCATAGAACTGACCAATAAAAGTGAGACACTCTTCCTCGGCCTCTCGATAATAGGGAAAGATAGAAACTTCCCTCTCTATTACTTTTCCTTGTCGTACAAAAAATACTTGTACACACATGTATTCTTCATTCGTTGCATAACCGAAAACATCTCTATCGGTAAAATCATTCATGGTCATCGTTTGCTTTTCCATCACTGTCTCAATATTAGTCAGTTGATCTCTATATTCTTTAGCCCTTTCAAAATCTAATTGTTCAGAGGCTTGCAACATCTTACCTTGCAACTCTTTCTTTACTTCTTTAAACCCACCCTTTAGGAAGCGAGATACCTCATCAACCATTTCTTCATAGGTGGATTGCGGTACATCATATACACAAGGTCCAAGGCATTGATGAAGATGATAATATAAACACACTTGTTTCGGTAACTTTTGACACTTTCTAAATGGATATATTCGGTCTAATAATTTCTTCGTTTCTTGTGCAGCATAAGCATTGGGGTAAGGCCCAAAAAATTTACCTTTCCCTTTTTTAACATTTCGAGTCACAAGAAGCCTAGGATATTTTTCAGCTGTAATTTGAATATAAGGATATGTTTTATCATCTTTCAGCATAATATTGTATTTCGGATCATATGTCTTGATTAAATTTAATTCTAATACTAATGCTTCAAGATCTGAGTTCGTAATAATGGTTTCAAAGTCTACAATTTCATTGACCAATCTTTGAGTTTTTCCGTCATGACTCCCCGTAAAATAACTTTTAACTCGATTTTTTAAAACTTTGGCCTTACCAACATAAATAACTGTTCCTTGAGAGTCCTTCATTAAATAGCAACCAGGTAAATCAGGCAGTAGTTTTATTTTCTCTTTCAAATGTTCATTCATTTTTTCACCTATTCGTTTTGACATGCTTCTTTCTATTATAACAAACGAAAGGAATTTTCCTAACTGAACGATTCCATAAAAAAAGAACCCAGTATTTCACTGGGCTCTTGAAAATTATAAGTGTTTTTCAATTAATGCTACTAATTTTTCTTTTGGATTGAAGCCTACTACTTTATCAACTGCTTCTCCATCTTTAAATACGATTAATGTTGGAATTGACATTACACCAAACTGTGCTGCTGTTGTTTGGTTATCGTCAACATCTACCTTTACAACTTTTGCTTTACCTTCTACTGCTGCATCTACTTCTTCAAGTACAGGAGCAATCATTTTACAAGGTCCACACCAAGGTGCCCAAAAGTCTACAAGTACTACACCTTCTTTAATCTCTTCTGCGAATGTTGCATCTGTTGCGTTAATAATAGCCATAATTAAATTTCCTCCTTCATAATTCAACAATCTAAGAGTAGTATAACCGATATACCCCTCGGGGTAAAGTGGTTTGCTCTCTTTAATTCTATTTGTAGTATACCATGCTTGAATTTCACTACACTATCAATATGCTCAATCGATTTTCTACAGACAAAAAACTCCTGAATGACTCAGGAGTTTTGGATTAAGCGACTATTTTCTTCACTTCTTCAATTAAGATAGGTAAGACATCGAACAAGTCTCCGACAATACCATAGTCAGCAATCTTAAAGATTTCTGCTTCAGGATCTTTATTGATTGCTACAATTACTTTGGAATTTGACATTCCTGCGACGTGTTGAATAGCACCTGAAATTCCAACTGCAATATAAAGGTCAGGTGTAACTACTTTACCTGTTTGACCAATTTGTAAGGAGTAATCACAATAGTCAGCATCGCATGCTCCACGAGATGCGCCAACAGCACCGCCTAGTAATTGAGCTAATTCATGTAAAGGCTCAAACCCTTCTGCACCTTTTACTCCTCGTCCACCTGCAATAACCACTTTTGCTTCTGACAAATCAACACCATCTGTTGATTTGCGCACAACATCTTTAATGATTGAACGCAAATCATTAATAGGAACTTCTATTTCTTCGACAGTTGCTGTTTTACCTTCTTCTTTTTGAAGTGGCTCAATATTATTTGGTCGAATTGTAATAAATGTTAATCCTTCTTTAATTTCAACCTTTTCAAATGCTTTACCTGAATAAATTGGGCGGATAAATTGTGCATCATCGCCCTCACCTTCTATTTTAGTCACATCCGAGATGAGTCCTGCATCAATTTTAGTTGCGATTTTTGGAGATAAATCTTTCCCCAGAGCTGTGTGACCGAACACAACAGCATCCGGTTTTTCTTGTTCAAAAACAGCCATAAATGCTTGAGCATAGCCATCTGAAGAATAATGATCTAATTTTGCATCCTCAACCACAAGCACACGGTCAGCTCCGTAAGTTGCTAATTCATCAGCTAATCCTTTTACTGTATCTCCAATTAAAAGAGCAACTACTTCTCCACCACCACTTATTGTTTTCCCTGCTGCAATCGCTTCAAATGAAACGTTACGTAATGTATGATCTTTCACTTCACCTAATACAAGAACTTTTTTAGTCATAACAATTCCCTCCTCATAATTTTCGCTTGAATTATAATACTTTCGCTTCGTTTTTTAGTAATGACAATAATTCTGACACTTGTTCTGCTGGCTCTCCATCGATTAGTTTGCCCGCTTTTTTAGCTTCCGGAAGAAAAACTTCTACTGTAGAAGTTTTAGCTTCTACATCCTCTTCTTCTAAATCTAAATCGTCCAATTCAAGCTCTTCTAGAGGTTTTCTTTTAGCTTGCATGATTCCTGGCAATGATGGGTATCGCGGTTCATTCAATCCTTGTTGAGCTGTAACAAGTAACGGTAATTTAGTTTCAATCGTTTCTGTATCGCCCTCAACATCACGTACAATTGTCACTGCTTCCCCATCAATTTCAATGTCGGTAATTGTTGTAACATAATTAATCCCTAACATTTCTGCTACTCGTGGTCCTACTTGTCCTGAACCACCATCTACTGCTACGTTACCAGCTAAAATTAAATCTACTTCTTGTTCCTTTAAGTAAGTCGCAATTAATTTTGCAATCGTAAATTCATCCATTTCATCAACATCATCTTCAGTGTTAATAAGAACTGCTTTATCTGCTCCCATTGCTAATGCTGTACGAAGTTGTTTTTCAGCTTCGTCACTTCCAATAGAAACAACAGTTACCTCTCCACCATGTGCATCTCTTAATACAATCGCTTCTTCAACTGCATACTCGTCGTACGGGTTGATGATGAATTCTGCTCCACCTTCATCGATTTGACCATTATTTACAACAATTTTCTCCTCAGTATCAAATGTTCTTTTTACTAAAGCTACAATATTCATAAAAGAACCCTCCTCTTCAATAATTAATTTCCTTTAAAATGTGGTTGTCTCTTTTCAATAAATGCTTGAATGCCTTCCTTTGCATCCTCGGTATTAAAAATCTCTGAGAATGCTTTTGCTTCTTCTTGTAAACCTTCTTCTAATTCTTCTGTAACCGCTTTCTGAGTAAGGTATAAAACGTCTGCCACTGAACGCGGACTTTTATTTGTGAATTTTTTTGCTAATTGAATTGCGTCATCTAGGAGCGTATCCTCTTCAAAAAGATGATTGACTAATCCAATTGCTAGCGCTTTCTTTCCTGTGATCGGTTCACTCGATAAAATCATTTCTAATGCATGAGCCCTGCCTACAGCACGTGGTAACCTTTGTGTTCCACCATATCCTGGAATAATCCCTAGTTGCAGTTCTGGCAAGCCTATTTTGGCATGTTCAGTAGCTACTCGGATATGACAACTTAAAGAGAGCTCTAGGCCACCTCCAAGTGCTGCGCCGTGTATTGCGGCGATGACTGGTTTATTGAACGTTTCAATGAGAGTAAAAACACCATGTCCTTCTTTAGCAAAGCTTTCGAATCCTTCATCCGTTTGAAAAGATGTAAACTCTTTAATATCTGCTCCTGCCGAAAAAAATCGCCCTTCGCCATGTAACACGACTGCTCGAACTTCATCATTGTGTTGAATGGATTCGAATTTACTTTTCAAATCCATTAACACTTTTGAACTGAGTGCATTTGCTGGCGGGTTATTGAAGGTGATCACTGCTACTTTTTCCGAGATTTTCATCGTTGGTAAAGTCATCGTATTGCCTCCTTTTTGTCCACATTATTGCTTTAAAATACCTTGTAATAACAATTGATGTACTTGTTCTGTCAACCCAACTAAATCATATTTTTGACCTGTCATTACCCAAGTTGTACACGTCTCATCAATCGTTCCAAAAATCATTTGACGTACAATCCGTAAATCTGTCGTTTCACTGATTTCGCCTTGTTCTTTCCCTGCTTGTAAAATTCGGTCAAGATGAACAAGGTATTGTTTCAATACTTCGTTGATTTTTGTGCGTAACGGAAGGCTAGATTGTCTAAGCTCCAGTTGTGTTACAATAGCTAAATGATGATCTTGTTGCAAGATCGTATAATGATTTTCAATCATTTTATACAATTTCTCTGACATCGTCATTTCTTCAGCTACTACTTGCTCTAAGTTCTCGATAAATGCTCCCATTTTTTCCTCAAATACAGAAATGAGAATATCTTCTTTGTTTTTAAAGTATAAATAAATCGTTCCGTCGGCTACGCCAGCTTCTTTTGCAATTTTAG
This sequence comes from Savagea sp., assembly GCA_030146155.1. Classification (GTDB taxonomy): domain Bacteria; phylum Bacillota; class Bacilli; order Bacillales_A; family Planococcaceae; genus Savagea. The sequence continues at coordinate 17,750 of JASLCF010000119.1, forward strand.
ACACTTGTGAACCATGGTAACCGTTATCCGCAATCACTCGGACTGCAGCATCAATAATTTGTTTATACTTTGGTTTTTCTCTTTTCATCACTTCACCACCGTTACAATTAAAAATAGTGAATGAACCGTCATTCACTATTGATAATAACTGATATTTAATTTGCCGTCAATGATTATGCATGTTTCATTTTTTCTTTTTCTTCATCAATCAACACACGACGCAAGATTTTTCCTACTGCTGTTTTTGGTAATTCTGCTCTAAATTCATATTGTCTAGGTACTTTAAATGAAGCCAAGTACTTCCGAGCAAATTGATTAAGTTCTTCTTCAGTGACAGTCTTACCTTCTTTTAAAACGACAAATGCTTTTACTGTTTCACCACGATAAGGGTCTGGGATACCTACAACGACACATTCTTGAATTGCTTCATGTTCGTATAATACTTCTTCAACTTCTCTTGGATAAATATTAAAGCCACTTGCAATAATCATGTCTTTTTTTCGGTCGACGACATAGAAGAATCCTTCCTCATCCATATAGCCCAAATCGCCAGTTAATAACCATCCCTCATGGAATGTTTCTTTTGTATCTTCTTCACGATTCCAATAGCCTTTCATCACTTGAGGCCCTTTTATTGCTATTTCTCCTACTTGACCTTGTTCTACTTCCTTCCCATCTGGACCAAGTAAAATTGCATCGGTATTCGGCCATGGTAAACCAATAGATCCATCTACTCTTTTTCCACCCCAAACTAAGTTTGCATGAGTAACTGGCGAAGTTTCTGTCAGTCCATACCCCTCAACAAGACGTCCACCTGTTACTTTTTCAAATTGGTCCTTTACTTCTACTGGTAATGCTGCTGATCCACTAATACAAGCTTTAATAGAAGATAAGTCGTATTTAGGTAATGTTTTTGCATTTAAAATACCAATATAAATCGTAGGTGCTCCCGGGAAAAGTGTTGGACGTTGTTTATCTATTGTTTTTAATGTTTCTTCCACATCAAATTTTGGTAGTAAAACCATCTTATGTTGCATCATCACAGATAATATTAAAACTGTTGTCATTCCGTATACATGGAAGAAGGGTAAAATCCCTAAAACAGTCTCTTCTCCTTTTTCTGACTCATACAACCAAGCGTCACACATCGAAACGTTTGAAATCAAGTTTTCATGCGTTAAAATTACGCCCTTTGGAGGTCCAGTAGTTCCCCCTGTATATTGCAATAATGCTGCATCATTATGAAAATCAAATGAATGTTCTTCTAAAGGAAGACCCTCTTTTTTGATAATATCTTTCAAATGATGGACATTATGCTCTTTTGATAAATCCACAATCACCTTTGTTTGCTTTCTTTCGATAAATGGATAAATAACGTTTTTAGGGAATGGTAAAAAATCTTGTACACCAGATACAATAATATGCTCCAAATCAGTACCCGTTCTAGCTTTAGATACACGTGGAAATAAAATAGGTAATGTAACGATAGCCTTTGATCCTGAGTCTTGCAATTGATAGGCTAACTCTCGCTCTGTATACAAAGGATTGGTTTGCACTACAATTGCTCCAGCTTGTAAAATTCCATAATACGCGATCACCGCTTGTGGACTATTAGGAAGCATAATCGCCACACGGTCTCCTTTTGTTATTCCAATTGACTGTAAATAGGCAGCAAAGTTTTTTGCATATTGTGCAACTTCACCATACGTTAATTCTTTCCCTAAAAAATGGATGGCCACTTTATTCGGGACCTCACGACCAGCAATTTCTAAAAAAGAATGAATAGGCACTTGTTCATAGTGAATTTCTGCTGGTATTTGTTTAGGATATTGTTTTAACCAAATCTTTTCAGTCATTATTTTTCCCCCTTCTGTGTTGAATTATTGTTGTTCATCCCTATCTAACATACTACATAAGTTTGTATCCGCTTACAACTTTTTTCGTACAGCTCCTGTACATGTTCTCGTTAATTATTTTTCTAACATAATAGTAATTTAGTTGAAAATGTGAATGGTTATTCATTATTAAGCCTTTTGTCCACGGGTAGAATTAAATCATCTAAAAAAAAGTTATTCACAAAAGAAACTCTTTCGTGAATAACTTTTTTTATTGAGTCACTAACCAATAAATTCCTACACCTATAAAAATGACACAGGCAGCAATTAATATTTTTGATAACTTTTCCATTTTTATCTACTCCTACGCTGTAATACTTGCACCGATTACAAATGATAAACCAATTGAGATAACAAGTGAAATAAAACCGACTGCCCGATTATCATTTTCAATCTCTTGATCCACTTTAAATTTAGGAGTTAAAAATTCAAATAACCAATAAGCAAAAACAAGTAAAGTAAAACCATACAATCCCCAACCGAGCATCATAGGTAAAGTTGAGTGTTTTTCAATTGAAAATCTAAAAACATTGGCCACCCCAAAGATCTTTCCACCAGTTGCTAATGCAACTGCAAGGTTTCCATTTTTTATTTCTTCCCAGTTGTTGTATTTTGTAACCATTTCAAATAACACCATAGAAACGATTAGAAATAAAACGGTCACACTAAAATAGCCGGCTGTTTCTACTAATGGATTTCCCCAGAAATCAAATCCTTCACTCATTTTTTACCACTCCCTTATTTTAATTCTGCAACGGTTACACCAAATCCACCTTCACCTGCTTCACCGAATCGATAATTCTTTACGCGTGAGTGACGTTTCAGCAAAGTCTGCACACCTTCACGTAATGCACCGGTTCCTTTTCCGTGAATGATATGAATTTGATGTAAATTTGCCAATAACGCATCATCAATATATTTTTCAGTTCGTTGGATAGCTTCTTCATAGCGTAAACCTCTTAAATCTAGTTCCATTTTAATTGGAGCACTCGAACGTTTAACTGTTGTTACACTCTTCATTTTTTCTTTTTTAGGACGGATGTATTCTAAACGACTTTCTGGTAAATTCATTTTTAATATGCCTATTTGTACGACCCAATCTCCCGTGTCTAATTGATCGATTAACGTTCCTGTTTGCCCATAGTCAAGTGACTTCACTTCATCACCTATTTTTAGAGGTCTTGTTTCGACTTTCTTTTCTTTCGGTTGATTGACACGCTTAGGCTGCGCTTGATTTAATCTCTTTTTCATTTCGATTAGTTCGTGTTCTTTAACTTGAGCACTTGTATGCATTCTTAAGTTTCTTAACTCAGTCATAATCGCTTCTGATTCTTCAGATGCTTTTCTAACAATTTTTTCTGCTTTCTCAGTCGCTTTTTCTAGGAGGCGTTGCTCATTTTTTTGTATTTCTTCTAATTCTTTTTCTAAATCTCTTCTTAATTGCTCGGCTTCAGCGAGTTGAATTGCCATCTGTTCACGATCTTTCTCAGCATGAATGCGGCTTGTTTCTAAAGAAGCTATCATCTCGTTCACTTCGCCTGAATCTGTTCCTGTAAACTTTTTAGCACGATCAATAATATGGCGATTGAGGCCTAAACGATCTGATATTTCAAATGCATTACTTCTTCCTGGTACTCCTATTAATAAACGATAGGTTGGGCTTAATGTATCAATATCAAACTCCACACTCGCATTTGCTACTCCTTGACGATTATAGCCATACGCCTTTAATTCAGGATAATGAGTGGTTGCCATGACACGTGCGCCTGTTCCATGTACCTCGTCTAATATACTGATTGCTAATGCCGCCCCTTCTTGAGGGTCTGTTCCTGATCCAAGCTCGTCGAATAGTAACAAAGAGCGTTCATCAAATTTCTTTAATATGTCAACAATGTTCACCATATGAGAAGAAAATGTACTTAAGCTCTGTTCGATGGATTGCTCATCCCCAATATCTGCGTAAATGGAATGGAAAACAGCGATTTCAGAACCATCTAATACAGGGATAGGTATACCTGCTTGAGCCATTAATGTACATAAACCTACTGTTTTAAGTGTAACAGTTTTACCACCTGTGTTTGGACCGGTAATCACAATCGTTGTAACTGCGTCACCAAATTCAATCGTATTAGCTACTGCTTCCTCAATAGGCAATAAAGGATGACGTGCTTTTGTTAACTTAATATACCCCTTATCATTCACTCTAGGTGTAGTGCATCGATTAGCTACACCATATTTCGCTTTCGCAAAAATGACGTCGATAGCAGCTAGACCATCTGTAAGCATAAATAATTCTGTAGCTACTGCACTCACTTCAGCTGACAAGGCAATTAATATTTTTTCGATTTCTTCTTTTTCCTTCATAGCTAACGTTCTAATTTCATTATTAAGTTGAACTATGCTGTTAGGTTCAATAAACAGTGTTTGTCCTGAGGAACTCATGTCATGCACAATTCCACCATAATGAGAGCGATATTCAGCTTTCACAGGCAGTACATAACGATCATTTCTAATCGTTACAATTGTCTCTGATAGCATTTTTGAAGCATTGGCTCCTCGAGTATAACTCTCAAGACGGCTTCTCACTTTGGCTTCTTCTGCTCTTTTCTTTTGTCTCACAGCCCGTAATGTTGAAGAGGCGCTGTCTAATACACGGCCATTTTCATCGATAGATTGTTGAATTTCTTTTTCTAAATGTGTCACGATAGGTAGTTGCTCTTTCTTTTCAGTTAATAAGGGAATCGACAATTCATTTTCATCGTTGATCTGATCGATAAACATGCGGATTTGTTTACTCGCACGAATGGTACTAGCAATTTCCATTAACTCTTGAGCAGATAGTACTCCTCCAATTTGTGCACGGCGGGACTGAGGCTTGATATCAAAAATACCACCTAATGGAATGGAAGCGTAAACGCGTAAAACAGCAAGCGCTTCGTCCATTTCATCCAATTTTTCTTGTACCTTTTCAATTTCTTGCATAGGTACCAATTCTTCTATTTCTCTCTGACCAAGATGAGTCGCACAGTGTTTAGCAACTTCTTGAATCACTTTATTAAACTCTAATGTTTGTAAGACACGTTGATCCATGCCTTGCACTCCCTTTCTATAAAAAAGCTTCCCTACTCAACATGGGAAGCTAACTTTGTGTATAAGTAAACCACCAGTTTTGCATCAACTTGGATACAATCGGTGTGTGCTCCACCATCATTTTCCCAAAAAGTGAATGCGATAGGCTCGTTTGAATACTTTCAATAGGTAATAAAGATAAAACGGACACAATGATAAATATCACGAAATAAATTTCAATAAAGCTTAGGCCCGCAGCAATCCATCTCGTATAAAATGGAGCAAGTGGAAAGTATCGTACAATATCAAATACCGCAAGAACTACTAAAATCAGTAGGTAGGATACGATAAAAATGATTAAAAATGCCAGTGCACGATAGAAAGTTACATCAAAATCTAATGTTGCAGGCGCCCACTTCACTAATTCATGCGCTTGAACATTTGGATAAGGTATCCACAGCACAAAGAGCTTTGATAGCTTCACATAATATATTCTAGCAATAATAAGCGCAATTAAAAAACCAACCATTCGCATGGATTGGACGACTACACCACGTTGGAACCCGATAATAAACACACCTAAAAGGACAAAGATAAGTAATAAATCTAACATTTGATTTTCGTCAACCCTTCAACTGTTTCAATTCTTCTTGTAATTGTTTCATCTGTAATTCAAGTTTCATTTGTTGATTCACAGTATTAACAGCAGTCAATACAGCAAGCTTTGTTCGGTCAAGGGCAGGGTTCATTTGACGAATCAGTTGCATTTGCTCATCTACTTGATTGGCAACCTGAGTCATATGTTCTTTCGTTTCTTCTCCGACCATTGTGTATGTCTGACCACAAATCTCTACTGTGACTCGGAGTTTTTGTTGCTCTTCCATACAAGCCCTCCTCAATTTCACTTCATGATAGTTTATCATACCATGAAATTACTATGTAACGGAACCATTAGATCTAGTATTTTAAAGCTATTTTTTACGCGGTCAGCAAGTTACTCCTTAATACTCAATAAATAACAAGAAAAAAGAATTCTTCTTACACTTCCATACGACTCTCCTACCAACTACTCTCTACTCCTCAAAACATGTATACTTGTCTTACTACACCTTATTTGAAAGAAGTGAATAAAAATGTCTACTATCGTTCTCCAATTAGAAGCTCCTATCATTCAACAAATTAAATCGATTTATAAAAACTCTAGTCTTACCCCTTCTGCCTCATACATCGATGCAATGTTTGATGTGAATGGTACAAAAATTACAATTTATCATTCAAAGAAGGTGATGTTTCAAGGAAAAGATGCAGCAGTCCTTGCAGCACCTTTTCAGCAGCAGAGCATACAAAAGAAACCCAAGTCCTCTCGAGTACCCTCTGTTCTTCCAGACAACATTTCTACCGCTTCTGTAATCGGATCGGATGAAACAGGCACTGGGGATTACTTTGGTCCAATGACGGTTGCAGCTTGTTATGTTGCCGCTCAAGACATCGGATGGTTAACTGAACTAGGTGTAAAAGATTCAAAAATGTTAACAGATGAGCGAATGCGTACATTGGCTCCGCTACTTCAAGAGTCTTTAACGCACAGTGTACTCGTTTTACCCAATAAAAAATACAACGAGATACAACCCACAATGAACCAAGGAAAGATGAAAGCGATGATGCATAATCAAGCTTTGCTACATGTCTTAAGAAAATTAGATACTGTTGAACCCGACTGGATTTTGATTGATCAGTTTGCAGAATCTAATACTTATTTTAATTATCTTGTTGATGCACCACATATAGTGAAAGAGAAAGTTTGTTTTGCTACAAAAGCAGAACAAATTCATGTAAGTGTTGCTGCTGCTTCAATTATTGCACGTGTAGCTTTTCTAAATGAAATGGACCAACTCAGTCAACAACTAGGGATATCTATTCCTAAGGGAGCAGGTGCAAAAGTAGATGAAGTGGCTGCGCGCATCTTAAAAAAATTCGGTGAAGAGACATTGCACAGCATGACAAAATGGCATTTTGCTAATACTCAAAAGGCAAAGAAACTTACAAAATAAAAGCTACAAAGCTCCCATTAAGGAGCTTTGTAGCTTTTTCTTGATTAAGAACGGATAGATGCCCCTGCTTCTTGTGCTAAAGCAGAAAGTACTTTTTCATGTGCAGCAACTACTTCTTCGTCTTTTAATGTCCGTGTTGGATCAAAATAAGTAAGTGAGAAAGCAACTGATTTTTCATCTGTTGCCACATTATCTCCTTCATATAAATCAAACACTTTCACTTGCTTTAATAATTTTCCGCCTGCGCGTTGAATAATTTTTTCTAATTCTCCCGCACTTGTTGTACGTTTCACAACTAATGCAATATCTCGTGAAATAGATGGATACTTGGACACCATTTCATAAACGAGTGGCTGACTTTCTCTGTGCAACAAGTCATGTAAATCTAATTCAAAGACATACGTCTCTTTTAAATCCAACTGTTTTTGAACAAGTGGGTGAACTTGTCCAATGAGGCCAATCTTTTTGCCATCTAACAATAAGTCTGCTGTACGTCCAGGATGGAGGCCAGCATGTGTAGCTTGTGTAAATTCAACAGATTGATTCAATCCAAGTTGCTCTAACAAGCCTTCAACAATTCCTTTGACAACAAAGAAATCTACACGTTTATTTTCTCCTTGCCAAGCATGCTCTAACACATGACCTGTCAACACTCCTGCAACACGCTCAACTTCTTTAGGTAAGCCGTCCTCTTGTTTACCTAAATACACTGCACCCGTCTCATACAATAAAACATCTTGTACACGGCGTGCAACATTATACGAAGCAACATCTAATAGGCCAGGAATTAAGCTTTGACGTAAGGTACTATGCTCTTCACTCATCGGCATCATCAAACGCGTTACGTCATCTTCTACTAAAGCAAATTGAGTCGCTTTTTCTTGACTCGTTAAGGAATAGGTAATCGCTTGGTATAAACCTGCTCCTTCTAAATAGCGACGAACAAGACGACGTTTCGATTGATACGGCGTTAACTTTCCAATTGATTCTTCAGTAACTGGTAAAGTCTTTGGAATATTATCATAGCCATACATGCGAGCGATTTCTTCTACAATATCTTCAGGAATCACTAAATCTTGACGACGAGTTGGTGCGTCAATAATCATTTTCCCATTTTCAACTGTAGTAGGTATTCTTAAACGTTCTAAAATCGTTAACATTTCAGATAAGGCAATCTTCATTCCTAAACGACGATTAACTGCATCTGGAGAAAGGATAATCTGTTGAGGTGTTTTATCTAATTCATCATGTAAAACAATTCCTTCTCGAACTTGTCCATTCGCGTATTGTTGCATCAATTGTGCAGCCCGTTTTCCTGCTTCAATGACACGATTTGGATCTACTCCTTTTTCAAAACGGGCACTTGAATCACTACGTAAACCCATTTTTCTTGAAGTACGACGAACAGTTGCAGGATCAAAATAAGCTGCTTCAATCACGACTGTCGTTGTTTTTTCAGTGACTTCAGCATTCGCTCCACCCATTACTCCCGCTAATGCAACTGGAACGTTCCCATTTGTAATGACCAAATCTTCGGCTGTTAGTTCACGTTCAACTTCATCTAATGTAACCATCTTTTCCCCATCTTTAGCCATTCTTACAACTATTTCATCTGATTGCAACGAGTCAAAATCGAATGCGTGTAAAGGTTGACCATACTCAAGTAATACAAAATTCGTAATGTCTACAATATTGTTATGTGGGCGAATCCCTGCAGACATTAAATGATTTTGCATCCAAGTAGGAGAAGGACCGACAGTAACATCTTCTACAACGAAAGCTGCATACAATGGATTTTTTTCAGTAGCCTCTACTCGAACTTGAATTTTTTCAATAGCTTTCTCAGATGTAGTTGTGTAGTCCACGACTGGAAGTTGAATGTCTTGATTTAAAATAGCTGCTACTTCGTAAGCCACACCAAGCATACTTAATGCATCTGAACGATTCGGTGTTAAATCAAATTCATAAACTACATCGTCTAACCCGATATAAGGTAATGCCGACTCGCCTACAACAGCTTCTTCAGGCAGTACGAAAATACCTTCAGCAAACTCTTTCGCTACGACACGTCCTTCTACTCCTAATTCTTGCAATGAACAAATCATTCCATTCGATGGTTCACCACGTAATTTAGCTTTTTTGATTGTAAAGTCTCCTGGTAACTTAGCACCTGGTAAAGCAGCGATTACTTTCTGGCCTGTCGCTACATTGGGTGCTCCACAAATAATTTGTTGTGGCTCGCCGCTTCCTACATCGACTTGACAAATATTCAATTTATCCGCCTCAGGGTGTTTTTCACAAGAGAGAACATGTCCTACTACAACATGCTCCATCTGATGACTACGATACGCAATGGCATCGACTTCAATTCCAGAACGCGTAATTTTTTCTGCTAACTCTTCGATTTGTTCATTTTCTATATTCACATATTCATTTAACCATTTCGTAGATACTAACATGTTTGTTCCTCCTTATTCTTCTGTACGACCAAATTGTGATAAGAATCGGACATCATTGGTAAAGAAATGACGAATATCTTCAATGCCATATTTCAGCATTGCGATTCGTTCTTGTCCCATACCAAATGCAAATCCTGTGACGACTTCTGGGTCATAACCAGCCATTCTCAACACATTCGGATGCACCATTCCTCCGCCTAAAATTTCAATCCACCCTGTCTGCTTACATACGTTACAGCCATCTCCTCCGCATTTAAAACAAGAAATGTCCATTTCTACTGAAGGTTCAGTAAACGGAAAGAAGCTAGGACGTAAACGAATTTCACGTTCAGCACCGAACATTTTCTTTGCAAAAGCATCTAGCGTACCTTTTAAGTCACTCATCCGAATATTTTCTCCTACTACTAGTCCTTCGATTTGAGAGAATTGGTGTGAGTGGGTTGCATCATCACTGTCTCGACGATAAACTTTCCCTGGACAAATGATTTTAATTGGTTCACCTTGCTTTTTCTCCATCGTTCTAGCTTGCACGGGAGAGGTATGTGTACGTAATAATATATCTTCTGAAATATAAAATGAATCCTGCATATCTCTCGCTGGGTGTTCTTTCGGTAAATTTAAAGCTTCAAAGTTATAAAAATCTTTTTCGACTTCTGGGCCTTCAGCAATTTCGTAGCCCATACTTAAAAAGAAATCCTCAATTTCCTCTGCGACTCTTGTAATTGGATGATGATTACCAACTGCTATTTTTCTTCCAGGTAATGTGACATCAATCGTTTCATTCTCTAATTGCTCATTTAATGCTGCCTCTTCAATCAATTCTTTCTTTTCTTCTAAAAACTGCGTCACTTCTTCTCGAATCACATTGACAAGCTGCCCCATTTTTGGACGCTCTTCTGCCGGTAATTTCCCCATCCCTTTTAATAAATCAGTAATCGGTCCTTTTTTTCCTAAATACTTTACGCGGACATCGTTTAATTCTTTCGCATCCATCGCTTCTTTAATCTTTGCAAATGCTTGCTCTTTTAATTCCTTTAATTTTTCTTCCATGCTTTTTTGCTCCTTTCAAAATAAAAAATCCTCGCCCCTAAAACTAGGGACGAGGACGAGATCGCGGTACCACCCTGAATTATTGTACAATTGTACAATCACTCAATGTTCGAATTAACGGTTCGTAGCCGGCACATATTTACATACATGTTGTATGGTCCTTATGGCTGCATCATGAGGGTGAACTTCAATTGATTCATTATGGTATGTATTTTCAGTCATTGATACATACTTCCTAAACAATTCCTCAACCTACTCTTCCTCATTCAAGCGCATTTCTTTTCATATTTCAAGAATAGTATACCTGTATTGAATCAAATATGCAATCCTAGTCTTCATTCAAGTGAAAGAGAATGACTGAACAAGCAATTGCAACATTCAGTGATTCTGCTCCACCCGGCATAGGAATAAACAGCACCTCATTCGAAGCCTCAAATAACTCTTGTGCGACGCCTTCTCCTTCATTTCCAACAATTAGTGCATAATGAGCACCTGCTGTTATTTTCTTATAAGAAATTGCAGCTTCTGTCCAGCCTGTTGCATAAACTGGCACTTCACTGTCTTGCAACTTTGAAATAGTATGTATAAGGTCAGCTGTCACAATTGGGATATGGAAATGAGAACCTTGAGCAGCACGTAATGTTTTGCTATTAAATAAATCCACAGTTCCTCGTCCTGCAATAATTGCATCTACACCTGCTGCATGGGCAGAGCGAATAATGGTACCTAAATTCCCAGGGTCTTGGATACGGTCTAGCAAGACATATTTCCCTGCTTTCATCGCTATATTCTGCTCTTTGATATGACAAATTGCAAATATGGATTGTGATGTTTCAGTTTGTGCTAAGTCTCGCGCGATATCTTGAGAAATTTGAATACACTGCTGCGGATCAACTTGCCAATTTGATGGAAAAACAACTCCTTCAGCAAATAAAATGACTTCTACTGTGTTTTGCTGACTGAGTGCTTCTTCAACAAGATGAAAACCTTCTACGATATATTTTTTTTGTTGCATTCTTTCTTTTTTCTTTTCAATGAGCTTTTTCCATTGTTTCACCGCTGGATTCGATTTGGATTCAATGATTTTCAATAGACTCCATCCTTCTTAAAAGTAGTCTTTTAAGTATACCGTGAATGAAACTAATTATACAAGAAGAGCAGCCAATACTGCTTTTTGTGCATGCAGTCGATTTCCTGCTTGATGGAACACATAGGAATGTTCACCATCGATAATTTCAGTCGCAACTTCCTCTCCGCGATGGGCAGGCAAGCAATGTAAAAATGTATAATCTTTTTTAGCATAACTTGTGAGTGTGTGATTGATTTGGAAACCTTTAAAATCTTTTAAACGCTGAGCCGTTTCCTCTTCTTGTCCCATACTCGTCCATACATCTGTATAAATTGCATCCGCATCAGTTGCTGCTGCTAAAGGATCATTAGTTAAAGTAAAACTCCCCCCATTTTTCTTTGCCAACGCTTGAACAAGCGGAACAAGATTACTTGAGAATTCATACCCTTTAGGGGAGGCTACGACTAAATGTAAGCCCAAATGAGCACCTGCAATCATCAAAGAGTGTGCCACATTATTGCCATCTCCAATGTAAGCCAATTTTAAGCCTTTGATATCCCCTTTTAACTCGATTAATGTCAACATGTCTGCAAGTGCTTGACAAGGATGAAAAATATCTGTCAATCCGTTAATGACAGGAATAGAAGCATGTTCAGCTAACTCTTTAACCATTTCATGAGAATTTGCACGTATCATGATGCCATCTAAATACTCACTCATTGCTTTTCCAGTATCATGCACTGTTTCACCACGTCCAATTTGCAAATCTTTCGCATTCATAAACATGCCATATCCACCTAATTGTTGCATGCCGACTTCAAATGAAATACGCGTTCTTGTCGAATGTTTTTCAAAAATCATTCCCAATGTTTTTCCTTTTAATAATTCAGAAGCGCCTTCTTTTTGATATTGTAACTTCAGTTCAATAGCGTAATCTAATAAAAATACAATTTCTTCAGTAGTATAATCTAACAACGTTAACATATCTTTCCCTTGCAATTGCTCAATCATCTTTTGTTTATATGCATAATTCATGATTAATCTCCCCCGTAAATTTGTATATTACGAAGTATACTATGTATTTTTATAAAGTCAAATGTATTTTTAATCTATTTCAAATAAAAAAATCTACCTTTCTTTAGAAATAGAAAGATAGATTGTACAATTAACTGTTTTTAATTTGATCGACAGTAGGTTGATCTAATTTTTTGATTACTTGGACAAGTAATTCTACTGCATTTTCATAATCTTTACGATGTAACATCGCTGCGTTAGAGTGAATATATCGTGTAGCAATTGTGATGGCCAACGAAGGTACTCCTTGATTACTTATATGCATTGAACCTGCATCTGTTCCTCCTCCAGCAATTGCATCAAATTGATAAGGAATATTGTTTTCTTCGGCAGTATCTACAACAAGCTCTCTTAAGCCACGATGAGAAACCATAGAAGCATCAAACAAAATAATTTGTGGTCCTTCACCCATTTTACTCATTGCGTCGTTGTCAGAAATCCCTGGTGTATCTCCAGCAATTCCTACATCAACTGCAAAACCGATATCTGGTTGAACAACACGCGTTGCTGTTTTTGCACCACGTAAACCTACTTCTTCTTGCACAGCTCCTACACTATATAAAACATTCGGATGATTTTCTTCTTTTAATTTACGCATCACATCAATGGCAATTGCTAAACCGATACGATTATCCCATGCTTTAGCTAATAAATAATCAGGGTTTTTCATGACAGTAAATTCAAAATAAGGAGCGATCATATCACCAGGACAAACTCCCCATTCTTCCGCTTCTTCCTTAGAAGATGCACCAATGTCAATGAACATATCTTTAATATCTGCTGGTTTGTTACGAGCTGCTGCAGGTAAAATATGAGGTGGTTTCGAACCAATCACGCCTGTAATCGTTTCACCTGTTCGTGTAATAACTGTTACACGTTGAGCCAACATGACTTGACTCCACCAACCTCCTACTGTTTGAAAACGAAGGAATCCTTTGTCATCAATGCGTGTGACCATAAAGCCAACTTCATCTAAGTGACCTGTAACCATCACTTTAGGACCGTCTTCTTGTCCTACTTTTTTCGCAATCAATGAACCTAGTCCATCGGTAGTTAATTCATCAGCGTATGGTTCAATATAAGATTTCATTGTTTCGCGTACTGCACGTTCATTACCTGCAATTCCACAAGCATCTGTTAAATCTTTCAACATTTCTAATTGTTCATCTAATTTTGCCATTCCAGTCTCTCCTTTATGATCAATATAAGTTCATCTTCTCTAGTATAAGCTAATTTATTTCGGATTTCAAAATAGTTTTACAATTGTGTTTTTCTTAACCATTCGTTACTTTCTGGTGATAAGTATTTTGGTGCAATATCAAATACTGTTTTTGCTCCTGTCTGACCTTCTTGCGCCATTTTTGCACAAGCTCTTGCATAAGCAACAAGGACACTCGCTGTAAATTCTGGATTAGAGTCTAATTTTAATGAAAATTCCATTGTTTGTTGTGTACTCTCTCCAGTTTGACCACTGTGAATCACGAAACCACCATGAGGCATCTTTTGATGTTCTGTTTGCATTTCATCTTCATTGATAAAATAGACCGTTGTATCAAAGGGCTCAAAATAATCGGGCATGTTTTGTATTTCTTCTCGAATCTCCTGTTCTGAGCGAGTTCCATCACTCACGACATAGACTTGCCGTTTATGCTTGTCTTTTGTGGTCAATTGTTCTCCCTCTCCATTTTTAACTGCTTCCATTGCTTCTTCAGAAGGAATTGTATATTGAACGGCTGATTGCACACCTTCCACACGACGAACTGCATCAGAATGCCCTTGACTCAATCCTTTTCCCCAAAAAGTATGGGTAGTTCCTTTTGGTAAAATAGCATCCATCATGATTCTTTGAATACTGAAAAGACCTGGATCCCAACCTGCAGATAAAATAGCTACTGTCTGATTCTGTTTTGTTGCTTCATCAATTGCCTTAAAATGTTCCGGGATTTTTGCATGCGTATCGAAACTGTCTACGATGTGAAAATGTTTAGCAAGCGTTGGACTCTGTTCAGGTAAATCACTTTTAGATCCGCCACATAGAATTAATGTATCTATTGTATCCTTGAAATCATACAGTTCTTTCATTGAATAAACTGTTGTTTCATTAAAAACAGTTGTGACACTTTCTTTTGGACGTCTAGAAAATACACCTACTAATTCCATATCTTTCGAATGATACAAGGCATATTCAACACCACGTCCTAAATTTCCGTAACCAACGATTCCAACTTTTATCATGATCCTCTTCTCCTTTGTCACATTTTGTTTAATATTAGCTTTTTTTTTTCGTTTTTACCATCATTTCATTTTTTTGAAAGCATTTTTCATGTTACAGTGTTTAATATTGTAGTATTATTAACACAACATTAACAAATGAATGGTAAGTCTTGTTGACGTTTTCGTCTCTTTTCTTTTCTGCAAAAAAGAAAAGATGCCTGCAAAGCGAAACTGTGTACCTGCTTATTTTTTGCACGACCGTTCGTTAGAATTCTTTCTGTATCTTGAATTCTAAACGTTCTTGTTACATCACAATTAAAGGAGTGCCTTATGAGAATTTTTGTTTATTTCATCGTTTTCTTCTCTTTCATCGACCTATTTTCTCAGCTTCCTATTATGACACCTCTTGCAGAGAGCCTTGGTGCTACTGGTTTTGTATTAGGACTTGTCGTTGGAATTTATTCGTTTTCAAACTTATTTGGTAACGTAGCAAGTGGATTCCTTACAGATAAAAATGGACCTTTTTACATTTTAATTGTTGGTTTGTTCTCGTCTGCCCTTGCCTTATTTTTGTATTCTACAGTGGACTACACAGCGACATTAATTGGAGTTCGTCTTGTTCACGGATTTACTGAAGGGCTTATCGTCCCTGCAGCCTTTACGTTTATTGCTAATCGCAGTGAAAAGAAAAAACGTGGAAAGAACGTCGCGATTTCAGGTGCGTTCGTTGGATTAGCAGCTATTATTGGACCTGCCTTTGGTGGAATTGTCGGTGGAATCAAAGGACCAGAGACAGTGATGTTCATCAATGGGATTGTCTTTTTAATTCTCGGTGTCATTGCGATCTTTGTTTTAAGAAAACAAGAAATCGTGAAGAAAGAAAAAGTGAAACAAGATCCGAATGAAGTTCGAAAACTTTTCCAAAACCCATTAGTTATTCGCTCCTTCCTCGGTGCCTTTTTCTTAATGTTTTCCCAAGGAGTGCTTGCTGTTTTTTTACCTTTGAAAGTCAACGACGCTTCAAGTTCAATTAATATGAGTAGTTCGTTATTCAGTACATTTGGTTTTGTGGCTGTACTCATTTTCTTATTACCGACTAATCGTATTTTTGACCGAGTCAAACCAATTATTACATTTACAATCGGTTTAGGATTTATGGCATCAAGTTTAATCTTGCTAGGTATTTTTGAACATAAAGTAGTACTGTACTTCATTATGGCGCTTTATGGTTCTGGATTTGCTCTCTTATTCCCTTCTATCAATTCTTTATTAATTGATTCAACGAAAGAAAAAGTACGAGGGAAAGCCTATGGTTACTTCTACGGTTTCTTCTCTATTGGTACTTTTTTCGGATCTGGTCTAATTGGAGCTCTGAATATCTCGAACAGTGCTAGCTTTATTGTTACAGGTGTTTTACTCCTACTTGTTACTGCTTATGTTGGTACACAAATTAAACCAAAGATTGACAAACCAGCGAATATCCATTAAAGTTATCAACGAATTAAATATCCCTACACTGGTGAGGAGAGGTTCATAGCGACCCTCTATAAAAAACTATGGAACTCGCAAATTGAACGCGCCATTCTATAGTGGCGTGTTTTTTTGTGTTTTCCTCTAGGGAAATAGGAGGAAATAAGAATGACAGGAAGAACAAATGACACCATGCAAGACGTCACATTACTTGGAAACCAAAATACATCTTATGTTTTCGAGTACGCACCACAAGTTTTGGAAGCTATTGATAACCTTCATAGCAACAGAGATTATTTTGTGAAGTTTAATTGCCCAGAATTCACTTCACTTTGTCCGAAAACAAATCAGCCTGATTTTGCCACAATCTACATGAGTTTTATACCGGACAAAAAATTAGTAGAAAGTAAGTCATTAAAACTTTATTTATTTAGTTTTAGAAATCATGGAGATTTTCATGAAGATGTTGTAAATATTATTATGAACGACATGATTGAATTAATTGATCCAAGGTATATCGAAGTTTGGGGGAAATTTACTCCTCGAGGCGGCTTATCCATTGATCCTTATGCAAATTACGGAAAACCGGGTACAAAATATGAAGAAATGGCGATGACTCGATTGACTTATCATGATTTATATCCTGAAACAATCGATAATCGATAGGTGTCTGCTATGCTTCAATATTTGACAGGCATTTTTGTTGGTCTATTAATTCTTTCGAATGTAATTGCAGTTAAATTGATTGCAGTCGGGGATTGGGTAATCTTGCCAGCCGCAGTCATTATTTATGTATTCACTTATCCGATTCTAGATGTCATTACTGAAACCTATGGTAAAAAATATGCACGTCGTACTGTCTTCGCTGGATTAATTGCTCAAGTCTTTGCACTACTATTTATTTACATTGCGATTCATTTCCCAGCAGCGCCTTTTTATGAAGATCAAGCTTCATTTGAATTGATTTTTGCTGGTAGTTTTAGAGTTACTTTAGCGAGTCTTATCGCTTATATAGTGAGTCAAAACGCAGATGTTTTCATTTTTGATGCGTTGAAAAAAAGACATGGTACAAAAAAATTGTGGGTGCGAAACAATGCGTCAACAATGGTTAGTCAATTACTAGATACGACATTATTCATTACAATAGCCTTCTTAGGGACAATGCCTCTTGGTGCATTATTAGGAATGATTATTTCTCAATATATCTTTAAATTTATTGTAGCGATTGTTGATACACCGATTGTTTATGCTTTAGTCGCTCTTGTAAGAAGAAAACAATCACAAGAAAAAGACGCGTTATTAACCACTTAAATTCAAAAGGGTGCTTTCTCTACATACATCTAGAGAAAGCACCCTCTTTATTTGCTCACTTGTTCATTTTGTTGCTCTTGAATACAAGCAATAAATCGGTCACCATATCGTTCTAATTTAGTTTGCCCTACACCATGAATAGTTAAAAATTCTTTTGGGCTTGTAGGGAGTAAAGCTGCCATTTCTTGCAATGAACGATCTGAAAAAATAACAAAGGGTGGCACTTTTTCTTCCGAAGCAATTGTTTTTCTTAGACTTCTCAATGCTTCAAAACATGAATCATGATGAACAACTTCTGTCGCTTGTTGCATCACTTTTCGAAACACTTGTTGTTCTCCTGTTAACACTTCTTTCCCTTTACTTGAAACGAAAAGAGTAGGGAATTGCCCTGGTTCAACACCAATCCAGCCTTCTGCAATCAAATAATCAATGAGTGCGATGGTTTCCTTCTGTCCCATTTTCTTTAGTAAGCCATACGTCGTTAATTGATCAAACGAAAATTCAAGCACTTTTTTATTTCTCGAACCTGTTAAGACCTGTGCAACAATCGTCTTCCCAAATCTTTGTCCCATTCGAATGATGTTTGACAAAACAATTTGCGCATCTCTTGTAACATCAATTACCTCTCGTTCATCTTTACAGTTTGTACAAATCCCACAGTCAACCGTATGTTCGCCAAAATAAGAAATAATCGTAGTTGCATAACACTGTTCCGTATGACAGTAATCAATCATTTGTTGGAGTTTAGCTCGCTCTTCTTCTTGTCTTGATACATCGGTTGATTGTTCTATTAAAAAACGCTGCGTATGAGCGTCCCCTGGGGAGTAAAGTAAAACACATTCACTAGGTAAGCCATCCCTACCTGCCCTTCCTGCTTCCTGATAATAATTTTCCATGCTTGACGGCATTTGATAGTGAATCACAAAACGAATATTAGATTTATCAATCCCCATACCGAATGCATTCGTTGCAATCATCACTTTTGTTTCATCATTAATAAATAGTTCTTGTTCACGATTTCGGTCGTCATCCGACATGCCACCGTGATACTTCCCAACACTAAAAGAATGCTGGTACAACTGATAGAGATGATCTGCTGCTTTACGTGTCGCTACATAAATGATGCCAGATTCTTCTTTATTCTTTTCTAACATCTCTTGAATAAATCGCTCTTTTCTCTCCCCTTTTAAGACAGAGAACTTTAAGTTTTCTCTTTTAAAATCAGTCACGACAAGATGTTCAGGTGAAATATTCAATTGTTCACAAATATCTTGTCGAACGATAGGTGTCGCCGTTGCTGTAAGTGCTGTAATTGGTACAGACCTATCCAATGAACGAATAAAAGTCGATAGTGTGCGATAACTTGGCCTAAAATCATGTCCCCATTCTGAAATACAGTGCGCTTCGTCGACTGCTATATGAGCGATAGGAAGGTTGCTTAGACGTTCTCTAAAAGATGCTGACTCAAGCCTTTCAGGAGCAATATAAACGATGTTAAATACACCCAACTGTAATTGTTGCATCATTTCATTATATTCTTGATTCGATAATGAGCTATTGATTGCGGCCGCTTGTACACCTATTTGGCGTAGCGTATCTACTTGATCCTTCATGAGTGCAATTAAAGGTGAGATAACCAATGTTATTCCATCTAACAATAATGCAGGTACCTGATAACAGATTGATTTCCCTCCACCTGTTGGCATTACACAAAGTGAGGACTGTTTTTTTAATGTATAATCAATCACTTGACGCTGCCCTTCTCTAAAGGAAGGATATCCGAAAGTTTCTTGCAAAATCTGTTCTGCTTGATCCCACATTCCTATTCCACGCCTTTCAATAAAATAAAAAAAGAAGTGAATCATCACTTCTTTTAAGTATAACACGGCTATCTGCTATTTACGTTTTGCTTACATTTTAGCGATTCTGATTGAACTAACCATTAATAAACTCAATATCAATACAAGCAAGACATAGAATTGAATCGCAACATAAGGAATAATTAAATAACTTGCTGCCATTACTACGCCTGCTACCGTGATCGGAACACCGTAAAATTCTCCATCAAATTCTTGTACATTATAACGTGCTAAACGCACAGCTCCTGCTAATATATAAAATACAGTCATAACTAAACCTAACCATAACGTATCCACAAGTACCGTTTGATAAATTAATAATGCGGGTGCAACGCCGAATGACACTAAATCACTTAAGGAATCTAACTCTTTTCCAAAATCAGACTCTGTTTCAAAATGTCGTGCAGCCATACCGTCAAATCGGTCACATAAAGCAGCTACAACGATTAATACCATAGACAGTGCCGCATGACCATTCATTAAGAATATAATAGCAAACACACCAAAAGATAAATTAATTAATGTTAAGATATTCGCCAATTGCATTTTTAGTTTAGTATAATAGTGATGTCTCATAGAGAACATAATTCTTTCACCTCTTTCTAAATTTACTCACCTAAGGAGTGACCACTGTGAAGAAAAAAATATTTCAAAACTTTGTAGAGTTGACTGGAAATCCAGTCAGTTCGAATATTTTAAGAAAGTTTACACAATCCAAATTAAGTAAGCCTTTGATTCGCCCATTCAAAAAAATCTATCATATTTCAGACGAAGAAATGACTCGTTCGGTTGCTTCTTATCACACATTGCATGATTTCTTTACACGCACAATTGATTTATCTCATCGACCAATGAATGCAGAAGAAAATATTCTCGTTTCACCTGCTGACGCAATGATTACATCCAGTGGAAGATTAATTGAAGGTGAACAATTTTTCATTAAAAATAATTACTATAGTATATACGATATCTTTGGAAATGAAAAGACTGCAAATCAATATAAAAACGGGTATTACTATATTCTTTACTTATCACCACAAGATTATCATCATTTTCATCACCCAATAGACGGTCAACAAGTCAATCGCTATGCACTAGGCTCACTCTCCTATCCGGTCAATGAACTTGGATTATCGCTAGGTAAAGAACCTTTTCATACCAACTATCGTCTAATTACCGAAATTCAATCAAAGTACGGTAAAATAGGTATCGTAAAAGTCGGTGCCCTTAATGTCAACAGCATCCAAGTTTATCAACAAGAGCAATCTGTCACAAAAGGTGAAGATTTCGGATTTTTCTCTTTTGGATCCACCGTTATTTTATTTATTGAAAACAACGATTCATTTGAACCAATCATCCAAGCTCCTTATCAAGTCAAAGTAAGAGAATCGATAGGTGTTTGGAAATAATTTTTTGGAGTTTTGATTATGTTCGACCTAGAACAACTCGTCCAACATTTTGGCTATATTGCCGTCTTTACTTTCTTAGCATTAGGAATTTTCGGGTTACCTCTTCCAGACGAAATCGTATTAACTTCCATTGGCTACTTTTCTTCAACTGGATTAATTCACTATTATCTTGCTCTCCCCATCACAATTATTGGGGTCATCATGGGTACATTTATTACCTATTATGTGGGTAAAAAAGTCGGAAAGCCTGTTCTTTTAAAATTCGGAAAATGGGTGGGCATAAAAAAGAAAACAATTGAAAAGACAGAAAAATGGATGAATGAAAAGGGTTCTTATACCGTATTTATCGGTTTTTTAATTCCAGGCTTGCGTCATATTACTTGCTACGTATCAGGCATGAGTGGCATGAAAACGCGTGTCTATTTACCATACGTAATTGCAGGTGCAATTGTTTCATCTATTTTATATTTAACGATTGGTTATTATGCAGGTACTAAATTTCTTCAGTAACTGAAAGTTCACCACTATTTCATTCACAAGAACACTTCCAGTCTTTTTGATTGGAAGTGTTCTTCATGATAGAGAAAGGAGGATATCAATGATAGATGCTCATGTTCATGCAGATCAAATGAGCGTCAAGCAATTAGAGCTCATTCAACAAGATGACCTCATTGAGGCTATGCTCGCTGTTTCTACAGGCTACAATAGTTGCTTCACTACTCTTCACCTTTCCAAACAATTTGAAAAGGTAATTCCTTTATTCGGTTGGCATCCTGAACAACCCTATGACGAACAAGAAATTGCCAATGTTCTTCAAGCTATCGATACACACCAACAACAAATTATTGGAATTGGAGAAATCGGATTACCCTACTATTCCAAATTAATCCATCCATCTTTAGACTATACCCCGTATATCGAAGCCTTTGAACAATTTATCAAGTTAGCCAAACGCTATGAATTACCAGTCAATTTACATATTGTACATGAAGATACTTCACTTGCTTTAGATATTTTAGAAAAACATTCCATTAAAAAAGCACATTTTCATTGGTATAAAGGCCCTGAACAGCAAACACAGCGGTTATTAAAAAATGGTTATTTTATTTCTATTACGCCTGATATCGTCTACAAAGAACGCACACGACAACTCGTACGCGCTACACCCCTTTCACAGTTAATGATTGAATCGGATGCACCTTATCCATTAGAAGGCCCATTTGTGACGCAAGACAATCATCCATTATTCATCAGCCACACGCTTCAGCAAATGAGTGAAATTTTACAATGTTCTCAAAAAGCTCTACATCAACAACTTTGTGAACAAACTAAGAACTTCTATTTATTTTAATTAAATTTTCATCATCTCACAAGATTCTCACAACTCTTACTTATACTATGATTTGTAATGAATTTTGAAGGAGGAAATGAATTGAAACGTTTATTAATGGTAGGTCTTGCAGCATTATTTATCACAGGATGTTCTGCGGATAATAACAAAGCTGAAAAAGAAAATGAAGAGGTTGGAAAAAAAGATCAAGCAGAAGAGGTTGCCAACAATCATCAACATGCTGAGCCAGATGCACATACAGAATGTGAATTTTGTAATATGAAAGTGTATATGGAATCTGAAGAAATGGGAGAATTTACTGCACAAGCAATTACTGAAGATGGGAAAAATTTATTCTTTGATGATGCAGGATGTTTAGTGAATTTTGAAAATGAAAATGAAGATGTCAAAATAAAAGAGCGTCTTGTGCGTGATTTTGATTCAAAAGAATGGATTACATTTGAAGATGCAAAGATTGCACACGCAGATATTAAAACACCTATGAACTATGGCAATGCATTTTTTAAATCTGATGAAGGTCTTCAAAAATTCTTATCTACTGCAACTGCAGGTGAAGAATCTTCAATTGATGCCATTAAAACAACTGCATTTGAACGAGCTGCTAAAAAGAAAATGAATGGTGGACATGGCGGACATGACAGTCATGACGAACATGATGAACATGGTGATGAGGAAGACGACCATAGCGGTCATTAAACATCAATCATAAGTAGTGTCAGAAATATAAATTCATTTTAAAAATGACATTTCCAAAATAAAACGCATGAAATCAATGTTTCAACTCTTGATTTCATGCGTTTTTTGTATGGATTATAATTTTATTCTTAACCTTTTCGTTATTTTCATACATCATACATTCGAAATAAATAAGTATCTAGATTTTTTTCCTTTTCCAAAATTGTCGCTACTTTTTCATCAAAAAGTAATTGACCTTCACGGATAAAAATCAAACGGTCTGCAATTCGTTCAACAATCGGAAGTAAATGTGTCGTAAATAATAGCGTTCTCCCGCGAGCTTGTTCTTCTTTTATCATTTCTTGTAATCGACTTACCCAGTAAGGATCTAAACCATTCGTTGGCTCATCCAATAATAATATTGGACTTTCACTTAATAGACTTTGTGCAAAATTTAAACGTTGATGCATTCCTTTGGAAAATGATTTAACAGAAGCATGTTGTACTTCAAATAGTCCTACTTTCTGTAGACATTCTCCTACCTTCTCAATCGGAACTTGTTGCATATGAGCCATCATTTCTAAGTTTTCCTTAGCAGTGAGATGAATAGGAAATAATAAATCATCTGGCATATAACCGAATTGCTTCTTATAGTTATTTTTATTTTGAATCGATATACCATTTAATTGAATATTACCCGAAGAAGGCCGGTGAATGGCTGTGATAGCTTTCATTAATGTACTTTTACCTGCACCATTTCCACCACAAAGAGCTACGATCTCTCCTTTAGGGATTTCAAATGAAATGGGATGAAGTGCTTGTTTATTGCCATATTGCTTTGTTACTTCTTGTATTTGAATCATGAATCTCGCCCCTTTCTCATATTCAAAATGCTCAATAAAAGAGGGATGAGTAGCCATGCGAGCACAGAGATAATGAAAAAAATGATACCCGTTGGAGATACGGCCCATTTCGTAAAATCATACATTGTCGGTCCAAAAAAAGTTCCGCCTTCAATCCATAAGATTGCCGATACTCTCGCCACTTCAATTGGATTAAAAAAGACTGAAAGCGTTAATACATTTTGAACCTGTGTCGCTGGAACAAGAAACGTTATCGTAATAATGAGTAATTCATAAAACAATACGAGAAATGCCCAAATCAATAAACTGGCACCTAAAGCATGTAATCTGTTTTTCACATGAAAACCGATAAAAAAAGCAATGGAAAGGGTCGTTAATACAAGAATCACGTTCATTCCATAATAAAAAAATACAACAGACCACCGAACCGTACTCGTCCATGCAACAACCATTACAGATACACCGTATGCGGCTGTTAACAATAAAAGAAATGCCGTCACAAGCCCCACCCATTTGCCTAGAACATATTGCGATGCTGTAACTGGATAAGTTTTATACAAAGTGTATTGCCCATCTTCTTTTTCTCCGGCTAACAGTAAACTGCCAATCATTAAAGTAAATAACGGTAAAATAAACAATGAAATATTAAGTAACGATGCCATTTGTCTCGTAAATCCATCAAATCCTTCGACTCGATTAGATTCCGTCAAAAATAATGACAGTAAGGATAAAGAAAAATAGAGCAAGCCTAATACAAGCAGCCATTTACTTCTAAAAGCTTGTTTGATTTCATAGCGTGCGAGTGTTTTTATCATACTCAATGTTGGTGACCACCTTGAGTACTAAAATACTGTTGAACCTCTTCAAAAGTCATCAGTTGTCCTTCACCCTGTTCTTTCTGAAAACGATCACTATTGGCTTCATTTTTTAACGAGACTACGTTGTACATCATCGGTGTCCAATACTCTTCACTCATTAGATAAATTGCATCCTCTGCTTTAACCCATTCATCTTCTAGATGATCTTTGACGTACATTTGAAGAGGTGTCTCTTCCGTTTCATTTAAGAAATCAATCATACAACCAATATCATCAAACTTTTCTACTGTACCGTCCTTTAAAATCGCCTCTGTCGCGTAGGCAACAGACGTAATACTCATATTACAAATTTCACAAACATCAATGTCAGGATTGATGGCGACAGGCTCTGTCGATACTTCTTTTGAACACGCACTTAGAATGAACAATGCCGTAAACCAAATGAATAACATCTTTTTTTTCAATTTAAAAAACACCTCATCTTTTTGTTTCTGTTAATGGATAACGATCTTGTAGTATTGATGATTTCCTAAACATTTTCTCTAAACGATTCCATAAATGAAATGCTGGGCTTTCAAAATAGAATTGTAAATGGGGGTATTTGTCCATCCAAGACATAGTGCCTGAATCGGTATCATAGGGAAGTTCTCCGATTCCATCTCCTGTTAAATCAAAACCAGTATAGTCATCCCATAGATTGCCTCTTCCCCCATTATCTAATTGAATAGGTGTACCCGACAATTTGGTTTGCACAATATTTCCCGAGAAATAGTTTTGATGAACAACCACTTGTTGATTAGCTCCTGAACTTGAAAGCCCTACATAATTACCGGCAATCGTATTAGAAGTCACTTCAACCCCACGAGATGCTTGCACTTCTACTGCGTGATGATTATGAATAATTGTATTATCTTCAATCATCACATCCTCCATATCATAAGCTAAAATGCCATACCCACGATAGGTCATTTGTTTTTCAATTCGATTAGCTTGAAGATGAACACCCTCAGAATTCATTGCCATCACACCATTTACATTGTTGTGCAAATGATTTTCTGTTGCAATGCCACCTGAAGAAAACATAAAGTGAATCGCATATCTTGCATCTGAAATATCGTTTTTACGAATGGTCGTATCATACGCTTCATCTAAATAAACACCGTCCTGCACAGCATAAAAACGATTGCCTTGTACATTTGCTTTTTTAGTATTTAAGAGATGAATGGCATTTCCACGTTTAGAATAATGAACTGGAAAACTACTGACTTCGTTATTGAGCAATTGATGTCCGAATCCACCGCGAATAAAAATCCCTCTTTGTGTTTCAGATAAATGAACTTGTTCAATTGTCACTTCATTCGAAGATTCAATCAGAATTGCTGCATCTTCCAGTGATTGACCCGAATTTTGAATGCTTAAATTTTGAAGCTTTACTTGATTGGCTGTAATCGTCACTACATTTCCAGTGTAATTACCAACAATTTTTGTCTCTTTCGTTCCTTGAATCACTATTGGTTTATCAATCGTAATAGGTCCAAAATAAGTAGCCCCTTCAAGGGTTAACACGCTATGTGGTGGAGCTTGATCAATCAATGCTTGTAAATCTTGAGCTGCGACCGGTATTTTTAAAAATGTAATTCCCCATAAAAATAGGATGAAACCAACAGCATATTTTCGCAATAGGTTACCTCCCTCCTTTCATACTATCTAAACATTTAGGTATGAAATAAGCTTGAAGTCTTTGTTGAACATCTGATGACTGAATACGTTATATTTTATCTTACTTTAGCCCTTGATACTAGCATCAAGATTTCTCATATGGATACACGATGAGGCAAAAAAACACGGAATCAAGCTTTCTTAAGTTGATTCCGTGTAATTATCCATTATAAAGCTCGATCTAATTCATACAATCTACGATAACGTGCATTATTCTTCATCAACTCATCATGTGAGCCAATCATTTCAATTTGACCTTCATCCATAAAAATAATCGTGTCCATTTGCTCAATTGCTGTTAGATGATGTGTAATAAATAGAATGGTTTGCTTTTGTAGATTCTCTAACATCGTTTGGAGCACATTCCGTTCAGTTGCAGGATCCAGACCAACTGTAGGTTCATCTAAAATCACAACAGGTAAATCTTTCAATAAAATACGAGATAAAGCAATCCTTTGACGTTCTCCACCTGAAAAACGTTGACCTGATTCTTCCATTTGTGTGAATATACCATTTGGAAGTTGTTCAATATACGTTGAAAGGCCAACTGCGTCAATCACTTCATTGATTTGATCCTTTGTAGCAGTTGCTTCTCCAAGCCTAATATTATTTTCAACTGTTGTGGCAAATAAATAAGGCTTTTGATTCAGCACACCTACTACATTGAAAATGCCAGAACCATAATCCACTGCTCGGTAACCATCGAGTTCGACACTTCCTTCAGTTGGTTCAATTGCACCCAGTAAAAGTTGAAGTAAGGTCGATTTACCAGCACCACTTTTCCCTAATATGGCAACCTTATCACCTGGCTGAATTGTTAAGGATAACTGCTGGATTGCCCACTCTTCGGATTGAGGATAACGGTAACTGACCTCATTAAAAGTAATGATTGGATGTTGAATGTTTTCTATCGGAACAAGACAAGGCTTTACCTCTGGTTTCTGCTGTTCAATTTTAGAAATACGTCTAAAAGATTCCTCATAAACAGGGATGCGTTCTACTGCATGAGAGATTGGAATTAATCCTTCAAGAATTGGCATCACTACTAGTGTAAATGCTGCGATATAAGTAGGTGCTATATGGCCGTTTGCTGCACTAAAGCTAGCCCATACCCCAACGATGATGACAACTATCCCCGTAAAGATTTGTAATTGCAAATTTCTATTTTGATGCCATTCATCTAGCTTTTGTTGCGCTTGATCACTTGCTTTAGCATCTTGTAAAAAGGCTTCGATGAATTTTCCTTTTCTGCCACTGATCATCCAATCTGTTATTCCAAATAAAGCGTCAGTGATTGAATGATACAATCTTTGGTGCAATGTTTTAGACTGCTTTTGATGTTGTTTCATTTTGTAAAGGGACCAAAGTGGGTAAATAAAGGCTACGATTCCTAATAAAAAGAACATGACAATTCCAAAAGTCCAGTCAAACATCGACACAGATCCTACTGCAAACACAAAGACAAATAAGCCAATCAGCGTTGGAAAAACAGTTCGAATATAAACATCTTGAAGATGTTCAATATCATCAGCAAGGGCACCTAATAAATCACCTGTTTGAAATCGCTCTCTAATCCAAAGCGCTTGCGGTTCTAAAGCTTGGTATAACTTCACACGCATATCTGATAATATTTTTAATACGGCATTATGTCCTAATAATCTTTCTACATATCGAAAAACAGATCTTGAAATACCGAATGTTCGAACTCCAACAATTGGAACATAAACTAATAAAATGGTTTCAGGTCTTTCAGAAGCTCGAGTAATTAAATAACCCGAAGTAAATGTAAGCATTGCAGCGGATAATAATGCAAGAACACCAAAGAAAATTGTAAAAAACATTACCTTCTTATATTTTTTTAAATAGGGAGCGACGTACATTTGATAATAAGTCATTCCTCTCTCCCCTTTCTCGCTGCAAGTAACATTTGTTGAAATGCACCTTCTTCTTTCGCTAAGTCCTCAAAACAGCCAAATTGGACAATTTTACCCTGTTCTAACACGAGTATTTTATCCATGTTTTTCATCCAATGTAATCGGTGAGTAGCAAAAAACACAGTTTTATTTTGAATTAAAGGAAGGATGACTTGTTTGATTTCATGTTCTGTCTCAATATCAAGGTGAGCAGTCGGTTCATCAAACAACATAATGTCGCTCCCTCTCAGTAAGGTTCGAGCTAAAGCAATTCGCTGTTCTTCTCCTCCACTAAGAACTCGCCCTTTACTTCCAATGCGCTCATTGAATTGATTTGGAAAAGACTGAATTAAATCATACAGACCTACTGCTTTTGCTGCCTGAACTACCTCTTCAAATGTTGCTTCTGGTTCATAAAAACGAATATTTTCCGCCACTGTACCAGAGAAAATAGTCGGATGTTGTGGAATATAAGAAATCAATGATTGCCAAGCTGATTGTTGCAAATTGCGGATAGGGCGCTGATCTACCCTTAATTCTCCAGCATCCCACTGCGTAAAACCTGCTAGCAGTTGAATTAAAGTAGATTTACCTGCTCCTGAAAGACCTACGATCCCCACTTTTTCCTGACGGTGAATAGAGAAAGTAATGTTTTCTAAGATAGGGTAGTGATGATCTCCTATTTTTTCAATTCCTATAAAAGAAAGAGTATTCGCATTGTTTAATTCAATTGTTTCAAGAGATTCGTTAGATGAAGGCACAGCTTGATCTATAATTTTTTGGATTTCTTTTCCTGCATCCTGACCATCTGTCGTCGCATGGAAATCATTTCCTAATTCTCGAACAGGTAAAAAATAATCAGGTGCTAAAATAAGAATAAGCAAGGCAGGTTCAAGCAGCATCGTACCGTTTATTAAGCGCATACCTAATTCAACTGCTACTAATGCCACTGAAAGACTCGCAAAAAAGTCTAAAGCAAAGCTAGACATAAATGCATATTTTAACGCACGGTTTGTAGCTATTCTATATTTATTACTTACAGAAGCAATCGCTTGTTCATGGGATTCGCTTTTACCCAAAAACTTAAGCGTCACTAGCCCCCTCAAAGAGTCTAAAAAATGACGAGAAAGCAGTCTATAGGCTTCCATCTGGTCCTCTATTTTATTTTTAGATACGATACCAATTAAAATTAAAAAGATAATTAAAATAGGTAAGACAATGATAAGTGTAATGCCACTTAATACATCTTGTGTCAAAATAAAGATGACGAGTACTGCTGGTGTAATGGCCATCGATAAAAATCTAGGGATAAATAATTCTACATACTTTTTAAACTTCGGAATCCCTTCTGTCGTTAAGGTGATCAATTGACCCGAGCCATGACTCCCTATTGTTTCAGGTCCAGCATCAAATAATTGTTCAACTAATTGCTTTCGTAAATCTTCACTTGTTTTCATAGCAAATCGGTAACTTATTCTCTCTTTTGCCCAATTCAAGAGTTGTCTGAAAATATGTGCAATAAAAAACAACACAAATGTTGTCATGTACAAGCTAAATGGCTCGCCATGAAACATTTGTGTAATTGCTTTTGCGAGATAAATCGCCTGCATAATAATAGCAACTGTTTGGGCTACAGTGAGTAGCCCAACGATTGCGAATGTTTTTTTTGCACCATCGTATGTTAACAGTTGCTTATCCATTAATGTTCTAATGACTCCTTATCACCCGTGATTCGTTTACGGAAGACATAATATGTCCAAACCGTGTATGCTAATACAATTGGAACCATTGTAATCGCAACATAAGTCATTAATTTCAATGAATAATCTCCGCTCGCTGCTGCTTTGATTGTTAAATCATACATTGGATCAATTGTACTAATTAAAACGTTCGGGAATAGTGCAATAAAGAAACTACTCATGATTAATATAATCACTAAACCTGTCATGGTAAAGCTTAACCCTTCTTTGTGAGCTTTCATAAAGCCAAAGAGCACTGCATAAAGCACAATTGCTAAACCATAAACTACCATTAAAATCGTTCCATTATTATCAAATGAAGGTGTGTCGAGATAAGTCATCACAATCATCGCGACTAAAGCCAAACCAGTTACTGCGTATATTTTCTTAGCTTGCTGATGTGCTCTTTCTCTCACAGGTCCATCTGATTTCAATGTTAAGAAAAACAAACCATGTAAGTATGAGAGTAAAACGAATGTGATTCCACCAATGACTGTATAAAGGTTCACAATGTCACCGAAGAAATTGGCATTGACATGCATTCCTTCACCTAAAGGTAATCCACGAATCAAGCTAGTGAAGAATACCCCAAATAAAAATGGAGGTAAGATACTTCCGATAAACATAGTCCATGTCCATACGTCTCTTGCTTTGTCAGAAAATGCACGTGCTCTAAACTCAAAACTAACACCACGAACAATTAACGCCAGTAATAAGAGAACAAATGCTAAGTAGTATCCACTAAATACAGAAGCGTACCAATGTGGGAAAGCTGCAAACATTGCCCCTCCCGCAGTGATGAGCCATACTTCGTTCGCATCCCATACAGGACCAATCGTTTTAATGACTACTTGTCGTTCCGTTTCATTCTTTGCTAAAAATTTCGTGCTCATTCCTACTCCAAAGTCAAACCCTTCTAAGAACATAAATCCTACGAAGAGTACACCAACTAATAAAAACCAAAACTCACTTAGTGCCATGTTCTGCGCCTCCTGTCTCAAATGGATCTGTCGCTTGAACGTCAGCTTTTATTTTTTCGTGTGGCCCTTGTTTAATTACTTTAATGAACAACACAACCATTACAATTCCTAATATGGTGTAGATTGTAGAGAATGCAATCAGTGAAAATAAAATTTGGCCTGCCGAAACGTTTGGTGAAACGGCTGATGCTGTTTCTAATAAGCCATTTACAATCCACGGCTGACGACCCATCTCTGACATGATCCAACCGAAAGAGTTTGCTATAAAAGGAACAAAAATAGAGAAAATAAGTAATTTTAGGAACCACTGTTTATGCTCTAATTTCTTTCTGTAGTTGTAGAATAGTCCTAGTGCAGCAACGACAAGTAATCCTCCGCCCGCACCAGCCATGATTCTAAAACTCCAAAATGTTGTTTTTACAGGTGGGATATAATTTCCTTCACCATGTTGTTCAATCATTTTAGCTTCTAAAGTATTCATTCCTTCTACTTTTCCTGAAAACTCACTATAAGCTAAATAACTTAATAAATATGGAATATCAATTCGACTCGTACTCTCACGATTCTCAACGTCGATATTCGCAAATAATGTCCAAGCCGCTGGATCTCCACTATCTTCCCAGAGCGCTTCAGCAGCAGCCATTTTCATCGGTTGAGCATGCATCAAATATTGAGCTTGCGAGTGACCGGATAAAGCAATGGCTAATGAAGAAATCATTCCTACGATTAAGGCAATGTTCATTGAAGGTCTAAATACATCTAAATCTCTTTTCTTCATCATATTCCAAGCACTGACACCGGCAATGAAAAATGCGCCTGTTGCAAAACTTGCAAATATTGTATGAGGAAAAGCGACCCATAATTTTTCGT
>JASLCF010000194.1 GCA_030146155.1 Savagea sp.
TGTTGCGTGTTTTTTTATGCACTAGGCAAACCTTTAAAATCATGCTAAGATACGGTTGTTATCAGAATTTTTGGACAGAAAAGGTGGAACAACCGTGAAAAAATATAAAGGTGAACTGCTGCTCCTCATCACAGCTATCATGTGGGGAAGCGGATTTGTCGGAATGGCAATCGGCTTGGAATACTGGACAGTTTTTCAATTGATGGCCAACCGATTTGTATTAGCCTCTCTCCTCCTCACACTCATTTTTTATAAAAAATTAAAATTAATTACGCCCTCTGTTTTATGGAAAGGGGCTTTATTAGGTGCCATCTTATTCGGGGCTTTCACCCTACAAACGGTGAGTTTACACTATACAACGCCTTCAAAAAATGCATTTTTAACCGCTTTGAATGTCATTATTGTACCTGTGATTGGATTCATCATTTATAAACGCCGGATCGACCGCTTTGAATTTATCGCTGCAGGAATTGCCTTAGTGGGTATCGCCCTTTTATCTCTTCAAGATACATTTACAATCGGTTGGGGAGATTGGCTCGCGATTTTTTGTGCTGTTGGCTTTGCTTTTGATATTTTTTATACGAACGTATTTGTCAAAACTGAAGATGCACTTGCCCTCACTCTCGTTCAATTTTATACCGCTTCGCTCTTAAGTGTGCTTGCAGTAATAGGTAGAGGAGAAATTCCAACAGCCGTCTCTATGAACGGTGCATTAGTGATTGTATACTTAGCTGTTTTTAGCACAGGGGTCGCGTATGTTGCACAAAATGTCGGCATGCAATATGCTAATCCTACAAAATCAGCAATTATTTTATCGACTGAAGCTTTGTTTGGTACTTTATTTTCCGTCGTCATCTTACATGAAGTCTTAACCGGTCGAATGATGATGGGTGCGGTACTTATTTTTGTAGCCATCCTTTTCGCAGAAATCAAACCCACTTTTCGGAAAAAGAAATTCATCCCACCCTATCAACTACCCAAAGACTACGAATAAAAAGAAGCATGCTCCCAAGAGGAACATGCTTCTTTTTATTCAAACGATTCTACTTTTTCTACGGCCAGTGCTTTTGAATGAATGGGATCTCTAGTATCTGAAATTGCATCAAATCGAATCAACGCTTCATCCCCTTCCTCCAATTCCGGTAATTCAACGAGTTCAGAAATATCAAAAATAAATTGTTCGCCCGTTGAAAAATGTGTGCCTGTTATTGCTTGGGTAACGGTTACTTCAACTGCTTGTTCACTCATTTTTGTAATCGTTCCCTGTACAACCGTCTCTTGCATCTCGACCGGTTGTTGACTGTTGGGTTGTCCTTTATTTTGACAGGCTGTTAATACAACGAATAAAGAAAGCATAAGGCCAAACTTGATCCATTTTCTCATTTACAATCGCTCCTTACTTCATGATTAACCGTTTTCTCCCGCTTTGAAACCTTCTGGCGGTGAGTCCAAGCTCTCATTAGAAGAAAGCACTTGATTAAACAACTGTGTATACCGATCTGGCTGATCCACTAGCGTATGAAATAATAGATCATCCAACACTTCAAAGTAAGCTTTCATGGCTTGTTGAAGTGCCTGTTTCAATTGGCATGCAGGTGATAAAATACAATTCCCTTGCTCTGAAAAACATTCAACGAGCTCAAAATCATCTTCTGTTTGACGAATGATTTCACCTAAAGAAACGTTCATCACACTGGGTTCCAATTGAATGCCCCCGTACCGTCCTCTCACGGTTTGAATATATCCAAGTTGACCTAATTGATGCACGACTTTGGTTAAATGATTTTTAGAAATGCCATAAACGTCCGCAATTTCTTGAATGGTTGCTGTTCTCCCTTTCGCTGCAGTCCCCAAATACAATAAGACACGCAATGAATAATCTGTATAACGAGTTAATCTCACCTACTGTTCACCTCTCTAGTAGTATAACGGAAAAAAAGAAATGAAACGAATATTGAACATTTTGTTAAACATGTATTTAAAATATATCTTTAACCTCTCGATTGCAGTATGCTAAAGATGTATTTAAAATATATGTTTGGAGATGATGAAATGTTAGACAAAGCAACCATCGCAATAATTCATTCCACTGTCCCTGTATTAAAAGAACACGGCGTAACCATTACCAAAACGTTTTACCGTAATATGTTTGAAGAACATCCTGAACTACTCAATATTTTTAATGGAACGAATCAAAAAGTTGGCCGCCAACCAGTAGCTCTTGCTAATTTAGTACTCGCAGCAGCAGAACATATCGATAATTTAGAAGCTGTCTTAGCACCTGTCCTTGAAGTTGCACACAAACACCGTAGCCTTGAAGTAAAGCCTGAACATTATCCTATCGTTGGCCATCACTTAATCGGCGCCATTCAAGAAGTATTAGGCGAGGCTGCAACACCTGAGATTGTAGAGGCATGGACGAAGGCATACGGTGTCATTGCAGATGTCTTTATTTCGATTGAAAAAGAATTATATGAAAAATCGACCGAACAGCCACATGGACTCGAAGGCTATGTCGAAATGATTTGTACTGACAAAATCAAAGAAAGCGATACTGTCACTTCTTTCATTTGGCAGCGTAAAGATGGACAGCCTTTACCAGTTAATCTTCCCGGTCAATACATTACTTTACGCGTTCAAATACCCGGTGAAACTTATTTAGCCAACCGTCAATATACAGTGTCTACCCTTTCAGACGGTTCACATTACCGTACTTCTATACAACGTGAAGCTAATGGCTTAGTTTCGAACTACTTACATGAACACTTACAAATAGGCGACACGGTTGAAATGACGGCTCCAGCAGGTGTATTCCATCTCGGTTCAACGTCGCAACCTGTTACCTTCTTAGCAGCAGGTGTTGGAATTACACCTATTTTAGCAATGACAGAACAAATGGCTGTCGCACAAGATAAGGTTCCGCACCAAATCATACACAGTCATC
>JASLCF010000181.1 GCA_030146155.1 Savagea sp.
ATGGAGAAGAAAAGTATAAGACAATCTGCTACAGCAAGGATGAAGTGTATGAAGCAACAAGGCGAACGAGAATAGAAGGAGATTTTTATTTTGGGAAAGATTATTTTATCATTCAAGATTTTGTAATGCTCAAAACGTGCAATACAAAAAAAGCACCCCCTTGGCAGGAGCGCAATGTAATATGATTTTTTGCGGAAATCATATTACTAACAAGTAAAACAAAAATTAATGCTGACGTCAATCAATGAAGAGGTGATAACTTGTTAAATTACGTACAACAACACATCGTTCAGGAATTCGATATCAAACAAGTGAAAGAGGTATTAACTGATCAAAGGAAGTTCTTTATCAAATATTATGAACAGTCATGGATAGAACACGACCCAGAAACAATTAGAGTGATTGTACAGGCATTTAGTCTAGCGATAAGGAAAGTCGAGCGAGAGAGTGTGATAAAGAGTCCAGAAGGCTATGTATTTACTTCTGTGTACAAAGCTTTAGCAAATCACTTTCAAGAATTTCATTAATTAACGAGAAGAGGTGTTTGAAGTGGAAAACAATCAATTGAGTTTTTATGTCAATCCTACAGGAGAAGCTAATCCTGATTCTTTATTAAGCTTGAAGGAAGTGAAACAAGTGCTGGCCGATGAACGAAAGTTTTTTGAACAAGAAGCAGAGTTTCATATCAAGCGTTATCACAACGTAAAACGTTTATCTTCAGATTCTCAAATTCCTTCTATCACAAGTTCTTGGAGTGATGTTGCACCATCTTTTACAGGAGGTAATCATTCGCAAGTAGAGAACTATGCAATAAAAAATGTTCTTGCTGAAGAATGGTTAAATACGTTTCACGTTGCATTGGATTTAATTGATCCTATGCACCAACAGCTCATTCAAGAGAAGTATTTGAAGAGTATTTATCCTCGAATTGATGACATTGTATATCAAGAGTTATGCTATTCAAGAGCTACTTATTATCGTATCAAAAGAAATGCTCTTGAAGAGTTCGGAAGAACATTATTTGGTCTGTTTAACAAGAATAAGAAAAAACAAAGGAGAAAGAATAAATGTATCTGAAAATCACAACATACGCAAAAGAAAAATCAAGTTATATCGAATTATACGATTTGCTTTATCCTTTTTGTTCATTTAGAGGAGCTTTAGAAGGGTTTGTTGCTAAAGAATGTATAAATACAAATGAGTTGAATGAAGACGCTACAAGATGCATTATAGGGCTTCAAAATCGATTTAGACATGACGGTCTATCAAATAATATTGCTGATGGGATCATGTTGCTGAATTATGCCTATAAACATTTATATCGATTAGAAAAGGAGTTTATCCAACATAATCAACACAGTATCGTCACTGCTATTGAGCCTTTTGTAATATTTAAAAGTTTTAATAAAGTCGAAATAGGTCAAGAACTACAATTATCATAAGTTATACAAAAGAGCAGTACAGCAAGATGTATCCAATAAGAGATTGAAATATTTGAGTATTCGTGATGGAGTTAAGCCTGGACAAAATGTCTAGCGACTAAAGAATAGAAAAGGGGATGCATTATGTATAAAAAACTGAAATTTTCGACAATTATTGTTCTATTGTTGCTTTTAAGTGCTTGTACGACACAGCCAAAAGTGGGTTTAAATAAGATTAGTAGTCAACAATTGTTTGAAAAACTAGAGAAAAATGAAACATTTTGGATTCTGACGCTAGATGCAGAACAACAACTCATTGAAGAGAATGGCATCCTTGACATGTACGAGCAAGCTTTGCAACGAGCGGGTATCACAGCTTTTTATGTCAATGTCAGTGAGTTGTCAGCCAGTGACCGCCAAAAGCTTGGCACGAATTACCTTCATCCTTTTGGCAGCTCTGAATTTCATCAAAAAAAGTGGGATTTTGAGGATCGAGGACTGGTCTATGTAGAAAATGGTGGCGTGTTGAGTATGACAAATCAAGTCAACTTTTCAAGAGTCATGATTGAAAAAGATTATATTCGTCAAAAAGAAGTCGATAACAATATTCATTTAATGCTTGAAAAACTGAATTTTTATAACATGAAATATGAGTTAGGAGGGCAGTAATGATAAAGAGAAAAAAACACTTGATTTTTGTTTTAGTCCCCTTATTATTCCTTCTTTTAAGTATAGGAACAGTAGTATTTGCTGACGGGAATGTAGCTTTATCACAGGGGGTAAGTGAAAGGCAAATTATTGAATTGCATGAAAAGATGGATTCCATTCTACATATTGATAATGGTTGGATGTATCAAGACGTTTTGAGAAATGTCGGTTGGGGATTTATCATGCTAGAGTCTTTTCTTGTTAATTATATTGAAGAAGGAGTCAGAGGTATTCTTCAATTCAGCAATTTTTATGATTCGTTTGGTATTCGAGAATTGATGGAAAAATTAGCTCCTTACGTCTTAGGTTTGTTTTCATTATCCTTGATTTACTTAGGTTTTTTGTTCATGACGAACAAAATCGATAAAAGAGATGAAGTATTTATCAACGTATTGTTCGCCTTCATTTTAATTTTTGGAATACCTGCGATGATGCCCTATTTAGATAAGGTGATGCTGCTGGGTGTCAATCAATTGGACGGAAGTAGTCAGGAAGAAATCATGTTAAGTAATCAGATTATTAAACAAAATGTGGCAGACGTTAAATACTATGTGGATACGGATTTTAACTTTAATAAACTGGGAGTGCCACTGGATAAAAATGCTCCGAAGGGCGAGAAAGTTGGGAGTTTAGATTATTCAAAAGCGAATAAAATTAACGGGCTTTCTGATGTAGCCATCAACGAAAAATTAGATTTGTTAGGTGAAGAAACCTGGTTTGGTTGGTGGAGTTCAGGTTACAAAAAAGAATTAGCAGGTAGTAATCCAGTGGCCCATGACTTCCTCATTCACAG
>JASLCF010000203.1 GCA_030146155.1 Savagea sp.
TAGCTAACGACTACTCTCATCGTTAGCTATTCGAAGACTGAGATTATTCACTCATGTTATTTGACAAGGAATTAGCAAAAGGCACAGGTAACTTTCCCGTGCCTTTTTTCAGTGCTCTTTTTATTTCATTAATTCTTTAATCTTTAAAGCGTCACTACCTGAAATCGCTGCAACTTTTTCTGTGACGGTATCTTGAATAATGTAATGATCATCGACTTTCCAAATATGCATTAAATCACCATCAACAGGTGTGTTGCCATTTTCAATCGAGAATTGAATGATAGGCGATTGTTCCGCAGTGAATTCTTCGTCTTGCCAATCTAATTGTTCAACAATTGATGTGATTGTAGCCATGGATGCACCGACAACAGGATTACTGCGTTTAAAGTTACCTGTGTCTTTATCCATCGTAAAGACGGTAATATTAGGTTGTTCACTCATGCCGACATCAATCATTTTAACAGCTGTAGCATTCCCTTGTGGAGGAAGTGAACGAGTGAAATTTGTATCATGTGTAATTTCTACTTTTTGACCTCTTTTTAAATTGCTCAAAGTCGCTTCGTCAATATCAGACGTATGGAAAACAATGCGTTGTCCATTTAATTTTCCGTCCAATACATCCGAACTTTCTAAAGTGACAACTAAACGATCTGTATTGACATCATCTACAATACCGACAGAAGGCTCGAAATGTTGCACTTCAGTTCCTGCAGATTCGACTTCTGAGGGTGTGTTCACTTGCTCGGTTGCTTCCTGTGAGCAAGCTCCTAAAAGTAATAATGAAGATAAAGTTAATGCTCCAATTATATTGCGTTTCATTTAAAATCAGCTCCTTTAATTGATTAATTCGAGAATAACATGTGACGACTTGCATTGAAAAAGATGTGATTGCACGCTAAAATTGTGACGTACGGTCGTCACAGAAATTTAACGAAAACTTAACGCATTTTAATAGAAAATACGTACTGAAGCACAAGATTTCTGTCTGAACCCTATTTTTGAACAAGGATTGTCAAAATCATGTCTAAAATGTCATTTTTATATAAGTGCTTTAGAGTTGACAAGAAACATGTGAAAACCTTGTGAAATCAAGGTTTATCGCACTTTTATTCTAGAGAGGATGAGCTGAAATGGAGAGTTGTTTTGAAGGAGAAAATGTTCAATTTTTAGATGTTTTTCACGTTTCTCACTTTTCTATCGCGCGTGGGCAAGTGACGAGTATTATTGGAGAAAGTGGTGCAGGAAAATCTACTTTTGCCAAATTATTAAATAAGATGAACACGCTCACGAACGGAACCATTCAATATGATGGACGATCGCTTGAAGAGTGGGATGCGGTTGAATTGAGAAGGGAAGTCGTCATGTTATCTCAGTCTCCATTGATGGTTGAAGGAACCATTGAAGATAATTTAGTGCTTGGCTGTCAATTGGCGGATAAAGATTTGCCGACACGACAAGCGATGGAATCAGTTCTACAATGGCTTGAGGTAAAGAAATCCTTAGAGACAGAAGTGACGACTTTATCCGGTGGAGAAAAACAAAGAATTGCGCTCGGTCGCGTTGCATTGATGACTCCTCAAGTGTATATTTTGGATGAACCTACTTCAGCACTGGATCAGGGGACGGAAGATGAAGTGATGGATGCTTTTATACAACGAGCGAAAGAGCAGGGACAAACCGTTTGTATCATCACTCATTCTAAAAGTTTAGCTGAACGTGTGAGTGATCAGATTTTACATATTGCAGAAGGGACGATAACGGATGGATATCACGATTGAATTTTGGCGTATGCTCTCTGCCTATGTGTTTGTCATTATCGTTTTACTTATTTTTCAGTGGCGCAGCATTAACCGTAAGTTGCAGTTAACTGTTGCTACTTTACGCATGACCATTCAATTATTTTTAGCAGGGTATGTGTTGGTCTATTTATTTGATCATCCTCATCCCTTACTTATCCTTACAGTGCTTGTATTGATGCAAGCATTTGCGATTTATAATGTGTTTAAGCGAGTGGATCGTGAATTATCACCCCAATTGAAACGAACTGTCGCAGTCGCAATGACAGTGGGTTCATTTTCAGCACTCTTTTATTTTTTAATCATCGTATTGAATGTCTCTCCACTAGATCCGAAGGTGCTGATTCCGATAGCCGGGATGATGATTGGAAATGCGATGACAGGGGTAACACTGGGCGTACAAAGTTTGTTGGATTCATTTTCAAGTGAACGAGATCAGATCGAAGGGATGTTAATGTTGGGAGCGACACCAAAAGCTGCGGTCAAACCTTTTGTAGACCGCGCATTTGATGCGGCAGTACTGCCTACGATCAATAGCATGGTCGGCATGGGTATCGTTTTTCTTCCTGGCATGATGACAGGGCAGATCCTTGCTGGGATGAGTCCGACGACAGCTATACAGTACCAACTCACGATTATGTTAGGGATTCTAGGGGGAGTCGCGATGAGCGTTATTCTCTTCACACAGCTAGGTTACAAAGCTTTTTTTACAAAAGAAGCTCAGTTGAAACCGAGATTGAAAAAGAAGAAATAAAA
>JASLCF010000014.1 GCA_030146155.1 Savagea sp.
TGGAGGCGGCGACTTCTGCGGGAACAGCACGAGCGGAAGCACCCGGACTGAGCGTAGCGAGGGAGAAGGCTGGAGCCGTTCCCGCGAAACGCGTCCGCCGGAATGGAAATCAGCGGCATCAGAAAAAAGAGAGTTTGAAAACGAAATTTCGTTTCCAAACTCTCTCACATTTCTAAGGACTTTTTCAGTGCCTAGGCTTGTAGCACCTATTTTTTTATTCAATAATCAACCAATTGTTTTTTTCTGCATGTATCCTCAGCGATTCTTCTGGATTAACAGCCACTGGATTGCCAACAAGAGTCAACATAGGTAAATCAGAATAGCGATCGCTAAAAGCAAAGCTATTTTCAAAATCAATTGTTTTTCCTTGTAATTTTTCTTTCAATGCATCTACTTTTAAGTCAGCTTGAACATGAGTAATAGATTGTACAGCATCTATTTTTCCGTCTTTCATAGGAATGTCGCTCCCTAATATATAGTCAAAAGGATAATCTTTCGTAACTTCTTCTAAAAAGGGAGTAAAGGCACCCGAAACTAAAACAGTGGTTATCCCATGGGCATGATATTCCTTTAAAAGTTGAGCTAGTTGTGGATGGATTCCCTGTTGAATGGGTGAATCCAATTTATTGAAAAAAAGTCGAACTTCTTTTTCAGTAGCACCGTCTAGTGCACGCAAATAATATTGCATGGCTTTTGCTCTCATTTTTTCACCGCTTAGTAATTTGAGCCGATAAAGAATAAATGGGAAAAGTGTCGGTCTAAAAAATTTTGAGTAGTGTTGGTTAAACGGTTCAACTTGTTTGAGATGTTTCATTAAAATGGAAAAGGTTTCATGCTTGTAAAAGGTTTGATCAAAATCAAATAATGCAACACGAATAGGTGAATTGTTCATCAATAATCTCCTTCCAATACCGATTTTCTTAATCTTACTGATAGAACAAGTGAAATACAACTATAAACGGTGTAGAATAGAGAATAACCTGACGAATGTTTTTGAAACAAGCGTGTCATCAATATAAGAGTAATCAAGAGAGAGGATGAAATACATGGTTCAAACAAACGAACAATTAGCCGAAATGAAAAAGCAAGCGAACGATTATGTCCATCATGTATATGCCCAAATTAAACAGAGAAATCCTGATGAAAAAGAATTTTTACAAGCAACAAGAGAAATTTTTGACTCATTACGTCCTGTTTTTGCGAAACATCCTGAGTTTATGAAAGATGGTATTTTAGAAAGAATTACTGAACCAGACCGTACTTTATCTTTTCGGGTGACTTGGGAAGATGATCAAGGAAGAATTCATGTAAATCGTGGATATCGTGTTCAATTTAATAATGATTTAGGCCCTTATAAAGGTGGAATCCGTTTTCATCCATCTGTTAATAATAGTATTATGAAGTTTTTAGCCTTTGAACAAATTTTTAAAAATGCATTAACTGGCCAACCCATTGGTGGAGGTAAAGGGGGGGCTGATTTTGACCCAAAAGGGAAATCAGACCGAGAAATTATGCGATTTACTCAAAGTTTTATGACTGAGCTGTTTAAACATATAGGACCAGATCAAGATGTTCCAGCAGGGGACATTGGTGTAGGGAAAAGAGAAATTGGTTATATGTTTGGACAGTATAATCGTTTAAACGGTGGTTATGAGGCAGGTGTGTTTACTGGTAAAGACCCAGCCCACGGTGGAAGCCTTGGAAGAACAGAAGCTACAGGCTATGGATTAGTTTATTTTGTTAGTGAGATGTTAGAAGAATTGACCACTTCATTTGAAGGAAAAAGAGTTATCGTGTCTGGTTCGGGTAATGTATCTACTCACGCTATCGAAAAAGCGCAGGAATTAGGGGCACATGTCATTGCATGTAGTGACTCTAGTGGTTATATTTATGATGAAAATGGCATTGATTTAGAGTGTGTGAAACAGATTAAGGAAGTCGAACGTAAAAGAATTCATGAATACACTAAACATCATCCAGAAGCTCAATTTATTGAGAATTGTAAAAAAATATGGGAAGTGCCTTGTGATATTGCTTTACCTTGTGCAACACAAAATGAACTGGATGAACAAGATGCTCAACAATTGATTGATAATGGCGTACAAGTAGTAGGAGAAGGAGCTAATATGCCTTGTTCAATAGAAGCCATTCAACTATTTCAAAAGAATGGCGTTCAGTTTGCTCCCGCTAAAGCAGCAAATGCTGGTGGAGTAGCCGTCTCAGCAATGGAAATGTCGCAAAATAGTATGCGTTTATCTTGGACAACTGAAGAAGTTGATGAACGTTTACACAGTGTTATGAAAACAATCTATCAAAGCTGTAGCTCCGTCGCAAAAGAATACGGTGCACCAGGTAATTTAGTAATGGGTGCAAATATCGCAGGTTTTTTAAAAGTGGCGAAAGCAATGATGGCTCATGGTTTACATTAAAAGGTTCTTTGCTAAATAACGTTGGTGAAGAATATTAGTCAATGAATAGAGGTTGACTAGAAGACTCGTCAAGAAGTCAGTGTAACTGATTTTTTGACGAGTTTTTTATAGGGGTTAACTAAAAATGGAGGTTAATTTATGTTTTATAAAGATTCGTTCAGCTTGTATTGCTGAATAACTTTTAATAGATTAATCGTTCTTTTTTCAACAGTAAATCAGTCGGATATATTCTAAGAAAAGAAAGTGTCCTACGTAAAGTTGGTGTGCCGTTTTTATCGCTTAGTTTTCCATAGATAAACTTGCTTTTCTTGTCTTGTCTTTAAAAGTTACCAGCTATCAACAATCTTTTTTTAAAATAACGTTGGTGAAAGAAAATTACTCTCCCCTGATTTTGGAGCAGCTGATGGAATTTCACTAATTTCATATATTATAGAACCCATTAAAAAAGCTGGGACATCAGTCAACATGGAATAGAAAAACTAAATTACTAAAATAGAAAACGCATGAAATCAAGTGTTTAACTTTTGATTTCATGCGTTTTGAGGATGTTCAGAGGTTTTGTCTCCCCCTCTTTTTTATAGCCATCTTTCAATTGCATGAAAGACAGGTTGTTGATTTTTATAACTCGTTATTTGTTTAAATCCAATTTGATCAAGTTGGTGCAGCACTTCGTTGAAAGCATACCCTATATCTTTTGGGTGGTGAGCATCAGAACCTAATGTAATTACAGTTCCGCCTAATTCATAATAACGTTTTAAAATATCGTGAGAAGGAAGATGGTCAGGAAGTCCATAACGTTTACCTGATGTGTTTACTTCAATCCCTTTTCCTTTTTTAATCAGGGTACGTAAGATTTTATCAATGATTTCAGAAAAATCTTCTTTGATTTCAACTCTTTTGTAGCGTTTGATTAAATCTAAATGACTCACGATTTGATACTGATCAAACCTTGTTACACAATCTAATAACTCCTCATAATATTGACGAAAAGCCTCTTCGTTCGTTCGGTTATGGAATAATTCACCATCATGAAGACCTTTTCCATCTACTGTATGAAGTGAGAGCAAAATAAAATCATAGTTTTCAATTGCTAATCGTTGATTGTAGCGATCAACGAGATGCGGTTGCATTCCTATTTCGACACCTTTTCTTATCGTAATTCGATCCCCAAAATGTTCTTGCAATTGCTTTAGCTCTCTATCATATTCTGATTCATCGAAATCAAAATTAAATGCAGGGTCAGGGTAATCATAGTCAATATGATCGGTAAAACAAATTTCAGCCATCCCTTTTTGAATAGCTGATTCAACCATTTCTTTCATTTGAACAGAACAATCTGCAGAAAAATGAGAGTGCATATGAAAATCAAACATGTGATTCCTCCTTGTTATATAAAAGAATTGACAAATGTTTCAATACATATTATTATACTTTATAACTTCATCATAGTAAAGTGCTAAAGTGATAAAGTGGAAGGGTGGTAAAGATGAATATTGCTTACGAAAAAAAATTAAGAAGAACAGTACAAACAATCACAAATCGTTTTGAGACCTATGGGTATGAACGAATGAATACAAGCGCACTTGAAAGTTATGAGCTTTTTTCAAATATGCAAA
The DNA here is from genome assembly GCA_030146155.1 of Savagea sp. Classification (GTDB taxonomy): domain Bacteria; phylum Bacillota; class Bacilli; order Bacillales_A; family Planococcaceae; genus Savagea. The sequence goes on from JASLCF010000014.1 coordinate 4,046, forward strand.
TGGAAATGAATTTAAGTGAAACATTAAAAATTACAAACTACAATGGAGAATTATTAGTCCTTCGACCAGATGTAACACTTCCACTCACCTATCGCTATGCAGATCTTTATACGATAGAGCAAGAGCCTTATAAAAGGTATTATTATAATCAACCCGTTTATCGGCAATCTTTTTCAGATAACGAAGCCATTGAAAAACTACAAGTAGGCATTGAATGTTTTGAAGAATCATCGACTTTTGTAGATGCTGAAGTAATTGCTCTCGCCGCACATACCTTGCAAGACTTAGGAATTGAGTCTTTTACATTTGAAATAGGCTATGCAAAATGGTTAGAGCGTTTGTTAGAAGGAGAAGATTTATCACCAGAAGCGAAGTCTAAAATGCAGTCGCTCATCGAGTCTAAAAATAAAGTGGAATTAGAGACTTATTTAGAAACCTTAGATTTATCTAAAGAAGTCAGTTTCATTGTTTCTCAAATACCAACAAATTACGGTACGTTTTCACAATTGGAAGAGCAATTAACTCCATTTATATCTCATCAAATCATAAAAGAAACATTAACTTATTTAGGTGAAATTGAATCTTATTTAAAGATTTACGGTTTAGAAGATCAAATTATTTTTGATTTAGGATTAATCAATCAAATGGATTACTATTCGGATATTGTTTTTCAAGCTTTTGTAGAAGGAGTGGGACAACCTGTACTCATGGGGGGGAGATACAATCAGCTCGGTCAAAGGTTTGGACAGTCTTTTCCAGCGATTGGTTTCGCATTTGAAATAGATCACCTAATAGAAGCAGTACCTAATCAAAAAAGCGATCAATTATCCATAGAGGTTGCGATTGTTTTCGAAGAAGGGTATGAAAAAGAAGCAATTGCTGTTGCTTCTGAACTTCGAAGAATGCAAATGGAAGTCGTGTTAGGGCCACCTACTCATTTAACCTATACAGCGATATTATGGATGGGTTCAGATCATCACTTACAAATTGATGATGAGATGCTAAAGGCCGACCTACCTGAATTAATACAGACTATCAAGAGACTTAAAGGGGCGGAACAATGAAACAGGTTACGATTGCTTTAGCGAAAGGGAGAATTACGAAACACACTTTGTCGATTTTACAAAAATTATCTATTCAATTTTCTGAATTTACAGAAGACACTAGAAAATTAGTGATTACAGATGACACGAATCGTTATCGTCTACTCTTTGTAAAAGCCGTTGATGTTCCTACTTATGTAGAAACAGGAGCAGCAGATATTGGGATTGTTGGAAAAGATGTCATCATGGAAGAACAAAAAGAAGTGTATGAACTTGTCGATTTGAAAATGAGTAATTGTCAGATTGTGATTGCGGGGTATCCTGATACGGAGTTAAGCAATCGTTCAAAATTAATTGTAGCTACGAAGTATCCGCGGATTGCCATGACTTACTTTGCAAAGAAAAAACAACCCGTGGAGATTATTCGGTTGAACGGTTCTATTGAATTAGCCCCTTTAATCGGTATGTCTGACGTCATTGTAGATATTGTGGAAACAGGCACAACTTTGAAAGAAAATGGCTTAATTGTATTAGAAGAAATTGCGAAAAGTAGTGCACGAATCATTGTGAATAAAGCATCTTATGCAATCAAAACAAAAGAAGTAACGGTATTACTGGAGCAATTTCAGGAAGGAATGAAGCATGATGAAAATAGTAACAGCTGAGGCATTTTTTCAATCGAATCGCTCTGGCATTTCACAATTAAATACTAAGGTAGACGATTTAGTTCTTTCCATTATCCAAGAAGTTCAAAAAAGAGGAGATCAAGCACTCCTTGAATATACAGAGCAGTTTGATGGGGCAAAGTTAGAACAGTTATACGTTCAAGAGGAAGAATTTGAAAGTGCTTTAGCTGAGATACCTAATGAATTAAAGCAGGCTCTTATGCAAGCCAAACAACAAATTGAAATGTTTCATGAAAAGCAAAAAGAAGCTTCTTGGTACGATAACTTTAGACCTGGCGTTACACTCGGTCAAAAAATTACACCGATAGAACGAGTGGGAATCTATGTACCTGGTGGAAAAGCCGTCTACCCCTCAACCGTCTTAATGAATGTAATACCTGCACAAATTGCAGGTGTGAAAGAATTAATAATAGCTACGCCTCCAAGAGCTGACGGGACAATCGACCCTGTTATACTCGCAGCTGCTCAAATTGCCGGAGTGAAAAAAATAATTAAAGTAGGCGGGGCTCAAGCAATCGCGGCATTGGCGTATGGTACTGCTTCTATTCCAAAAGTGGATAAAATCACAGGACCAGGCAATCAATTTGTCGCACGTGCAAAAAAATGGGTATTTGGCGATGTAGCGATCGATATGATTGCAGGCCCAAGTGAAATATGTATTTATGCTGATGAGTCAACTAATCCTTCATTCGCAGCAGCAGATTTATTATCACAAGCGGAACATGATGAGCGCGCCCAAGCTATTTGTGTGACGGTATCAGAACAAGTTGCTTTGACTATCCAAGCAGAAGTAAAACAACAATTGAGTCGGCTGAAAAGAAAGAAAATTGCAGAAGAATCTATTCTTAATGAAGGAGCAATTATTCTAGTGCGTGACGAAGAAGAAGCAATCGCAGTGATGAATCGAATTGCGCCTGAACATTTACAGTTAATGAATATAAATGCAGTGGAAACGGTTGATGCAATCCAACACGCGGGTGCCATCTTTATTGGACAGTTTAGTGCAGAAGTTGTAGGGGACTATCTTGCGGGTCCTAATCATACCTTACCAACATCAGGTACAGCTCGCTTTTCATCACCATTAGGTGTTTATGATTTTATGAAACGATCGAGTGTCATTCATTACAGTGAAGCTGCGTTACTTCGAGAAGCAGATGCGATTTTAACAATAGCTGAACAAGAACAACTAGAAGGACATGCACAAGCCATTCGAATCAGGAAAGGGGCATTCAAATGAGAGAATCAACTGTCTCAAGAAAAACAGAAGAAACAGCTATCGAACTTACATTTCATTTAGATGGAACGGGTGAAACGAGTATTGATACAGGTGTAGGGTTTATGAATCATATGCTCACTTTATTTGCTAAACATGGCAGATTTGATTTATCTGTACAGTGTAAAGGCGATTTAGAAGTAGACCAACATCACTCGATTGAAGATATTGGGATAGCACTGGGGCAGACGTTTTATAAAAATATCGGAGACAAGCGCGGAATCACTAGGTACGGTGAATTTACAATGCCCATGGATGAAGCATTAGCAACAGTAAATATCGATATTAGCGGACGTCCTTTCCTCGTCTATAACGTAGAAGGATTAAAAGATAAGGTAGGAGCTTTTGATACAGAATTAGTCGAAGAATTTTTAATTGCATTTACAAGTCACGCTCGGGTGACCTTACACGTTAATGTTCACTATGGAAAAAATACCCACCATATGATTGAAGCAATCTTTAAAGCATTAGGTAGAGCATTGAATCAAGCCAGTTGTATGGACCCATTACAAACAGGTATTCCTTCTACAAAAGGCGTACTAGAATAGGAGAAGAAAATGATTATATTTCCAGCAATTGATATACAAAATGGACAATGTGTTCGACTCACTCAAGGAGATTATGCGCAACAGACGGTCTATCATCAGCAACCTGTAGAAGTGGCTAAAGCTTTCGAGCAGGAGGGAGCGAAGTTTATTCACTTAGTAGATTTAGATGGGGCTAAAAGTGGACAAACACCTAATATACAAACGATTGCTGCTATAGCACAAGCTGTTAATATTCCAGTTCAAGTTGGCGGTGGTGTGCGCTCTATTGAAAAAGTTCAACAATTGATAGAACAGGGTGTTCAACGCGTCATCATCGGAACGGCAGCCATTCAAAATCCAGCATTTTTACAACAAGCAGTGGAACAATTTGGTGATCAAATCGCTGTTTCAATCGATGCACGGAATGGATTCGTAGCAACAGAAGGATGGACAACTACCAGTGAAGTCAAAGCATTAGATTTAATTCAGTCATTGGAACAAATAGGTGTGGCAACGATTGTCTATACTGATATTTTTAAAGATGGCATGATGAGCGGGCCTAATTTTAAAGAGTTAGGAGAAGTGAATCAAGCGACAACCATGCAAGTGATTGCAAGTGGTGGGGTTACACAAGTATCAGATGTTGAGCAGTTAGAACGTATGGATTTATATGGAGCAATTATTGGTAAGGCACTCTATGAAGGCACGATTCAACTAAATCAACTAAAAGAGGAGTAATGTGTATGAGTAAAATCATTGCCTGTTTAGATATCGATGAAAGAAAAGTTGTAAAAGGTGTTCAATTCGAAAATGTGAAAGAGGTTGCAGATCCATTAACTCAGGCCAAAAAATATGTCGAAGCGGGTGTTGATGAGCTCGTTTTTTATGACATCTCCGCATCCACCACAGGGAGAGCACTATTTTATGATTTAATTGAAGACATTGCAAAAGAAACTTCGGTACCCTTTGTAGTCGGCGGAGGAATTCGATCTATAGAAGATGTAGAGCAACTATTAAAGTTAGGTGCAGATAAAGTGTCAATTAACAGTATTGTTATTCAACAACCATCGATTGTAAAAGAATTAGCTACTCGTTTCGGTTCTGAAAAAATAGTCGTATCAATGGATGTGAAGAAAGGAACTTCCGGAGAATGGGAAGTGTTCGCTGAAGGTGGACGAAAAGCGACCGGTATTCTCGCATTAGAATGGGCAAAACAAGCAGAAGAGAGCGGTGCTGGTGAATTAGTAATCAATAGTATTGCACAGGATGGCGTCAAAAAGGGTTATGATTTAAAGTTGATGCAAGATATGCAAGAAGTCGTTTCGATACCGTTAGTTGCAAGTGGAGGGGCAGGTGCAGTTGACCATTTCATTGCAGCAGCTGCACAAGGTATTGAAGGATTACTAGCGGCCTCTGTTTTTCATTTCAATGAAGTAAGCGTGCAAGATCTTAAAAATAAGCTGAAAGAGTAAAGGTGATACAAATGAAAATAAAATGGGATGAACAAGGCTTAATACCGGCAATCGTACAGCATGCAACAACAGGTGAAGTATTGATGTTGGCTTATATGAATGAAGAAGCTTACCAACTGACTTTGGATACGAAGGAAGCATGGTTTTATAGTCGTTCTAGACAAGAATTATGGCAAAAAGGAGCAACTTCGGGAAATACGCAGCAAGTCAAGTCAGTCAGTTTAGATTGCGACGGAGATACACTTTTACTACAAGTTGAACCAGCAGGGCCGGCTTGTCATACAGGCAATCGGAGTTGTTTTTATACTTCTATTCAACAATCAGAGTCCCTGTATTTAGTCGTTCATGAGGTTGCCGATGAAATCAACCGAAGAAAACAACAACCTGAAGAAGGCTCGTATACGACGTACTTATTTACAGAAGGTATTGACAAGATTCTAAAAAAAGTAGGCGAGGAAACGACTGAAGTAGTAATCGGTGCAAAAAATAATGATTTTGAAGAAGTGACGAATGAAGTAGCGGATTTAGTTTATCATGTACTTGTCCTACTGACTGAGCTCAATATTTCAATTACGGATATCCAACGTGTTTTGAAAGAACGTCGGAAGTCTTAAGGAGGGAAAGGAAATGTCTTATTTGTGGGCATCTAAAGTTCAACAGCTAACACCTTATATTCCTGGAGAGCAGGTGAATGATTCTACTTTCATTAAATTAAATACCAATGAGAATCCATATCCACCAAGTCCTAAAGCAATTGAGGCGATGCAACAAGCCATTACGCAAGATTTGCAAAAGTATCCTGACCCAACAGCCTTCAAAGTGAGACAAGCGATGGCTAACCGTTTAAATCTAGATCCTAGAGAAGTGTTTGTAGGCAATGGTTCTGATGAAGTATTAGCATTTGCATTTTCTGCTTTTTTTGAACCAGGAAAAACGATTAAATTTCCATCGATCAGTTACAGCTTTTATCCTGTCTACAGTGAATATTACAATATTCCGTATGAAGCGGTAACCTTAGATCATGAATTTAATATACAAGCGAGAGATTACGATAGAGCAGAGGGAGGAGTTATCTTTCCGAACCCCAATGCACCAACTAGTCGCTATTTGCCTTTAGCTCCGATTGAAGAAATTTTAAAAAATAATGCGGACGTCGTTGTCATTGTTGATGAAGCTTATATTGATTTTGCAGAGGGACCTTCAGCTGTTACTTTAATTAATAAATATCCTAATTTGCTTGTGATTCAAACCCTTAGTAAGTCACGTGCATTAGCAGGTTTACGCGTGGGATTTGCGATGGGACAAGCACATTTAATTGAGGCATTAATTCGAGTGAAAGATTCTTTTAATTCTTATCCTGTAGATCGAGTAGCACAAGCTGGAGCACAAGCTGCTATTGAAGATGAAGCTTATTTCCAAGCGCAAGTGTTAAAAATAAAAACTACTCGTCATCAGTTTATGCAAGCACTCGTAAAAAAAGGTTACGAAGTGTTCCCATCCGCAGCAAATTTTATCTTTGTAAAAAAAGAAGGGCTAGATGCAAAAGCGAAATATGAAGAATTGAAACTTCAAAAAATACTGGTGAGACATTTTGATACAGAAGAACTAGGAGACTACTTGCGAATAACAATAGGAACGGATGAAGAAATGAAGAAGGTATTACATTATTTTTAATTATTGATAGTTATCACCTATAAAAAGAAGGCTGTTTACTTGAAGAAGCATCATAGTCAAGGGACAGTCTTTTTTCATGTTATACTTGAATAGATAAAAGGTTTCGGTTGTAACTGTGAATAACGTACAGTATACTGATTAAATGGAAAAAAAGAAGGGAACGTTTAGAATGAAGCAATCAATTTATGGTCTAACGAGAGATCAATTAACCGAATGGGTCATCAGTCAAGGCGAGAAGAAATTTAGAGCAGAACAAGTATGGGACTGGCTTTATGTGAAAAGGGTGCGTACATTTGAAGAAATGTCTAACTTAAGTAAATCTTTTAGAGAGCAGCTTTCACATATGTTTTACATCACATCACTTGAGCAAGAGGTAAAGCAAGTGTCAAAGGATGGCACAATCAAATTCTTATTCCGTTTACAAGATGGAAATTTAATCGAGACCGTTCTCATGAAATTTCCTTATGGCTATTCTGTGTGTGTGACTACTCAAGTAGGCTGTAATATTGGTTGTAGTTTCTGTGCAAGTGGCTTATTGAAAAAAGACAGAGACTTAACAGGCGGAGAAATTGTAGAACAAATTATGAATGTTCAACATCATTTAGACGAAGTCGGTAAAGGTGAACGTGTCAGTCATATTGTAGTGATGGGAATTGGAGAACCTTTTGATAATTATCAAAACTTGATGAATTTCTTACGAGTGGTGAATGATCAAAAAGGATTAGCAATCGGTGCTCGTCATATTACGGTATCTACATCAGGATTAGCACCAAAAATCAAACAGTTCGCAGATGAAGATATTCAGATTAATTTAGCAGTTTCACTGCATGCGCCGAATGATGAATTAAGAACCTCCATTATGAAAATCAATCGTGCGTATCCTATCCGTGAAGTAATGGATGCTGTACAATATTTTATTAGCCAGAAGAATCGTAGAATCACATTTGAATATATTCTTATTGATGATGTGAACGATCATCCAGAAGAGGCAAGACAACTTGTGAATTTATTAGAGAATATTCGACACTTAGCCTATGTTAATTTAATTCCTTACAATCCAGTCGATGAACACAGTGATTACAAAAGAAGCTCACAAGAATCAATTGAGAAGTTTCATGCAATTCTAACGAAACGTGGTATTCAAAGTGGTGTCCGTTATGAAAATGGTGCAGATATTGATGCGGCATGTGGACAATTACGAAGTAAACAAATTAAATTAAAATCAGCATGTGACCGTGGCTAGTCCTTTGGCGAAGAACTGATTGAAGAATACAATTTAAAATAAAAAAGCTCATTCAATGTAAAAATTGAATGAGCTTTTGATTAGGGTCCTACATCAAATAAAGTCGATGTAGAATGTTTGTCCTTCAGGATGAAGTGGTTTGGAGGCTATTGAGTGTGTCAGAAACAACTGACATCCTCAATAGCCTTTTTTGTTGAGATGTTTTTATCTCGTTACTTACTGTTATGAGATGTAGGCTTTCCTCAGACAGCGTTACATTTACGCAATTTCTAACTGTAGTTTACTTTGAGGGCGATAGATTGATCTTTAAAATGAAAATAACGTCAGCGAAATGCCATCGCCTTCTCCAATCTATAAGAGAAGGCGATTGTCTTTCACTGACGATATCCATTATAAAACTTTTTTATTTAGCGTTTCAATATATGAAATGCGATTTTGTTTTAAAATAAGCAAAAAAAGAGTAAGATCTTACGCTTTTTTTAATAAAAGAAGAACGAGTTGAATAATAATTCCTATTCCACAACCAATTGCAGTGAAGCTATAGAGTCCCAGAATACCCAGGGAGTCAGCATTCTCACTAGTAACAAAAATAAAGTTGCGAAATAACTCAACAAATCCAAGGACTAAGGAAACAAAGAAAATCCAAAATGCAAGATTCCATCGATAAAATAAAATCAAAGTGGCAATAATTCCTACCGTTAAACTAAACACAAAAAATGTGAAGTAGTTTTTTAAGCCGAGATCGACATCGAGTAACCAACGTACACTTACGGAGAGTAGAAAAAATGTAGTTAAACCGATGAAAAAACCAGATTTTCCATACTGTTCATTTAGTCGCATGACATAAAACTTCCTTTACTAGTATTATTCTGCACTGATTCGGTTGTATGCAGCTTTCACACGTTCTCTTCCGCGCTCAATATGTGGATCAAACTGAATCGTTGCATTTGCTCTTGTTTCTTTTACTGCTTGCACTGCTTGCTGTAAAACAGTATCTAATTGTGAATCTTGATTATGCTTTTTAGCAATCGCTAATCCAGCTACTTTACCTTGTGCTTTTGCAACTTTTGCACTTTCAATTCCAGTAATATTCCCTGCAACATATAGACCTTCTACAGCAGTCTCCATCTGTTCGCTGTGTACTGGAATATGTCCGCCTAATTCTTCAACATATTTAAATGGAACGCCCATTGCAGCTGCAAGTTCAGCGAGTGGGTAAAGTCCACCAGCAATACATACGAAATCCGCTGGAATCGTTTGTTCACTATTTGGAACAACTGCGCCATCAGCTGTTAAATTGACCATTGTAACAGATTCTACTTTATCCGTACCATTGATTTGTGTAATCGCTTTTCTCAAATGGATAGGCATGCCAAACATTTTAATTCCTTGTTTAGGGAAGAACTGAACCGCTGTATTACGAACAAATGCTGACTTTTGAGCAAATTTACTTCCAAAGCGGATAAATGCGCTTGGTGCTAAGTGAGCAATACGTGATAAGCGTTCCATGACTACTTTAGGTACACTTTGATCATCTGAAATAACATTAGCAGGCGGTAATGCCATCGCTTCCACTTTGACTCCACCTAAATGTAATTCGTGTGCAATCGCAGCAGAAAGTACGTTAACACCAATAATTACACCTTTATCTCCTACTTTTACACGGTGTACGTTAGTCATCACTTGAGCTGCACCAATAGACATGACTCCTGGTAGTGTCCATCCTGGTACTGGAATTGCACTTTCAGCAGCACCTGTAGCAATTAATACATTAGTTGCTGTCAGTCTTTCCTGTTGTGTATGAACAATAAAACCAGCATCATTTTTTGTGATATGGTGTACAGAAACACCTAAACGGATTTCAACACTTGCTTGTTTCGCTTCATTTACTAATAGTTCTGCTTCTTTAATCCCGTTCCACCATTCACCAGTTGGCTCTTGGTGTAATTGACCAAGTAAGCGTCCTCCAGCTTTAGGGAATTCATCAAGTACTACAACTGATAAGTTATTTTTTTTCGCTTCAATTGCTGCTGATAAACCAGCTGGTCCTGCACCAATAATTATTAAATCAGTCATTTGAATGCCCCCCTAACTTTTCAAAGTCAGCATACGTTTTTGGTAGTGGTTCTGGATTAGATGGATCAAGTGGTGATGCAACAGCTTGACTACTTTTCACTTTCATACCATCTGTAACAGGGGTCATACATGCACGGATGTTAGGGTCGTCATTTACAACAACTCGACATTCAAAGCAGTGTCCAATGTTACAGTAGATACCACGTGGCGTATTTGAAAATTCATGGTGTCTTAAAGTACGTACACCATGCGCAAGTAAAGCAGACGCAATTGTGTCACCTTCATAAGCAGTATACGATTGATTATCAAACGTAAATTGAATTTCTTTTTGATTTGTTAAATCACCTAAGATAGGATGATTCATAATGCGCTTACTTGTCATCAACCGCACCTCCTAAATTTGCAAGAGAAACGGGACGAACAGGTGGTTGTACTTTTAAAGGTACATTGTCTGTTGGTGCATGATGATTGACATTAAGTAAAACTTTATCAACCGCTGGACGACATGTTCTCCCGCCACAAAATCCCATTCCTGCTCTAGTACGTAATTTTAACTCACGTGGTGAACAATTGTACTTCTTAGCTGTTTCTTCTAATTGTTGAAGTGAAACTTCTTCACATCGACAGACGATAACTTCTTGCAAAATAACCCCTCCTAAAAGAAATAAAAATAAATTGTAATAAATCCATTCTAACATAAAAAAATGAGTTCATTTATGGTAAAGTGTGAATATAGGAAAAATTTTTTAAAAAAGAATTGGAGGGTTTAGCAATGAGCAAGAAGAGTTATGATGTTGCTGTAATTGGTGGCGGTATTGTTGGAAGTTCAATCGCTTACTATTTAGCAGAAGCAGGAATTGACGCAGTACTGATTGAAAAAAATGATATCGCAAGTGGAACGAGTTCAAGATGTGACGGAAACGTAACAATTGTCGATAAAGATCCAGGTTTTGACAGCTTGATGTCGTTAAAGAGTCAAGAGTTAATTGTCGATTTACAAGATAAATTAGAACTCCCGTTTGAATATCGTGAAAGCGGAAGCATTTTAGTTTGTGACAATGATGATGAGATGCAAGCTGCTGCAGAGTGGGCGAAGATTCAAAACAATGCAGGATTAAAATTCAATGTTCTAAATCACAATGATATTCGTAAAGAATCTCCTTTCTTCGCTGACGATATCCCTGGTGGAATCGAATGTGAAACAGACTCATTGATTAACCCGTACATGTTCTGTTACTCACTTGTACACAAAGCACAGCAATTTGGTTTATCTTTGTTAACGAATGCTCAAGTTACAAATGTGACAAAGAATGAAACAGATTTCACAATCGAAACAACGAATGGAACGGTTCATGCCAATAAAGTTGTAAATGCTGCCGGTGTTTGGGCGCCATTTATTGGTGAAATGTTAGGCATTGATATTCCAATCATTCCACGTAAAGGACATATTTTAGTTGGTTCACGTGCTCAACCAGTTATGATGCGAAATGTGATGGAATTTGGTTACTTAATGAATAAATTCCGTCGTGAAAGAAAAGTAGATGCAAGAACTGCTGAACATGGTGTAGCTCTAGTACTAGAACCGACTGAGAGCCAAAACTTCTTAATTGGAAGTAGCCGTCAGTTTGTGGGCTATGATGCTGCAATTGATATGGAAGTTGTCCATACATTAGCGCACCGTGCATTAAGATTCTTCCCGCAAATGAATGATTTTAAAATGATTCGTGCATATACAGGTTTCCGTCCATATACAGAAGACCACTTACCGATTGTATCAGAAGTGGAAGAATGCCCAGGGTTCTACATCGCTGCTGGACATGAAGGAGATGGAATTAGCTTAGCAACTGCAACAGGTAAACTAATTGAAGAATTGATTTCTGGAAAAACAGAGACGATTATTCCAACAGAACCTTTACGTTTTGATCGTTTTAAAAAAGCAGTTCAACAGTAAATAACTAAAAATAACGCTAGCTCTAAACATCTCATTCCTCGGATTACTTCCTAAGAATTGAGGGTTTATCTAGCTTTTTTTGATTCAAAAAATGATTAAAATAAAAGAGAAGAACTCATTCATTCGAGGGCACTGAAAAACCTACGTTGTTTTGACGGATTAGTTGTTCAAATAAAAATAAGGCACTTTCCATTCAATCACGAATAGAAAGTGCCTTATTTCTTCGCCTATTACTGACTCTTTTTCATTGAGTAGTTCCAATATTC
>JASLCF010000031.1 GCA_030146155.1 Savagea sp.
AGACAGAGCGACTACCTTATTCATTTATTCAGTAATTTAACAATCAACTATTTCTTTTTAATCAAATGCGGGTAATGCATGTAAGAACTAAACACAATTCCATCTATTCACACCGTCAAAGAATGCCTAACCACTTTATAACATTAGTGGTACTTAAAAAAACTTACTTCGAAATCAGTTTATAAGTTCAGCGTGATTTTTAATTTAAGAAGTATTAAAAACGGTCGAAACTAAACAAGTACCTATTGGCAACAAAGACGTTGTGCAAAATATACTAAGTACGATGGTTGTTGAAAATAAATAAGATGTCCATAATGATGTCCATAATATAGTAAGTTAAAATTTTAAGAGAATGACTAGTTGTTGTGAAAAAAAGAAAAGGAATCAACCTCCTCACTGATGGTTGATTCCTTTTCTCGATGCATTCGTTTTTAGACGTATTCATTTTTCTCTATAAATCTTTAATTTTCATGCGTTTTAATTCTTCTTCACGTTCTATTTGTTGTTGTTGCTTTTGCTTATTTTTTCTAGAGAAAAAGTAAACAATGAAGATGATGCTGAGTGGTAATACAATATATAATAGAACCGTGGTGATAATCATTAACAATGAGATTGACATCATTTTCCCTTCTCCTCCTTCTCTTTTTCTTTTCGATACGACGCTAACAAAGCTTGGGCTGCTTCAATTGTCATTTCTTCATCTAATGTCAGTTGTTTGATCATTCGAACAACTGGGTCATTGTCAATTTCTTCTCTTAATTGAATTTTGTGAATGAGCTTATCCAATCGTAAGCGTACCGTTGGATAGCTGACGTCATAATATTTTGCAACTTCTTTTAATGATCCAGAAGCTAGTAGAAATACACGAATAAACTGCATGTCTTCAGTTTCTAAATCTTGCATCCATTCAGGTAGTCTTTCAATGCTCATCTTATCCCCCTTTATTCATTCTTTAATATATTTTAACATTTTATTTAATTTTATTCAATAATTGTTTAACTTTATTAAGGTTATATTATAAAAAAGTTGTAACAGTCTATTTCGCCATTAGATCTCGCCATCTTATCTTAAAACAGTGTTCAAGTTCGGAGTCTTTCCGTTCACGTCTACGCGTTCAGCAGAGCTGGCGGCAATTCTCCTCGACAGTTTGATATAGTTCGAGATAGCACATTATCGTCTGCGGGGCATTGCCTGATCCGCTAAATCCTGCCCCGTGTCGATGCTTACACTTCAAGAAAAGTTTTTTCTTTTAGATGTAGTGAAAATGAAGTGAGCCTTATTTATTTGATTGAATCATACGAATAACAATGCCTTCTTTTCAATCTCTTAAAGGAAAAATACACAAGCACGCAAGACAATTCCATCTATTCGACCACAATAGTGTGTCTGGCATTCAAAAACGTTGTGTGTATTTTTTAAAATGAATATGTTTAATCCGATAAATTCAACCTCTTCCTCAAATGTACTTGCTCAATCTTATCCAGAAGATCGATTCATAATTTCAGTTTAGTTTTATCATGTTAAAAACGCATAGATCAAGCAATTGCTTGTTCTATGCGTTTCTTAGGTTATTTTTTCTTTTTTAAGACTTTTGTATCTTTCGGAAGTTGTTGGGTTAATTCAACTTCTGCTGGTGTTGTTTCTACATCATATTTTGTATAAACCCATGAAGCATAAACAGGAGAAGGGCCTTCTTTGGTTTCAAAAGCTAAGACTTGACCGGTCTTTTCATCTACTTTTGCGACTAAGCGTTCTTCTTCTTGATTTTTAGATTCGAATTGCGTAAGAACGAGTACATTACGTCCAGCTAGCTCTTCTTTTGATACGAATGTCGCAAATCCTGACTCTTCTTCATTCGAAAAGATAAGGGGCAGTAGTTCTTGCCAAGTTAATAATACAGGTAAATTTAAAAACTGCTCTTTTTGATTAGGATCGAGCACCTTATTTTGAACATCATAGACCAGGAACTCATCTTGGTCTTTTGTGATGACCCATTCACCGTCTATTGCCAATTTATGTTGCCCCTTCTCGTTATACGCTTCATACACTTTTTTCTCATTGCCTTCTGCATCTTTCCAGGTATACTCACTGATGAGATGTTCTGGTAACTTTGTATCTTTTAGCATCTCTTCAACATTCGTTTGTGATTCAGGTGTTGAACAAGCTGTTAATAGCAACAACAAACACAAGCTAAGCAGCCATCCCCCTCTTTTTTTCAAACACTCTCACTCCTATTCAATCGTTTGATTCCATACGACTAATTTCATTTCTGTCATTTCTTCCATTGCATATTTGACTCCTTCACGCCCTGTTCCAGAGTGTTTGACACCACCATAAGGCATTTGGTCGACACGATAAGTAGGTACATCGTTAATCATGACGCCACCCACTTCTAAAAGTTTCGAGGCACGAAAAGCAGTCGCAATGTCTTTGGTGAAAATACCTGCCTGTAACCCAAATTGTGAGTCATTGATAGCTGCAATGCCTTCATCAATGGATGAAATTGAATGAACTGAAAGAACAGGTCCAAACACTTCTTCACACATGATTTTTGTGTCAGGGAGAGGGTGATCTAAAATCGTTGGCATGAGTACACCCTCTTTAACTTCTCCGCCCGTTAATACCGTCGCCCCTTTTTCTTCTGCTTCTGCAATCCAATTCAGCACACGTTCTGTATCGTCAGGTGTGATCAATGCGGAAACATCGGTATTTTCATCTAATGGATTCCCTACTTTAAGTTGCTCTACTTCATCAATTAATCTCGGCATCAAATCATCCATGATTCTTTCATGTACATAGAGTCGCTGCACAGAAATACAGACTTGACCTTGATTTGAAAAAGCACCCATTAAAAGTCTAGGCATGATGGCATCTATGTCTACATTTGCATCAATTAAAAGACCAGAATTCGATCCAAGCTCTAACGTTACTTTTTTCAATCCTGCACGTTCTTTTAGAGACATCCCTACTTTTGGACTGCCTGTAAAAGTAATCATCGCCAATTCTTCAGCTTCTACAAAAGCATCTCCAATTTCTTTTCCGCTTCCCGTAATCACTTGCACGGCAGCTTTTGGAAAATCAGTTTCAAGTAAACATTCTGCTAAAAAGAGTGCAGATAAGGCTGTTTGTGTGGCTGGTTTTAAGAGAACTACATTCCCTGTCGCTAGTGCGGGTCCGACTTTATGTGCCACGAGGTTTTGTGGGAAATTAAAAGGAGTAATTGCTCCAATTATGCCAATCGGTTCGCGTAAAGTGTAGGCAAAACGTCCATCCCCTGATGCTGAAGCGTCCATTGGAATTAATTCGCCCGTTTGTCTTTTGGCTTCTTCTGCTGCAAATTCATACGTTTCGATTGTACGGGCCATTTCTCCACGTGCGTATTGTAAAGGTTTGGCTGATTCTGTCGCAATAATAGTCGCTCCTTCTTCAGCTTTTTCTTTTAATATATCAACAAGTTGCATTAAATAGGTCGCACGTTGTCTAGCAGTTAATTGTTGCATCGCTTGAACTGCTTCTTGTGCTGCATGAATGGCCTGTTGTACGTCTGCTGCAGTTCCTTTTGATAATTCTGCGATCGTCTCTTTTGTATACGGAGATTGAATAGCAATCGTTTCTTCTTTCATCACCCATTGGCCATTGATTAATAATCCTTTTTTCATATCTATTCCTCCTCTATTGATTCTCAATTCTTTTCCCTACCTCTCCAACAAAAAAACCTAAATAAGATTATCTTTTTATGGTAAGGGGTAAGGTATCGTAATGCAAGGAGGAGAAGGATATGAAGGATTTTTTTCATTTATTAAAAGACGGCAACCGTTCCTCGTTGATCGCAGCCGTTGTGAACGTTATTTTAGGTGTCGTCAAAGGGGTAGCTTTTTTCTTTAGTGGAAACGTCGCACTGTTTGCTGAAATGATGCACTCTTTAGGTGATGCAGCCAATCAGTTTTTCGTCTTCATCGGTTCTGCTCTTTCTAAAAAAGCACCGACGGCTCAGTTTCCTAAAGGATTCGGGCGACTCGTCAACCTGGTGTGTTTAGGGGCAGTTTTAATCGTAGCCATTCTTTCTTATGAAACCATCAAAGAAGGGTGGCATCATATGCTAAACCCAACAAGTTCAGGAGGTTTCTGGATTTCCATCATCGTCTTATCGATTGGTGTAGTGCTAGAATTCATTGTATTATTCAAAGCTTCTCAAGAAATTGCTCATGAAGTTGGTGTAGATCACGCTGGATTACGCACCTTACCTATCGCGTTTAGAGAAATGGGGAACGCAAAACCTGCAACCAAACTTGTCTTTATGGAAGATTTTGTTGCTACATTCGGTGGCATTCTTGCCTTATCTGCAATCGTGTTAGCGAAATTTACCGGATGGCACGCTGTAGAAGGTGGTGCATCGATCGTGATCGGCTTGATGATGTTTTATGTAGTTGGACGCGTATTTTTAGACAATGCACGTGGCGTTTTAGGGGAAACGGATGAAGAGATGTTAAATCATATCGCTTACCTCGTGCTCGACCATCCTGATATTGTCGATATTGA
This sequence comes from Savagea sp., assembly GCA_030146155.1. GTDB lineage: Bacteria > Bacillota > Bacilli > Bacillales_A > Planococcaceae > Savagea. The sequence continues at coordinate 4,540 of JASLCF010000031.1, forward strand.
AAAGTTAGAGGTCATCAAAGAAGGAGAATTCTTACATGTTGAATGTATTGCAGAAGTAAGCCCAGACCATACTTTAGCTTATTT
>JASLCF010000058.1 GCA_030146155.1 Savagea sp.
TATCGCATCAATTAATGGAATCGAAACATCTTCTCCAAAAGTTTCCTCTTTGTGGTGGGGTGCACTCACTTCAAATGTCAACTTTTCTAGCGCATCCAACGGAGTATCTAAAAACACATAGGCATTCATCCCCGTTTGAATTTCTCGAGGTCCATATTCTCCGTCAATTCGATTAGATAAAACAGGGTGGGGCAGAGCAACCTCATGCGTAGAGGTCGTCACCTTACCTTGTCCTAAATAAAATGAGACAGGGTCAGCTGAAGTATTTTCACCAGTGACATGTAAGAACATTACAGGAATCGGTTGATTGAACGGTAAACCATATAATGCAGCAGTTTCTTTATTTTTCATGGTTACGGTCTGCAGTGATAAATCACTAATTGTATACGTCATTGGTCCGACACTATCTGTCGCAATGACAGCTTTATTTTCATGTACCACATCCATTGCGATGGCTTTTTGCTTGACGTCCGATTGAAATTGTTCAATCGCGGGCGAGGAAAGAGTGGGTGTCTCTTCAGGTGCTTGGCAAGCTGTTAAGATCAGAAGGAAGCAACTCCCCATTAACCAACGTTTCATAAGCATCCTCCTTTTTTACTTTCTATACCCACTACCACAAAAATGTTAAACAAAAAACCCTCCAATAATGAATTGGAAGGAGATTCTACGATGAATGATGTTGAAAAGCGTGCCATTGCCTGTCCGATTATATTGAAAGTGGGATTGGGTGGATGACTTGTTCTTTCGGAAGAAGATGTAACCATTCCTTTAAAATCGGATAAATGACATGATTTGTATTTAAGCTTAAGTAAGACCATTTCCCACGTCTTTCTTCCGTAATTAATTCAACTGCCTTTAATTTCTTAACATGCTGACTTATTGAAGATTGACTCGCCTGTATGCGACGTTCTAAATCTGCCAAACAAAGCGTTTCTTCTGATAATGCGACTAAAATCTTTAAACGAGTGGCTTCACCAATCACTTTTAGAACGGTTTCTGATTGTTTAAAATCTAACATAATGTTTCTCCTTCTATCCAAAAAATAATAAAAAACCTTTTTGATTGTATGATGAATTGCTTAGATATGCAAGTACAATTTTTGAATAAACATGGTATACTACTAGCAAAACAATGAACGTAAAGGGGAAACATTATGCATGCAACATTTGAACAACAATTATTAACCGTCCGTTCGCTCATTAAGGGAAAAGAAGCGAATGTTCAACAACAACTGCAACAACAACTTCTTCATGAAAAAAGAATGTATTTGATTGTTTATTTTCTCGTTTTTTCAGCTATTGTCTTTACTGTATTCCGAGTCGACAGTAGCTATTCCATTCAATACGTTCTCGGCATTGTCATCGCTTATTTTCCACTACGTGCTTTTCTAAAAACAACGAAAGTCATACAGCGAATCAAACATGCAGAGCAACCAGAATCTCTTCTTCATCACGTACCTATCGAATGGATTCCAAAAGTTTACCATTCTCTCCCTGTTGAAAACCTGACAGTTATTCAAGAACAAGGGACGTCAAACCAATGGCAAATCCGACATTTCGCTTTAGTATTACTCGCACAATCACCAGCCATACAACAAGTGCCGCAAAAAGAGTGGGACGCTTTGATCCAACAAGCCGTTTTAGATATCGTAGCTTATAAAAACTATGAAAAGAAATACAAACGAAAAAAACGCACACTGCCTGTTCCAGGATTTGAAGAAATGTTGGAAAGACGAGCATCCTTTGAACTTTTTTTCCAAGCGATGCAAGAAGAACTCGAACGTCTTGAACAAAAAGTCGAACGCGCAGCACCAGCAACATTGCCTACACTTATTGAACGTCAAACCAAACGAAATTGGCAAGGCGCAACACTCGTCAAGTCAACCGTCTCACAAGGCAAAGTAGAAGGCTTGCTCGATGCACTCCTTACAATAGCGATAGAACGCGCGCCCAACAACAACTTTCAATCTTAAGTTGTTGTTTTTTATTACCTGATGAACATATGAAAAAGGAGTAAGTCTCGTTCAGAAAGGGTAAACATGTATCAACTCAAGAAAGAGGTGACTTCAATGATTGGATTCATATTTGTCTTAGTCATTGCTACTGTTCTCATATTCGCTAGTTTAATCCTCAAGCAATGGAAGAAAAAAGACATTGTTGAAAATGGCACACTGCAACAGATGCGTTTTACGGGAGATGTTCAAATCGATGAAGGTGGACCGTTATTTCAAGGAGAAGTAGAACGTCCCGTCCAACTTGGTGTTCAGCCGATGGAACAAACAACAACAATGCAGGTAGATGCCTCTTTAACTCCTTCACAATTAGAGGCTTTACAAGTTGGTATGCTACTTCCCGTCTGGGTTAAAGGTGACGAATGTTTGCTTGACGAAGCCTTTGATCCTCTTCAACAGAACCATTAATGGATAAAAACGTTAAAAACCGTCGATATCTCTCACTAAATAAGGTACACTAAAAAGCATCTTATGAAAGTGAGCAAATAATCATGGCAAAAACTACACAAACAGGCGAGTTGAAATTATTCTCTCTGACTTGGCCTATTTTTTTAGAAATCTTTCTATTTATGTTAATGGGAATTGCAGATACACTCATGCTGAGCCGCGTGTCGGATGCGGCTGTAGCAGGTGTTGGGGCAGCCAATCAGTACGTCCAAATCGCCATTTTAGTTTTAGAAGTGGTAGGCATTGGGGCAAGTATTGTCGTCAGTCAATATTTAGGAAGTAAACGCATGAAAGAGGCCTCACAAATCTCAGCATTAGCGATTACGCTCAATACATTGGCTGGTTTAGTGATGAGTATCGTCTTTTTATTTTCTGCACAATGGATGATGCAAGCGATGAACCTGCACGGTGAGGTACTTGCTCATGCCACGCTTTATTTATCGATTGTAGGAGGAGCCATTTTCTTACAAGGAGTCATTAATGCGATTTCGGCGATTATTCGTGTGCATGGCTTTACACAAGCTACGATGTATGTGGCATTAGGGATGAATGGTCTTCATATCGTACTCAATTATATTTTAATTTTTGGCGCATTTGGTGCACCTGCATTAGGTGTGCAAGGTGCTGCTATTTCTTCCGTTGTCAGCCGTGCCGTTGCACTAGTTGTCTTCTTTTACTTATTGTATCGTTTGATGGAAGTCCGTATCACTTGGAAGGATTACGTCACTTGGTCTACAACGTATATCTCAAAAATTTTACAAGTTGGGATTCCAGCTGCATTTGAAGAAGTGATTTATCAAGCTTGTCAAATTGTCTTTTTATACTACATCACTTTTGTTGGCGAGTCGTCACTTGCCGCAAGACAGTATGCGGGCAACATTTCTATGTTTACCTATTTATTCGCACTTGCGATTGCGATGGGGACAGCGATTATCGTGGGCCGCTATGTAGGTGCCAATCAAAAAGACATTGCGTACCATCAACTTTGGCGGAGTTTAAGACAAGGTATGATTTTCACACTCGTTTCAGTGGCACTGGTGATTGCTTTCCGTACGCCTTTGATGGAGTTATTTACGAGTGACCCGGAAGTTATTCGTATCGGTGCACAAGTCATTTTATTAGGAATCTTTTTAGAAACAGGGCGGACCATGAATATTGTCATTATTGCATCGTTACGTGCAGCGGGGGATGCAAGGTTCCCTGTATTCATGGCAGTCATTTCAATGGTGGGTATCAGTTTACCTGTAGGTTATTTTTTAGTGTTTCACATGCATTTAGGCTTAGTGGGGGTTTATTTAGCGATTATCCTGGATGAATGGATTCGTGCTTTATTTATGGCTTGGCGGTGGAAGAGCCGGATTTGGGAACGCTATGCCCTCGTTTCTCCAGATAAAACAAAAGGAGTGGTAGAAGAATGATGCTTACATTCCGTTGGGCACAGCCAAGGGACGCAGAGAGCTTACTTGCTTGTATGCAATCTGTTGAACAGTCAGGTCAAATGATGGTCAATCCAGGTGAACGCCAACTTTCTAAAGGGAGACTTGAGAAACAACTCCAACAAACTTCTCCTTTTTGGGTTGCCCTTTCAAAGCAAGAAGTGGTCGGTTATGTACTTGTGAAAAGAAATACACTGCAACGTAAACAACATTGTGCCTATCTCGTGATGGGCGTCTACGAAGGATTTCGAGGGAAGGGGATAGGTAAACAGCTTCTTCAAACGCTCTTGCAAGAAAAAAGCCAACCGCTGATTACCCGTTTTGAACTTACTGTTCGAGCTGATAATCATGCTGCCCGCGCACTTTATGAGTCTTTCGGATTTCAAAAAGAAGGCATCGTGCGTCATTCTTTATGGATTGATGGAGCTTACGTCGATGAATGGCTAATGAGTAAACTTGTCTAACCTCAAGCTCGATTAGATGAAACGAGCGAATAAACGTTGTAAGATAGAAGAAATTGTAGAAAAAGAGGGATGTCAATGAAAGCATTACAAGAAATTTCACCAGATGAACTACTCGCGAAAATTGAAGCAGGGGAAGACTTACATATGCTAGATATTCGTGAAGATTTTGAAGTGGTATATGGGATGATTCCAGGAGCGGTTCATATGCCGATGAATACAGTGCCTGGCCGCTTGAAGGAATTAGATCCAGATACCAATTACATTTTAATTTGTCGTGCAGCCAATCGAACACATGCCTTAGGAACTTTCATGGCACAACATGGTTACACAGTCACTCATATGACAGGTGGTATGTTAGAATGGCCAGGCGAAGTCATCGTTGAATAATAAAACGTACGAAAGACAATAGCTGTCTTTCGTACGTTTTTTAATGTGGTATTCAATTTAGCAAATAGTTAACTTGTTAAGTTCCATCCCAGTCTCTTCATTGATAGAGAGAAATTTCTTTCAGCAACGTCATTGATTGGACAAGCTTTTATCCGATTGCTTCAACCATTCTTCACGTAAAATCCCCATTCGAATCGAATCATAATACACATCTTCAAAGAAACGAACATTTCGAATGCGACCTTCTAATTGCATGCCTAGTTTTTCTCCAACACGCATCATCCGTTCATTGCCAGACCAAGTAGTAATGCCCAAACGCTGAAAAGATTGAGTTGTAAATAAATGATCCATCCACTGGCGAAGAGCAATTGTGCCATAGCCTTTCCCCCAGCGTGTCCCTTCATAAATAATGATGCCCATTTCTACCCACATTTTTGTGTCATCTTCATAATAATAAGTGACAGTACCTACAACACCTTCTGCTGTTTCAATGACCCACATACTTTCAGAATCCAACCACTGCGGTGCAATCTTCTCTAAAAAAGTTTCATAAGCTACTGTTTCGTGAGGATAGTAGGGGGCATCCCACCGCTTCCATTCAGGAAATTCCTCTTGATAAATTGCTTGCCATAAGCCATGTAAATCTTTAGATTGAATAGGTCGAATCGTAACTGATGATTGATTTGGCATTTGCCTCACTCCTTTGAAAATCTATTATTAGATTATCATACTTTTTACATCATTATTTACATTTTTCTAACACAAAACGAATACTTAAACTGTCTTCGAGTGGTCGTTCTTCTTCAAACTGACCGGTTGTTAAGTTAAAGCCTCCATTTGAAGAAGCATCGATAACTTGAAGTCCTGCTTGTTTGGCCAGCTGTTCAAAAGCTGAAGGGGAATAGCAAGCTAACGTTTGGGTTGTCGTTACATTCGGTTGATCCACACGCCACCACGTATCCCTCATGACTTCCTTCGAGGCATCATACGTATACCTTCTTTCAATGACACCTGTTCCTAATGGATCCATTTCAAACCCGTGCATGGCTTGCCAATAGTTCGGTTGATACACATCGATTATAATACGTCCATTCCGAGCCAACCAAACTTCCATCCGCCGAAGTAAAGCTACTTGCTGTTCATCTGTGCCTACGCCAAAGCCATCTAAGTAAAGAATTGTATCAAATGGGCCATCTAATGCAATCGTATAAAAATCATCCTGCTGCACAAGTAGATTGTCGGGGGCATTTTGCCTAGCCGCTTCAGCAAGTACCTGAACATATTCAACGGCTGTATAAGTCTTCGAAAAAGAGGCAAATGCTTTCGCAAACCATCCAGTGCCTGCACCTAATTCGAGTACATTTCCTTGTGGATGCCCAATAAGTTGTTTCACCCTTGCTACTTCTTCCTGCATGTAGGCAGCAGGTGGGGGATAATCCATCGTCCATTCATATTGTTGTCGATAAAATTGTTCTATTTCATTGTGATTCATCCCATTCACTCCTTTTTTAATTGGGTAATGACTTCATTAAATTGTTGTTCAAGTGCAAAGTATTCGGATGTTCCAGGCTCTGCAATACTTAATTCAGCAAGCAATTGATCTTTTTTCAGTTGCAGCATTAATTCATCATTGGTTAGTTTGGTATCTTTCGACGGAAGAGGGTCACAACTGATTGAAGTTGTTGTCAAAGCTTCTCTAAAATAACGGTCATGTGAAACAACTAAAAGACTGCCATTATAAGATTGTAGCGCCTGTTCTAGTGCTGTAATAGACTTCATATCCAAGTGATTCGTTGGTTCATCTAAAATTAGTAACTGACAGCCCTCATGAATAAACTGAAGCAACTGTAATTTCACTCGCTCTCCACCGCTCAGCGTGTGAAGAGGGGAAGACCAACTCGACGGCGCAAAACCAAAATGATACAACTGCTGCTGAAGGTGTTTCACTTCATCCAGCGTATCCGCATCCAAAAAGGCTTCAATCGTTAACTGTTCATCAGCAAATTGAATGTGCTGCTGTAAGACGCCGATTTTCAATTGAGGGGACTGCCACCGTTCGCCTGCAAGTAAAGGCAATTGACCTTGCACGGATTGTAAAAGAGCAGTTTTCCCCGAACCATTTCGTCCAGTCACTGCTATCCGGTCACCTTTGTGCATATGAAATGTCAACTCCGTCAATAGTGGTTTATCATAGCCGATCGTTGCTTGTTGTAGGCCGATTTGTCGCTGTCCACTTGGCATAGGGTCTGTGATAGAAAATGAAACTTGACGCTTTTTTAAAGGGCGATCCACACCTTCCTTTTCGAGCGTTTGTTCTAATCGTTGCCGTTTAGAACGCACTTGACGATCCGCTCGTTTTGCTTTTTTGCGGTAATACTCTTTTGCACCCATCGCTTTTTCATGGTGATTGGCTGTTGAAGATTGATGCATAGCTTGTGACCAGTCAGAGAGTGCTTTCAGTTGTTGTTCCGTTTGTTTCACTAATGCTTGCTGTTTTGAAAATTGTTGTTGCTCGGTTCTTTCTCTAATTGCTAACTGTTCAAGATAGTGTTCATAATTTCCTGGATAGACTTGTAATTTGCCGTGCTCAATCGACCAGATAACTGTCGCTACTTGTTGCAATAAATAACGGTCATGGGTAGCGATAATGAGTGTTTGCTTGGCATGTTTCATTTGTGCAATCCATTCATCGACATGTTGTTCGTCCAAATGATTGGTAGGTTCATCGAGTAATAGCAAATCAACAGGTTGTAAAAACGCATGCTTCAGTTGTTTCAGGACCTGTTCACCAGCACTTAATGAGCCCTCTGTTTGCATTTGTTGTAGAAGAAAAGTTGAAGGGTTCCCGGTCCATTCAGATGAAGGGTTACCTTGATGATGATGGATTTGTTGTAAGAGTGTGGATTTCCCACTCCCATTGTCGCCAATAAGCCCTATGATTGCGCCTTTTTCAATATGGAGTTGCTTCACTTGATAAAGTATTCTTTCGTTGATCGCATGCTGCAGTTGTCTAATGGTCAGCATATTCATTCTCCTTTCGACAGGAGGACTTCTTTTAATCATTAAAAAATCCTCCTAAACGTTTGTTTAGAAGGATTCGGCGTACACAAATAGACTCCGTAAAATGGAGCATACATGCAAATGTACAGACGAATCCCTTGGTCAACCTTTGTGGGTTTTAGCAAGGATCAATTGTACATCGGCATGGTTCACTCCATTTCTCTTTGAATTGATTCATATCTTACGGTAATATGCACAGACTGTCAAGAGAGGATTGAGAGTCGGTGCATACATGTGAAAATAAGCATTGCCATCGCTTACAAAGTACGGTATATTGACAAAAACACTCGTTTGGGGGAATGAGGATGAAACCAATTCTATTGGGGGTTGCGGCAGCATTTTTCTTTGCTTTTACATTTGTATTGAATGCCGTGATGGAAGTTGGAGGAGGGCACTGGGCTTGGAGTGCCAGTTTACGCTTTTTTTGGATGGTACCCTTACTGTTGGGACTTGTCCTTTATCAAAGGAAGGGCACTCTATTATGTCAAGAGATGAAGCGGCGTCCATTCGCGTGGATGCTTTGGAGTTTTGTCGGCTTCTTTTTATTTTACGCGCCACTCACATTTGCTGCAGTCTATGCTCCTGGTTGGCTCATTGCAGGGACCTGGCAATTAACCATTGTCGCAGGAATTCTACTCGCTCCTTTCTTTTTTACGACAATACAAACCGCAACTGGCGTTCAAAAAATAAGAAAGAAAATTCCTTGGCGCAGCTTTGGCTTTTCTCTTATTATCGTTTTTGGTGTTGTGTTAATGCAAGTAGAACAAGCGAAATCTATCGCTTTTGACCAATTGATGCTTGGTGTATTTCCACTTTTGATCGCGGCTTTTGCATACCCACTTGGCAATCGTAAAATGATGGAGCTGACAGATGGCAGATTAGATGCTTTTTCAAGAGTGCTCGGCATGACATTAGCTAGTTTACCTTTTTGGATTATGCTAGCTATTTATGGTTATTCTGCTGCAGGCATACCTAGTACTTCTCAAACGTTGCAAACGCTCATTGTAGCAGTGAGTTCAGGCGTCATCGCGACTGTCTTATTTTTTCAAGCAACCGATTTAGTGAGACAAGATATGCAACGATTAGCTAGCGTGGAAGCTACACAGTCGATGGAAGTTATTTTTGCATTAGTTGGAGAAATGATATTGCTTGGAACGGCATTCCCTTCTTTGTTGTCGTGGATAGGGTTGTTGACGGTTATGCTAGGGATGATTGTTCATGCCATACTTGCAGCACAATCAGCACCTAAAATACCTATCAATCAAAGGGAATGATTAGGTCATTTGTCATCAATTTGTACCACTTCGAGTTGTTTTCATCTGTCATTTGTACCCATTACCCTTTATGATAAAGGAAGTACAATGAAATGGAGTGGGTTGAAATGACGAATAAAAATAGATTTGAAGTTGCTGTAAGCGGTAAATGGACAGGGGGCGTTCAAACGGCTATCCAAGTTCGTGACTTTGAGGCTTTTTTGATTGACGAGCCTGCCAATTTAGGTGGAAAAGATGAAGGGCCAAACCCTGTAGAATTTGTGTTAGCTGGATTAAATGGCTGTGTCAGTGTGATGATTGCAATCATTGCAAAAGAAATGCAATTTGCCTACACAGCTGTTACTTTTGATACGAAAGGCACGTTAGATGTCCGTGGTTTAATGGGTGTTCCTGACGTCACTCCCAACTTTCAAACGGTAACGTTAAATGTTTCCATCGCTACACAAGAGTCTCAAGAACGCATTGATGAACTCATGGAAAAAGTAGAAAGTCGTTGCCCAGTCATGGCGATGATTAAAGGTTCTGGCGTCCAAGTGGATGGCGAATGGAAAGCTGCCATTTAAATAAAAAAACATTGTCCTTGCAAGAAAGACAATTTGGTGATATAGTAAAAATACGAATACCTTATCAAGAGCAAGCGAGGCAACTGGGCCGATGAACTTGCAGCAACCGACGGAAACGCACGGTGCTCATTCCAGCAAGCGGATGTAACGCTTGGCAGATGAGGAAGAGAACGGTCGAACACTCTTCCTATGGGGAGAGTGTTTTTTGCTTTCTTGAAAAGGGTTCGAATACATTTTTAAAGGAGCAAGACAATGACAAAGAAAAAAAGAATCGTTAACAGTCAAGCATCAGCTATTTTAGCAAAGGCAGAGGAGGCGAGAGAACGTCAATTCAAAGAATGGGCAACCATTGAAGATCAGTGGCGTGTTTTCCTGCATATTAAAGATCAAGGATCAGCCACGTTACTTGTAGGAGACGATGCGGAAAGGGTTCGCAATCAATACCTTAAAGATCCAACTCGGTTGATCCATTACGGAACAAAAGGAGCGACTCGCTATTTAAATCCTCGTTATCTCGTTGCAATGGAAGTATATGAACCGCATGTACCTATTCAAAAGTCGATATCTTATTAAGCAAATAACTTACAAAAGCGTAAGAAAGAGTCACAGTATTCAATCGCTCCGACGTGAATTTTCCTTTATACTGAGTAAAAGGAGAGATGTGAAATGAAAAAGAGCGGACTTATTTTGATGAGTATAGGCTTACTCTGTTTACTTAGTAAAGGACTGATTGGTTCGCGTGTTGCAGCTGACGGCACTTTGGTGGAGCCATTTTTTCTCTTACCAATTGGATTTTTCAGTCTGTTTCTCGGACTTCTTGTATTGCTTATCGTAGGCATTCAAAAAGCAAGCCATCACTAAAACGTGAATGGCTTGCTTTTTTCTATGGAATCATTGAAAAAAATGATTCAACGTATGCTCACTGTGTTTCTGTTTGTTTCAACACTTCAAGTTGTTGTAAAACCGCTTGAACTAACCCTTTTACCAA
>JASLCF010000060.1 GCA_030146155.1 Savagea sp.
ACTCCTCTTACGATACTTTTTAAAAGTATACCTTACAATTAACCACATTGCAAAATAGTTCTTAACAAAATTCTACTTACGTTAGTAACGAAAGTGGTGTGACGCTTAAAATCATCACACTCTTAGATATAATCACTCTCAATAATGCCATTGTGAACTTTACCATCGTCCCCATATTCAGTCCAGTGAAAATCCACATATATAACCCTCCAATAATACACCACCCCCACATCTCTTTGGTATAGTGAATTCCGAATCGAATAAAGGAGGTACTAATATGGTGTTAACTGTCAAAAATTTATCAGTCACATACGGTGCAAAAATAGCTGTAAATAATATTAGCTTTAGTATTGAACCCGGTGAAGTCATTGGCTTACTTGGGGCAAATGGAGCAGGTAAATCATCTACGATTGAAGCAGTACTTGGGATTGAAAAGAGTCATTTCAAAGGACTCACTATGCTTGGTAAATCACCAGTCCTTCATCGAAAGGAGGTCTTTCAAGAGGTAGGAGTACAGTTTCAAGAAACAAACTTTCAAGATAAATTGATTGTACGTGAGGCATGTGAACAGTGGGCGTCACTTTATAGACAAACCGCTGATGTACCATTATTGTTACAAACATTTGGTTTAGTTGGAAAGGAAAATCAACTTGTGAAATCTCTTTCAGGTGGAGAACGTCAACGCTTAGCAGTATTACTAGCATTAATTAACAATCCGAAACTTGTTTTTTTAGATGAACTCACGACCGGGTTAGATACAAAAGCACGGCGCATGCTTTGGAAACAGCTTTTAGCAATGAAGGAAAAAGGTTTGGCCATTGTTCTTACATCCCATTACATGGATGAGGTTGAAGTGTTGTGTGATAAAATTTTGATTTTAAAAGATGGAGAAACAGTTTTTCAAGGGACAATCCAAGAGGCAATTCAATTAAGCGGAAAATCCACATTAGAGGATGCGTATTTACATTTCGCAGGCGAAGAGGATTGGTTATGAGTACATTTTTAACATTATTGAAAATTGAGGGGAAACTCGTTTGGAAGGGAATCGATATTCTTATTTTTGGCATATGTTTCCCCATTATTTTAGCAACAGTATTTGGCTATTTGCTGAGCAAAGACGGTTCAACAGGCATTTCTAACTTTGAATTATCGTACGCAGCTGTTATTACAATAGGTGTACTCGCAACAGGTGTTATGGGTGTACCATTAACTATTGCAGATTACCGTCATAGAAGGATTTTAAAGCGATTCCAAGCGACACCTATATCGCCTCTCCAAATTTTATTTGCACAAGGATTGATTCAACTCTCTGCAGCACTTGTATCATTTATTGGCGTCACACTTGTTTATCATCTACTATTTGATTATGAGTTAAAGGGATCGTGGCCGATATTCCTACTCACTTATATTTTTGTCATTTTCGCAATGTATAGCATTGGTATTTTGATTGGAAGTATAGTACCTGATCAAAAGGCAGCAAATGTTTGGAGTTCAGTCGCTTACTTTACGATGTTACTGTTTTCAGGAGCAACGATTCCGTACGAAACGATGCCACGGCTATTTCAATGGATTATGGACATTTTACCGCTTTCGCATGGTATTCATTTATTGAAACAAGTAAGTACAGGAGCGTCACTAACAGATGGCCTTTTTCATATCGTGATTTTAACTTTATGTATTGCCATTGGCTTAGGAGGAGCAATAAAATTTTTTAAATGGAAGTAGGTGTATTGGGTGTACAAAACAAAAGAAATCGCAACACTTATTGGGTTACACCCTAACACTGTACGGATATATGAGGAATGGGGGTTCATCTCTTCTGTTCCAAGGCAGGCAAATGGCTACCGTATTTATTCAGATATCCACTTGTTTCAATTAAAAGTTGCACGAACTCTCTTTCGATGTGAAATTGTACAAGGAGATATTCGAAAAAAGGCACGTGAAATTGTATATGCTTGTGGCAAAGAAGATTTTACTAAAGCTGAACAACTCACGATAAACTATTTGAGTAATTTAGAACGCGAATATAATCATGCTCTAGCTGCTGCAAAAATTGTTGAGAAATGGCTGAAGGCAGAATCGACGGTTAGTTCTTGTACATACTCGCGAAAGGAAGTGGCACGCCTTTTAGATAGTACACCTGAAGCAGTACGAAATTGGGAACGAAACGGACTGATTACAGTCCCACGGTTATACAATGGTAATCGCTTATACGGTGAAAGAGAACTGGAGCAACTACGAATTATTCGAAGTTTAAGAAGTGCTCATTACTCAATTAATGCTATTTTACGTTTACTTAAACAAATTCAACAACCTAGCCTTGATATTATCGCGATTTTAAATACCCCGACGGATGAAGAAGATATTGTGTCAGTGACGGATCAATTAGGCACATCATTACTAGATGCCATAGCAGATGCTAAAAATACATTAGCCTTGCTTTGTGAAAAAAACACTTTCCAATAGTGAAAGTGTTTTTTTAGCATATTTGACAATAAAAAATTCTATTTAACCAGTAAATTAAATAAATTTTCATCAGCCTATTTTGTTCAAAATATGGTCCCGCTTGAATTTACAATAATTTAAGGTAACTTGGTTATTTTGCAAAAATTAGGTTATCATTATTATACTCAGTCTTCAACACAAGGTTGGTTTAATGTCGCAACTGCTCGTATTGCAACTGCTGCTTAGGCCATGGTGTTATATGACACTCCAATATTAGGGCCTATACTCTACGGGAAATTACCTAATGTTGAGAAAAAGAGAATATTATATATCAGTAAAACAGGAAAAGATTATAGCTGGCACTATCGATTTAATATCAAAGTAAAGAAAAATGGTTCATATGAAGTCACTATTTGGTATGTACAATAATACCTACTTTAAATAACTTAACAGGAACTGCTTTTATGAAATATAAAATTACTTTCTATCTTAGTATTACTTTTGTGTAGTTTATAGTAGATGTATTTATTCGAAATAATCCTTGGTATGAAAGCATTATAACAGTTATTTCTTTTTTATTCATTTTTATCCTATACGATAAATTTTTTAATTCAAAAGTAGATAAAAATACAAAAAAGGTTACCAAATGAAAGCTTGGTAACAGCAACAAACACTGTTAAATCGGTGTTTGTCGCTGTTTTTATAGAAAATAACATGCTGAGACGCTGCGAAAAATAATTTTGAAGAATACTGTTCAATCCACTTGTTTTGAATAGTGGTAACGTATAAAAGAATCTCAATGAAGTGTTACCAAAGGACATTTTTGGAAGATTTTTAAAGGATATAGCCTATAGATTATCGAAATAAATATAGAAATAATAATAATTTTAGTAGGTGGATATTGTGAAGGTGATTAATTCCATTGTAGGAATCGTGATAATTCTAGTAGGCTGTTTGTTTCTGAATATAACAGTGGTTAACGAAGAATTTAAAACGATAACATATAAAGTATTTGGT
>JASLCF010000067.1 GCA_030146155.1 Savagea sp.
GCGGGTTCATTTGAAAGGGAAGAAGTAGACGGTGTCAGTCGAGTCGTTGCGGATACATTTGCTTATACAGAGAGTAATCCTGCAGGCATTATGGATATCTTTTTAAGTCTGCAGCAAGGCATGGTTGATTCAGCCGCTATTATTTTTCTCGTGTTGTTTGCCGGAGGGATGTTCGAAGTCGTTGAACGGTCAGGCGCTATCAAAGCAGGTTTGTTATCGGCGATCGATCGTACGCAAGGGAAGGAGTTTTTATTAATTGCTGTTGTCTCTACTTTATTCGCATTGGGCGGAGCAGTAGGTGCAGTAGCCAATTCAGTCATTCCTTTTGTTGCGATTGGTGTGATGATTGCCCGTGCATTACGATTAGACCCGATCATTGCAGTTGCGATTACTTTTGGAGCTACATTTGCTGGTTTTAATGTTGGTTTTATTAATCCTTATACATTAGGAATCGCACAAACGATTGCAGAAGTTCCGATGTTTTCTGGTATCGTATTTCGTGTCATCGTCTTTGTATTGATTGTTGCTGTTACAATTTGGTATACGTGGCGTTATGCGAAAACGATTTTAAAAGATCCAAGCAAAAGTGTCGTCGGAATTTTAGAGTTTGATGCAGAAGAAATGATTGAAAAAGAACCATTTACAACGAGACATCGTTTAATTATCGCTTGGATTTCCTTAGGTTTTATCTTTTTAATTTTCGCTACGATTCAATGGAATTGGACGATGAATCATATGGCTGCTTGGTTTATCGTTTTAGGATTAGGTGCAGGCATTCTTGCAGGCATGAATTATAATGCAATCACACTAAATTTTTTAGAAGGAGCTAAAAATCTGGTGTATGGTGCTTTAATTATCGGGGTAGCACGCGCGATATTAGTCATTATGGAACAAGCACAAATCCTAGACACGCTCGTTTACGCATTAGCTCAGCCATTAGCAACCTTTCCACCTGTTTTTGCAGCGATCGGCATGTTCGTGGCAAACGGAGCATTAAACTTTTTAGTCCCATCAGGCAGTGGGCAAGCCATGATTGCGATGCCTATTTTAACACCGCTTGCAGATATGATTGGGATTACGCGTCAAGTCGCCGTTCAAGCGTTTCAATTTGGTGATGGATTAACAAATAGTATTTTTCCAACATCAGGTGTATTAATGGCAAGTTTGGCAGTTGCTGGCGTACCTTGGGTGAAATGGGCAAAATGGTTATTCCCCTTATTTCTCATCTGGGTAGGGATTGCACTTGTTACATTAACCATCGGTGTATGGATCAATTGGGGGCCAATTTAAGATGATGAGACAAACAATGAATGAATATTTAATCACACAACAAGACAAATGGATAGCCTTTCGAAGAGAGTTACACCAATACCCAGAGCTATCCAATGAAGAGTTTAAAACTGCTAAGAAAATTGCACAATTTTATGAAGACCTCGGTATTCGTGTTCAAACAGGTGTAGGTGGAAATGGTGTCGTAGCCCATTTAAAAGGAGCTTTCGATGGCCCGACAGTGGCATTTCGTGCAGACTTTGATGCCTTACCGATTCAAGATGAAAAAGAAGTGCCGTACCGTTCTAAAATTGACGGAGTCTCTCACGCATGCGGCCATGATGTACATACTGCGGCTTTATTACAATTTGCTGAAGCCGTACATGCTCATCTCGATCAACTACACGGGACAGTCGTATGTATTCATCAATTTGCTGAGGAAGTTTCACCTGGAGGGGCGGAACGAATGATTGCTGCAGGCTGTTTAGAAGGAGTAGACGTTATTTACGGAGCTCATGTGTGGGCAAGTGAACCAGTGGGCGATGTGTTATTTTGCCCAGGTCCCGCAATGGCGGCAGCTGACGTGTTACAAGTGAGTATTCAAGGCAAAGGGGGACATGGTGGAGTACCGCATGAAACCATTGATCCAATCGTTGCTGCTTCACAATTCGTGTTACAGTTACAGCAAATAGTCAGTAGACAAGTAGATCCTTTAGCTTCTGCAGTGATTTCAATTGGTTCGATTCAGAGTGGCTTTGCTGACAATGTGATCCCAGACCAAGCTGAATTACTCGGTACAGTTCGCACATTTACACCAGAAACAAGAGTACTTGTTGAAGAAAAAATTAGACAGCATGCGGCAGGACTCGCCATTCAAACTGGAGCAACTGTGGATGTGAATTATATTTATGGCCATGCTGCACTAATTAATCCTGTTGAAGAAACAGAAGCCCTACAAACAGCTTGTCATCTCCAATTAGCAGATTTACAAACACGTACGATTCAACCGATGATGGCAGCAGAAGATTTCTCTTATTATTTACAACAAGTTCCGGGCACTTTCTTCTATGTGGGAGGAAAAAACGAAGCAATGGATGCCATTTATCCGCATCATCACCCGAAGTTCGATGTCGACGAATCAACGATTACTACTATTGCACGTGTCTTTTATGAAGCCTTAGTTGTCCAAGGTGCTTTCCAATAATAGTCAATCCAACAGCAATCCTCATGGGTTGCTGTTTTTTAGTCTCAGTATGAGTAAAATGTTTGTGGGAATAAATAAAAAATCCATAACACAATTCATCTCCGTTCCAATCGGACGTTTTCTGCGGGCACGGCCTCAGTCGCTTCCCTCGCTGCGCTCAGTCCATTATTTAGTGATTTATGGAGATGGAGCAAGATGGATAACTACTTGTCAGGATTACTTTAAAACATGTTTTTTGTTTTAGATCGATTTCACGTTGCGAAAGATTAAAGATACGTATTTAAAGAGCACCCGAGATGGTGAGCAGTTCTAATTAAGCTTGCCAAGTATGATGTAGAAGGCCTTATGACAGAGTTAAATAGCGCTGTCGGTACTTTAGAAGATGAACAAAAGGAATTGTTTCTATCCGATTTAATCAGACAGTATTCACAATATCCAGAAGTCCTAGCTGATTACCGTATTTGGCTTATTGAACAGAATATAGATACAAATGGTATGCGTCCAATGGGTGCTTCAGAAGCAACAATGCGTGTATTTGCTAAACGACTAAAGAATGGAAGAAGTTGGAGTGACTGAAGGATTCAGATTTTCTATACTAATGAAGTTTTCGTTGATTGGCGTGCAGAGCGGCGACTCGGGTGGGATTAGCGCGACAGGTTAGATCCCGCAGGAGCGCGGTTTTCGCGACGAGGAAGCTCACCGCGCGCCCCACCGAACGCGTCCGCTCGGAA
>JASLCF010000120.1 GCA_030146155.1 Savagea sp.
TCATTTAACCAATCAGCTTGGAAAGGAATCCAAGAATACGGTGCAGCAAACAATCTTAAAAAAGGCGACGGTGGATTTGATTATCTTCAATCTGAAGATGACTCGGACTATGCACCAAATTTAAATGGTTTAACACGTCGTGGCTTTGATTTAGTTTTCGGGATTGGTTTCCTTATGGAAGATGCAATTTCTGATATTGCTAGCCAACAAAAAGATACGTACTTTGGAATTGTTGACGGTGTTGTAGAAGGTGACAACGTTGCAAGTGTTCTCTTTAAAGAGCAAGAGGGTGCGTTCTTAGCAGGTGTTGCTGCTGCAAAAACAACTAAAACAGGTAAAATTGGTTTCGTTGGTGGAATGGATATTCCAGTAATCGAACGTTTTGAAGCAGGTTTCGAACAAGGTGTTGCATCTGTTAACCCTGATATTAAAGTAGACATTCAGTATGTTGCATCATTCACAGACGCAGCATTAGGTAAAGGTGCAGCTGCACGTATGTACGCAAGTGGAGTAGACGTTGTATTCCATGCGGCTGGAGGAGCAGGTGTAGGTGTATTCTCTGAAGCAAAAGAATTGAAAAAAGCAAGCCCTGACAAAGATTTCTGGGTAATCGGAGTAGACTCTGACCAATACGACGAAGGTAAAGTAGATGACAGCACAAACGTTACATTAACTTCAATGTTAAAACGTGTAGATGTAGCTGTTCAAGATATTGCTAATCGTGCGAAAGACGGTAAATTCCCTGGTGGAGAAACAATCGTTTATGGTTTAGCTGAAGATGGTGTTATTTTAGCTGATTCACGCGGAGCAATTTCTGATGATATTTTAGCTGAAATTGATCAAGTTGCGAAAGATATCGCTGATGGAAAAATCACAGTATCTGAAGATCCAGAACGTAAAAAGAAATAATGTTAAAGCCGGTTCAATCCGGCTTTTCTTTTTCTTATTTATTGATACAATTGAGTAGAAACGATTCAATTGTATGAGTGAATAATATTGATAAAGGAAGTGAAACTGTTGGAATACGTAGTCGAGATGTTAAATATATCGAAAAGATTTGGTCAATTTTACGCCAATAAAAACATCACTCTCCAACTTGAAAAAGGCGAGATACATGCGCTCCTTGGAGAAAACGGTGCGGGCAAATCAACATTAATGAACGTTCTTTTCGGATTGTATCAACCTGAAGAAGGAACGATTAAAGTGAATGGAAAAGAAGTGTCCATTTCTAATCCTAACATCGCGAATGAATTAGGAATTGGAATGGTTCACCAACACTTTATGTTGGTGGAAAACCTCTCCGTAACAGAAAACATTATTTTAGGTAGTGAACCGACAAAAATGGGCGTGATTAATATTAAAGACGCCGAGAAAAAAGTTGCGGAAATCTCTAAAATGTATGGTTTAGCTGTTGATCCAAGCGCTATGATTGAAGATATCTCTGTCGGCATGCAACAACGTGTTGAAATTTTAAAAACACTGTATCGTGGAGCAGATGTCCTGATTTTTGATGAACCGACAGCTTCTCTAACGCCACAAGAAATTGATGAATTAATGAACATCATGCGTAATTTAATAAAAGAAGGTAAATCAATTGTTTTAATCACTCATAAACTTCAAGAAATTATGCAAGTGTCAGATCGAGTGACCGTTATTCGTAAAGGAGAAGGCATCGGGACTGTCACGACAAGCGAATCAAGTCCTGAAGAATTAGCTTCTTTAATGGTAGGACGTCAAGTGACATTTAAAACAGAAAAAGGTCCTTCTCACCCAAAACAACCTATTTTAGAAGTGAAAGACTTGGTCGTTGAAGATAATCGTAAAATAACGCGTGTCAAACACTTAAATTTAACGGTTAGAGCAGGTGAAATTGTAGGGATTGCAGGGATCGATGGAAATGGTCAATCTGAATTAATTGAAGCCATTACAGGGTTACGTAAAGTGAAACAAGGACAAATACTCGTAAATGGTCAAGATATTACCAATCATACACCGCGTTTTGTTACGGAATCAGGTGTCGGACATATTCCACAAGACCGCCATAAACATGGCCTCGTTTTAAATTTTTCTGTGGGTTATAATGCTGCCTTACAAACGTACTACAAAGAACCATTGTCCAAGCATGGTGTGATGAATTACAAGGAAGTTTCTTTATATGCGAATCAAATCATCGATGAATTTGATGTGCGTACACAAGGAGAACATGAATTAGCTAGAGCTTTATCAGGTGGAAATCAGCAAAAATTAATTATTGGACGAGAAGTCACTCGTGATCCCGATTTATTAATTGCAGCTTTGCCAACACGTGGATTAGATGTAGGAGCGATTGAGTTTATACATAAACGCCTTATTGAACAACGTGATAGTGGAAAAGCAGTCTTATTGATTTCATTTGAATTAGATGAAGTGATGAATGTATCTGATGAAATTGCGGTCATTTATGATGGTCAAATCGTTGACCAAGTCAAGCCGAATGAAACATCAGAACAACAACTTGGTTTATTAATGGCAGGACATGTGGAAGAAGCAAAGGAAGGTGTCACACATGAGTAATCGAATGAAGAGCATACTCGTTCCACTCATTTCTATTATTCTTGGCTTGATTGTAGGAGCTATTATTATGGCATTCAGTGGCTATAACCCAATCATTGGTTATACTGCTTTATGGAATGGTATTTTTGGTGATGCCTATGCCATGGGAGAGACAATCCGACAAATCTCACCTTATATTCTTGCTGGATTGGCTGTAGCGTTTGCTTTTAGAACGGGTCTATTCAATATTGGGGTAGAAGGTCAATTAATCGTCGGATGGTTTGCAGCAGCATACGTCGGAATGAAATTTGATTTACCGATGGTGATTCATTTACCTTTAGCTTTACTTGCAGCAGCAGTCGCAGGTGCAATATGGGCGTTTATTCCAGGATTATTAAAAGCAACACTTCAAGTTCACGAAGTCATTGTTACGATTATGATGAACTACATTGCACTACATGTGGTTAACGCGCTCATTAAAGTAAATTCTGGTGGAAGTTTTAAAACAGAAAAAATTAAAGAAACTGCTTCATTGCGTTCAGATTTCTTATCACAATTAACGGATTATTCAACACTTCACTATGGAATTTTTATAGCTTTATTAATGGTTATTGTGATGTGGTATTTATTAGAACGCACGAAAACAGGATTTGAATTAAAAGCAGTTGGATTTAATGATCATGCCGCACAATATGCAGGAATGAACGTTAAGAAAAATATTATCATGTCTATGATGATTTCAGGTGGATTTGCCGGGCTTGCTGGTGCAATGGAAGCCTTAGGTACTTTTGGAAATATTTCATCTAAATCTGGCTTTACAGGAATTGGATTTGACGGAATCGCAGTAGCTTTATTAGGAGCTAACACGCCAATTGGTGTTTTATTTGGAGCTATTCTATTTGGTTCATTGAAATATGGTGCATTGAATATGCCTAATGCTGCAGGAATTCCGATTGAAATTGTATCGATTATTATTGCATTAATTATTTTCTTTGTAGCTTCTGGCTATATTATTCGAGTATTCTTAGAGAAAATAAGTAAGAAAAAGGAGGCGAAATAAATGGTAGCCGCATTGATATTTATTGTACCAATGATGATTGCTTATGCCGCGCCTCTGATCTTTACTGCTATCGGCGGTGTCTTTTCAGAACGATCAGGTGTTGTTAATATTGGGTTAGAAGGTTTGATGGTAATGGGTGCATTCATCTCTATTATCTTTAACCTTGCTTTTGCAAGTACATTTGGTGCTTGGACGCCTTGGGTTGCCATACTGGTTGCAATGGCCGTTTCCGCATTATTTTCAATTATGCATGCGGTCGCTTCAATTAGTTTCAGAGCTGACCAAGTCGTTTCTGGGGTTGCGATTAACATGCTTGGTGTTGCTATTGCATTATTCTCTGTGAAGATGATGTTTGGTAAAGGGCAAACTGAATATGTTCACTATAAAATTCCGAGATTTAATATTCCGATTTTACAAGATATCCCGGTGATTGGCCCGATGTTCTTTAAAACGGTGTATGGCTCAAGTATCCTTGCAATTATTGTCGCTATTCTTGCTTGGTTCGTTATTTATAAAACGCCATTCGGTTTACGTTTACGCTCTGTCGGAGAACATCCAATGGCAGCTGATACAATGGGAATTAACGTTACGAAAACAAGATACATTGCTGTGATTTTGTCAGGTGCTTTAGCTGGTATTGGAGGCGCAGTTTATGCTCAAACAATGACTGGCAACTTTGACCATACCACTATTAATGGACAAGGATTTATGGCACTTGCTGCGATGATTTTTGGTAAGTGGCATCCATTAGGCGCAATGGGAGCAGCTTTATTCTTTGGTTTTGCGCAAGCTTTATCAATTAGTTCAGCTAATATAGCATTCTTAGCCAATGTACCTGAAGTATTCCTGTACATTTTGCCATACGTCTTAACGATTTTAGCTTTAGCAGGATTTATTGGACGAGCTCGTGCACCTAAAGCAAACGGTCAACCTTATATTAAAGGAAGCCGTTAATCTATTGTATTTCTGACTTGTTACCTTTTTAAAAGGTAGCAAGTTTTTTATTTTTTCACATTTTTTCTCCCTTTTTATTGTTCGAATGAAGGAACTTCAGTAAAGAGAGTGAGGGAACAGAAAAAACATTGTACAGGCATCGATTATGGAAAGATTCTCCTACTGCTTTTCTATTGCAAGGCAGTAGGAAAGAGGGGTATAGTGGATAGTATGTGTAAAATTAAAGATGAGGTGGAATATGTTTAATCATTATCAATTAAATGAAGGAATTGATTTATATGTTCGATCAACAAATCAATTTAAAACAGTCACTCTATTAGCAGAGTGGGAAACAGAATATACAGCAGAAAAAGCAGCACATCGAGCAGTATTATCTAATGTTCTACAAGATTCTAGTCAGCAATATCCGACTTATGCTGAATTCAAAAATAAATTGGATGAACTCTATGGCACAACTTTCGTAACGGATATTACGAAAAGAGAAAACCGTCATCGTTTTGTTTTATTATCTGAGACAGTGAATGAAAAGTGGGTGCACACAGATGATTTATTTGAACAATGGTTTTCTTTCATGCACCAAGCACTTCATGAGCCTAACTTAACTATCGATGGATTTGACGCAGCTACTGTTCGTCGTGAGAAACGTTCAATTGATGAGCGAATTCGTGCGATTTATGATGATAAAGATCGTTATGCACTCAGACAATTGCTACAAACCATGCGTCCAAACGATGTGGCGTCTGCGTCTGTCTTAGGTAATCTGGAAGTGGTAGAACAAATCACTGCTTCTAGTCTAGTGGATGAATACAAGCGGATGTTGAAAGAAGACCCTATTAAAATTTATGTGGTAGGCCAAGTAGACGAAGCTTATTTTGTTGAAAAACTGCAACAGATTTTTGATTTTGGAGAGAGAAAGAAGATAGCTCCTTATGAAGTACCTACTCCACAAGAAAAAGCCGCTTTTGAAGAGGTTGAGACGCAACAGACGAAGCAAAGTAAATTACTGCTAGGTTATCATACGCCTATTACGATGAGAGATGACCGCTTTCCAATTATGCAAATTGCAAATGGTATTCTCGGAGGATTTGCTCATAGTAAGTTATTCCAAAATGTCAGAGAAAAAGAGAGTATGGCCTATACGGTGCACAGTAGTTATTTAAGTCAGTACGGCATGCTCTTAGTGAGTGCAGGAATTGATGGGGAACTTTCAGAGAAAGCTACACGTCTGATTAATGAACAAATTCAAGCGATGATAGAAGGCGATATCACTGCGTTAGAATTAAACCAAACGGTTGCTTTGATGCGTCATTCGGTTCGTAATGCATGGGATACACCTAGGGGTCAGATTGTATTGTTTGATCAATATAAAGATGATAATCATGAGATGAATATGGATGCGATTATTCAACGCTGGGCTAATGTAACTGCAAAGGATATTCAAGAAGCGATGCAAACTGTAGTTAAAGAAGGTAGCTTTTTATTGAAAGGAGTACTTGTAGATGATGGAAACAATTCAACTGACCTCAATTGATGAAGTCCTATATAAAGAAGTGCTAGCGAACGGTTTGACGGTGTATTTGTTGCCAAAGAAGGGCTTCTCAAAAACGTATGCGACTTACACAACGAAATATGGTTCGATTGATCGAGAGTTTATTCCTGTAGGACAACAAGAATCAATCACTGTACCTGATGGTATCGCTCATTTTTTAGAGCATAAAATGTTCGAAAAAGAAGAGGGTGATATTTTTCAAACGTTTAGTGAACAAGGAGCATCTGCAAACGCATTTACGTCATTCACCCGTACGGCATACTTATTCTCAGCAACGGATCGCGTTCAAGAAAATCTAACCACTCTACTGGACTTTGTACAACAACCTTACTTTACAAAAGAAACAGTAGAGAAAGAAAAAGGAATCATCGCTCAAGAGATTCAAATGTATGATGATAATCCAGATTGGAAATCGTACTTTGGCGCTGTAGAAAATATGTATCACACACATCCTGTAAGAATTGATATTGCAGGGACGGTTGAGTCGATTCAAGCCATTACAAAGGATGATTTATATACTTGTTATGACACGTTCTATCATCCGTCAAATATGACACTCTTTGTCATAGGTGCGCTTGAACCTGAAGAAATGCTGACACTCATCCGCTCCAATCAAGAAGCGAGATCTTGTAAACGCCGAGATGAAGTTGTGCATCCTATCCAAGAGGAGACACTTCAAGTAGCTGTAAAAGATAAAACAATTGAAATGGATGTGTTCAAACCTAAGTTTACGATTGGTTTGAAGTTACCAGCTCAAGGGTTAAAAGGAGCAGCTTATTTGAAACGCGAACTCGCTGTTCAATTAGGAATGGATTTACTCTACGGTACGAAATCAGATTTTTATGATGCGTTATATGATCAAGGAGTTATTGATGAATCATTTGGTTATGACTTCACTTTAGAGCATACGTTTTCATTTGCAACGATTGGTACCGATACAGAGAACGCTGAAGCATTTAAAGAGGCAGTTTTTTCAACCTATGAACAGTTAGAGTCTATCGTTCAAGAAGAGGCGCTAGAGTTGTTAAAAAGACGTAAAATTGGACAGTTTATTCGTGCCTTGAATAGTCCTGAATTTATTGCGAACCAGTTCACACATTATACCTTCCATGAAGTCGATTTCTTTTCACATATTAAAGTGTATGAATCCTTAACCACACAAGATATCATTGAAGCGATGCAATCCTTTATTCAAGAAGACAATGTAACGACATTAAAAATAATTCCGAATGGTTCTCAAAATGACTAAATTTGCTTTAATTTTAGGGGCTTCTGGCGACATTGGAAGTGAAATCGCAAGACAGTTAGCCGCTCGAGGTTGGTCTTTATATTTACATTACTCAAGTAATGTTCGACGAATCGATGCACTATGGGAAGAATTACAATACAATTTTCCCGAGCAACAATTCTCAGTGGTGCAATGTGATTTAAGTCATCCGGAGCACGTGCCAGCACTTACCCAGTCCATCTTTGAACTGCATGCGATTATCGTTGCACATGGTATGGAACTCTTAAAGTTAGTAGAAGATACGACGGATGAAGAAATGGAATTGTTGTGGAAAGTACATGTGCATTCACCCATTAAGGTGATGAATGCATTAATGCCGAAGCTTAAACAGCATTCTTCTTCTTATATCGTTGTTATAGGCTCGATATGGGGGCATACAGGAGCAGCGAATGAAGTGCTTTATTCAACTGTTAAAGGAGCTCAACACGCTTTCGTACGGGCATACGCCAAGGAAGTGGCTTCTTTAGGAATTCGAGTGAATGGGATTGCCCCAGGTTGGATTGATACGCGTATGAATGCGTCATTTGATGAAGAGGAATTACAGGCTGCTCATGAGGTAATCCCTCTTCGAACGATTGGTCAGCCCATCGATGTGGCACAAGCGGTAACCTTCTTAGTCAGTGGTCAAGCGGACTATATGGTGGGGGAAATAATGAATATTAATGGTGGTTGGTATATTGCCTAAATTCTTCCGTTGATTTTTCTTTAATTTCAAACGCTAATCCGTTATGATGTGTATAGATACAGAAAAAGAGGCGAGGCAGATGAACGAATGGTACTTAGAATATGAAATAACAGTTAATCGACCTGGTTTGCTGGGTGATATTTCATCTTTACTAGGTCTATTGCGTGTGAATATTGTCACGATTAACGGTGTCTTTGAAGATAATCGCCGCGTCATGTTACTGCGTACAGAAGACGATCGTCAAATCGAGCGTTTTGCTCTGATTGCTCGAACGATGGAATCGATTGAGTTAATTAAGATTCGAAAACCTCGCTTGCATGACCGTTTAACTGTTCGTCATGGTCGGTTCATCGATCGCTCAGAAGAAGATAGTAAAATCTTTCGTTTTGTTCGAAAAGATTTAGGTGTCCTTGTTGACTACATGGCAGAACTTTTTAAAGAAGAGGGGCATCGTCTCATCGGTGTTCGGGGCATGCCAAGAGTAGGAAAAACAGAAGCCGTTGTCGCTGCAAGTGTTTCAGCGAATAAAAAATGGGTATTTTTATCTTCAACAATGATTAAACAAACGGTTCGTCATCGTTTACAGGCAGATGAGTATGGTGCTCAACATATTTTTATATTAGATGGCATTGTGACTAGAAAAGCCGGAGACGAGCGTCATTTACAACTCGTTCGTGAAATTATGAGTTTACCTGCTGTAAAAGTAATTGAACACCCTGACTTGTTTGTGCAACATTCAGAATATACGTTAGATGATTTTGATACGATTATTGAATTGAGGACGGATGAGACAGAAGAGATTACGTATGAACGCCTTGAAAAGCAAGAACGCTTGGATACCCGTCAAGCACTTGATGCTTTTCGTTTTTAAAATTATGTAGGGTGGTGAAAGAATTGACAGGCTTAGGAGAGCTTTTAAAAGAAGCCCGTAAGAAAAAAGGATATAGCTTAGACGATTTGCAGTCTATTACAAAAATCCAAAAACGCTATTTATCTGGCATTGAGAATGAAGATTATAAAATGATGCCCGGGTCATTCTATGTACGTGCATTTATTAAACAATATGCAGAAGCGGTAGATTTAGACCCGAATGAAGTGCTCCATTTATTTAAAGAAGAAAAAAATGAAGAAGAGGTTGTGCCCGAAGAGCAACCGATTTTAACAAGACAAAAGATCCGTACGAATAACGAATTGAGAGAACTCTTACCTAAACTTATTTTTGCAGTTTTTGTTATTGCACTCATTGTCATTATTTATTTCTTTGTGGTGAATTCTAATTCCATGAAAGGCAATCAAGTCGTTAATGGTGAGAAAGATGAACCTGGCATTGTAGTCGAGCAAAAAGATCCACCTAAAACAACACCGGTTCCTGAAAAAGAACCTGAGGAAGAAGTGGAAGAAGAGCCTGAACCAGAGCCGGAAGTGGTTGCACCTCAAATAGAAGTAGTCAGTTCTGCAGGAGAGACGACGACTTTTGCAGTTAGTCATCCAGAACAACTACAATTGAAAATCATTACAACAGGCGATTCTTGGATTGGCGTTCGTGATGAATCTGGTACAGAAATTAAGCCAGGTGGGGCGGATGTCATGAAAAATGGGGAGTCACTTGAGCTAGATGTGACAGATAAACAATCCCTTCGTATTCGTGTTGGACGTACAAATGCAACAGAAATCTATATCAATGATCAAAAAATTGAGTATACAACACCAAATATTACTCAAAATATCATTTTACAATTATCAAAATAACTCCTCATGGATAACCAAGGAGAACGATGCGTAAAAATTTGCAAACTCCTGCGGGAATAATGGTTGGCCTTCTCGTGAGGGCAATTGTTCGAAGCAGGCACCGTTTCGTCAGAGTGCACGGAGGGTGATGCAGATTTTTACGCTTTTCTTTGAACTCAAGGATCCCATATGAATGGAGAAAAGGAGCCTCGACATGAATTTACCGAATAAGATTACATTTTCTCGTGTGTTATTAATTCCTGTTTTTATTATTTTCATGCTTGCAGATTTTGGAATGGGTACGACTACATTCGGCGGCGTAACAATGATGAATGAACAAATTATAGGAGCATTTATTTTCATTATTGCATCTATTACTGATTGGTTAGACGGTTATTTAGCTCGCAAACATAATTTAGTAACCAATATGGGTAAATTTTTAGATCCATTAGCAGACAAATTATTAGTTACGGCCGCATTCATTTTATTAGTAGAAATGAATTTAGCTGCAGCCTGGATTGTTATTGTTATTATTAGCCGAGAGTTCGCAGTGACAGGCTTACGTTTGATTTTAGCTGGTGGTGGCGAAGTAGTTGCGGCAAATAGTTTAGGAAAGATTAAAACGGTGACTCAAATTTTAGCCATTGTGATTTTATTATTCCAAAATGCATTTTTCATTGAGATGAACTTCCCAGCAGGTCAAGTGATGCTTTATCTTGCTTTATTCTTTACAGTTTGGTCTGGTGTTGATTATTTCTATAAAAATCGTCACGTACTACTTGATTCAATGTAAGGGGTGTTGATATGAAAGCTGAAATTATTGCGGTTGGTTCTGAGTTATTACTCGGTCAAATTGTGAATACGAATGCTCAATATATATCTAAAAAATTAGCAGAATTAGGGATTGATGTGTATTTCCACACGGTGGTAGGAGACAATCCTATACGCTTAGAAGAGAGTATTCAACAAGCGAGCAAAAGAGCAGACCTATTGTTATTCACCGGTGGGTTAGGCCCTACAGCCGATGATTGTACAAAAGAAACCATCGCCGCACATTTGGGTGTTGATCTAGTGCAACATGAGCCTTCCCTGAATAAAATAACGGCTTATTTTGAGCACCAAGAACGTGAAATGACGATAAATAATCGCAAACAGTCATTGGTCTTAGAGGGAGCAACGGTTTTCTTTAACGAACATGGGATGGCACCTGGAATGGCTTTAGCAAAAGAAGGTAAGACCTTTATTCTTCTTCCAGGACCTCCTCATGAGATGAAGCCTATGTTTAGAACTTCGATTAGTCCCTATTTAAAGGAGTGGGCCGGT
>JASLCF010000128.1 GCA_030146155.1 Savagea sp.
TTGGTGCTTACGGACAAGACTTTGTTCAAAATTTAAATGAGGAATTATTCGAGTCAGCACCTGATGACTTACCAATATTTGATGATATTTTTGGTATGTTTCGTTTGGAATTTGATCGAGTTGGTTCAACTGCTTTAGATCTACTACTGAGTGAAAAAAGAACCTTCAATACAACTGAAGAAGCAAGTTTAGTCGATTTATTTTCTGCGGTAACTCAACAAATTTTAGAAAACTTATTTTGTAGCGTTTTAGATTATCAAAAATTAATTGATGATCATTTTAGATACTTATTTTCACCATCAACGGAGTGGGCTAAATTTACAAGAATGGCGATTTTTATGGAAATTGCCCATGATTATATTATTGCGCAGAAGCCAACAGATTTACCTGATTTTGGTTACTATCACGATGTCAAAGGTTTAATTGATTCTGGTCAAGAGGTAGGAGTTATTGGTACATCTAACTATAATAATCTATTTAAAGAAATATCAGATGATTTAGATCTGCCTTCTATTGATGTTTTTCATTTAAATGGTAGTACGAAAGATTTTTATAATCCCTATAAAAATGAAGTTATTCAGATCGAAGATAAAGATTTGCATGAAAGTGAGCAAATTTTAGTTCCATTTATGCTTACTCAAAGTGGATTGAAGCCCTTAACTTCGGTAGAAATGTCGAGACGCTATGTAGAGTTATTCGATGCTTATAAAGATGTAGATGCAATCATCTCGATAGGATTCGGATTCAATAAAGATGATAGCCATATTAATGGATTATTCAGAGAGCTTATTGAAAAACATGATAAGAAACTTTTTATCATTACTGTAGATCCTAAAGAGAACGCTAGAGAAATTAAGAAAAAACTTCGCCTAGATTCAAATTTGGAAAATGTAAAAGTAATTCTCGTAGATCAAAAAACTAGAGCTATAAATGATGTTTTATGGTTTGAAGAAGTTTTTAAACAATTAGGATAAGCTGAATTTATATGAACTCTTATTTGCCCAAGTTTAAAGAAGAATATAGTGCAAAAATTCCAGCTTTAGCCTTATTGACTAACTTGGGCTGGTCATTTCTATCTCCATCACAGGCACTTATCGCCCGTGATGGAAAGCAAGACCAAGTGGTTTTACGTCAAATCTTGCGTCATGAGTTATCAAAACGTACTTTTGTGTTTGCAGGTCAAGAATATCCGCTTTCACAGAAGTCAGTAGATAATTTAATCGCTGAACTTTGTAGCCCTGCTTTGAATGAAGGACTGCTGATAGCCAATGAAAAGATGTATAACCATTTGTTCTACGGCATAGCAGTAACTGAATTCGTTGATGGAAAGAAAGTCACGCCAACCATCCCAATCATTGATTGGCATAATATCCATAACAATAACTTTTCTTTTACTGAAGAACTTTGCGTCACCCGTTCAGGCGGAGTCGATACACGTCGACCAGATATTGTTTGCTTTGTGAATGGTATTCCTTTGGTGGTGATCGAAGCAAAGCGCCCTGATAGTCAAGTCAAGAAAGGTCCAACCATTAACGAAGGGATCTCTCAATCCCTACGTAATCAACGTCCTGATGAGATCCCACATCTATTTGCTTATAGCCAACTGCTTCTTTCGATTAATGGACATGAAGGACGCTATGGTACGTGTAATACGCCTGCTAAGTTTTGGGCAGCATGGCGAGAAGAAGACATTTCTGATGCAGAAATGTATGCATTTAAGAATAAAAAATTGAATGCTACACAAAAGCAAAGTCTATTCGGATACCGTTCAGCAGATGATTCGAATTGGTATGAGAATCTTATTGCAGGTGGTGATTTGGCTGTTACAGGTCAAGATCAATTGCTGATTAGTTTATTGATGCCTGAGCGACTACTAGAAATAGTTCGCTTATATACGCTCTTTGATAAAAAAGCAGGAAAGATTGTCGCTCGATATCAGCAAATTTTTGGTATTAAAAGACTCATTGAGCGTATTAGTACAAAGAATTTAAAAGGTGGTCGTGAAGGTGGTGTCATTTGGCATACAACTGGTTCAGGTAAATCCTTTACTATGGTCTTTTTGAGTAAGGCATTAATCTTACATGAAGCTTTAAAACAGTGTCGTATTGTAGTCGTCACTGACCGTGTGGATTTGGAAGACCAACTGAGTAAAACCTTTGTATCAGGTGGTGAGTTAGCAGGAAGAAGAGATAAGCAAAACGCCATGGCAACGTCAGGAAAACGCTTGGCAGAGCAAATCGGTAAAGGTACAGAACGAATTATTTTCTCTCTGATCCAGAAGTTTAATTCAGCAACAAAACTTCCTGAGTGTGTAAATAAGAGTTCAGATATCATTGTTTTGATTGATGAAGGACATCGAAGCCAAGGTGGTGAAAACCATGTCCGAATGAAGCTAGCTCTACCAAATGCTGCAGTCGTGGCATTTACAGGTACGCCATTACTTAAAGATGAAAAAACAGTGAATAAGTTTGGCCCTATTGTTCATGCCTATACAATGCAAAGAGCAGTGGAAGACAAAACAGTAACACCGTTGCTGTATGAAGAGCGAATCCCAGATTTAGATGTCAATGAGCGTGCAATTGATACTTGGTTTGAGCGTATTACAGAAGGTTTAAATGATCAGCAAAAAGCAGATTTAAAGCGTAAATTTGCGAGAAAAGGTCAGCTTTATACTGCTGATGATCGTATTCGATTAATCGCATTAGATATTGCCAATCATTTTGTCAAAAATATTGATGATGGCTTAAAAGGTCAACTTGCTTGTGACAGTAAGGCTTCAGCAATTAAGTATAAAAAATACTTAGATGAAGCTGGCCTATTTGAATCCGCAGTGGTCATGAGTCCACCTGATAGTCGTGAAGGGAATACTGATGTTAATGAATCGACTACCCCAGAAGTGACTCAATGGTGGAAGGAGAATGTAGGAACTCAGGATGAGCAAGCCTATACTAAACAAGTGATTGAGCGTTTCGAAAAAGATGATTCTCTCAAATTACTGATTGTGGTGGATAAGCTCTTAACAGGTTTTGATGAACCTAAAAATACTGTTCTTTATATTGATAAAAATTTAAAACAGCACAACCTGATTCAAGCAATTGCTCGTGTAAACCGACTTCATCCAATGAAAAAGTTTGGTTTATTGATCGACTATCGAGGTATTTTAAAAGAATTGGACGCCACAATTCTTG
>JASLCF010000185.1 GCA_030146155.1 Savagea sp.
CAACCTTTTCACCTTTATTATTCAATGCAGAATATACCAGTCCATTGTACGCTTTACCTCTAATTTCTCCTTTCACTTCTTCCACAGTCACACCATACAGCGAAAGCAATGCCCGATACTCAGCAACGCTTTGAAAACGATAGCCTTTTATCAGTGCTTTAACTGTGTTGGCTACTTGCTTCTTCACATCTCCTGCTTTGGGATTCACTCTCTTTAATGGCAACACTTCTGAGTGTCTTTTCTTCTCGGCAGGTAGTAGATTGTACTTCTGTTCCAATTCGCGGGTAATATCTTTCGAACGTCTTTTCTCGAAAGAATCATTTATTTTTTGCCCATTCTCATCCACTCGTACTGAAACAATGTGAATATGCTTTCTATCCAAATCTTCATGTTTATAGACCAAATATGGTTGATCCCCATAACCAAGCTTGTCCATATATTCCTGTGCAATATCACAGAGTTGTTCGTCAGTCAGTTTATCGTCAGGATGAGGATTCAATGAAATATGTAATACTGGCTTCTCTGTTTTATTATTGGCAGCCAAATATGGTTCGAAAGATTCCATGCAGTTGTGCATATTATATGCTCCATCAGAATTTTGGATAATACGATTACTGAAAAGTGTCTTTGCTTCATCCGCATCTACCTTCTCCTGGTTGTATGCTAATGCACCAAATAAAGAACTTCCTGAATTAATTTTGGCTACCATGACTATCTATTTTTTGCTTCAGTTCGTTTGTCAACGCAATAATTTGCTGTTGTAAACTGACCAAATCAATGGTTGCTTTTTCCAATTTATAAAGAAATGCAAGTGCTTTTTTCTCTGTAAAATTGGAATTCAAAGACTTCACTATCTGATTATAATTTGTCCCAATTGCCCGAAACTGACCGAAGAAAGTAGTCAGTCGCATGTAATAATCTTGCAATCCTTTATCAATCCGAACAACTTTTACAGTATTGTTGAAGATGCAGGAAGTGATAAAATGAGCTTTCACTTTTACTCCCGACTGTTCAAAGAGCGACAAGAATTGATTGTGTTCAGTTACATTCAAACTGATTGAATAGCGAAAGATGGCAGGTTCTTCTTTGGGAATCCTGCCTCCTTTCCTTTGCTTGTTTTCATTTTTACTTTTCATTACGTTGGATAATTAGTGGAGCCGTAGCCTCTTTTGTTTTATTAAACTATCTGTAGTGATAGCCATAATTTTACATTTTAATCGAAAATCAGATCTTACAACTTCGGCGTAAGATCCTACCCTGACTCTTCAGAGGAATGGGCAAGGGTTTTGAGCAGCGGAAATTTATTTCAAGCAGCTCAAAACACACCTTGCTATGTTCTGACGAACATCAAAATCCACCCGATGGGATGGATTGACATTAACTTATTTGAGAATGATGTTGCCATATGGGATCGAGATTATTTCGTTTGTGCAAAGTTAGAGTCATTCTATATGGCAAAATAGGAAGTGAGCTGTGCCAACCACTGCCAACCGCTACCACCTACATTAAAAATGAGTGATTTATCGTATGTACACTCTTACATTTGTATTGACGAACGGATTATTGAGAGAAAGAGCATCCGTAGAAGCGTCGTTACGTTGGTACACTGTTACGTTCGTACGTACCAACAAACGTGCGATAAGTGGTAAGAGCCTACGAGAGATATTACATCTGTTAGTATGTATGCTTCATCGAACGTATTGATAGTCGAACGTGCAATTGTGCGATAATAGGACCCATCAATCGTGTAGACGCACGAACAAATGTAAATAGGTGTGTAATTAATGTCGTATGACGTTATGTATGAATGTGATATGGCGAGATGAGACATACAATTGTACTGACATGGGATAATGTAAACGTATGTGCGAACTATAGATAAAATGTATAATCAATAAAAATTAGTTGTATGAAGAAAGAACCAATATTCGTAACATTTAGTACCCAAAAGGGTGGCGTAGGGAAAAGTGCTTTTACGGTACTTATGGCAAGTTATTTCAATTACGTGTTGGGTAAGACAGTTGCCATTATCGATTGTGATAGTCCGCAACACAGTATCAAAGAAGAGCGTGATAGAGAGAGTAAATTGGTGATGAATGATCCTTACTACAAGCAACTTGCGTACACGCAATTTTCCACAGACAGCCGAGGTATATATCCCGTCATATCAAGCAATACGATGGATGCACCCGAAACAGCAAGGCGATTAATTGATTCATCAAAAGAGAATTTTGATATAATATTCTTCGATTTACCAGGAACACTTAATACTAGAGGTGTGCTTACCCTTATCGCCAACATGGACTACATTTTCGCTCCCATGATTGCTGATCGATTGGTCGTTGAGAGCACCCTACAATTTGCTATAGCAATGAATGAAGGGTATATCTCCTTAGGTAAAGGAAATATCAAAGGTATGCACCTCTTTTGGAATATGGTAGATGGTCGTGAAAAAACGGATCTGTACGAAGTGTACGAAAAAGTCATAAATGAATTGGGCTTGCAGTTGATGCAAAATTTTGTGCCTGACACTAAGAAATTTAGGAAGGATTTATCAGCCTCACAAAAGTCGATTTTCCGTTCCACTTTATTTCCTGCTGATAGAGTACAGATAAAGCAAGCGAGGTTGGATCTATTTGCTGAAGAGATTATTGGCATATTAAATTTAGGATAAGATGGGAAAGAAAATAATCACACATGAAGAATCGGACGAAGATTTCATCTTGGGTTCATTGATGAAGGGCAACAGACCAGAATTGGAACAGCCAATACCAACATCTAAAAAAGTAGATGCAAAAGAAGAACCTGATGAGCCTTTGAAAGAAGAGTCAAAAAAGAAGAAAGCCAAAGCAGTTGATTATCAATCGATTTTTGTCAAAGAATCAGAGGAGATTTCACGAACAGGAAAAACGATGAATATTCGTCCTGAGTTTCACGAACGTATTGTACTAATCATTCAGATGATAGGCGAAAACAAAGTTTCTCTGTTCAGCTACATTGACAATGTACTGAAACTTCATTTAGACACCTATGAAAC
>JASLCF010000003.1 GCA_030146155.1 Savagea sp.
CATTTGGTCAAACGGCATTATTTGCTTCAATGTTCTTAATTATTATCGGAACAGGGATGTTAAAACCTAACGCATCATCTGTCGTTGGAGATATGTATTCTGAACAAGATAACCGTCGTGATTCAGGATTTAGTTTATTCTATATGGGAATTAACTTAGGAGCATTCATTGCACCATTAATCGTAGGAACTGTTTCAGATGCTTACAACTTCCATGTTGGTTTCGCATTAGCAGCAGTCGGAATGTTCTTCGGCTTATTATATTACTGGGTAACACACCGCAAAACACTTGGACTTGCAGGACGTGAACCTGAAAACCCATTATCAAAAGACGAAAAGAAATCTTACGCGAAATACTTTAGTATTTTTGGAGTAGCGATTGTAGGAACAGCAGTAATTTCTGCTTGGATGGGTTGGTTAACTGTTGAACGCTTCATTATGTTTGTGAGTTTCTTAGGACTCTTTATCCCAACCGTTTACTTCGTCGTGATGTATCGTAGTCCTAAAACAGATAAAGTGGAACAATCTCGTTTATTAGCGTACATTCCATTATTCTTAACATCTGTTGTGTTCTGGGCGATTTACCAACAAAGTGCGACTGTTCTTGCACAATATGCAGATAAACGTACGAATTTAGAGTTTTTAGGTATCACGTTGCAACCTGCTTGGTTCCAATCTGTTCCGGCTCTATTTGTTATCACACTTTCTCCATTATTTGCGATCCTTTGGTTGAAATGGGGAGACAAACAACCTTCAATTGCACGTAAATTTGCTTATGGATTGATGTTTGCTGGTTTCTCATTCTTAGTAATGATCATCCCAGCGTTAACAGCAGGTCCTGGCGTTCTCGTTCATCCAGGTTGGCTAGTGTTAAGTTTCTTCTTAGCAGTAGTAGGGGAGCTTCTCCTTTCACCAGTTGGTCTATCTGCAACGACTAAACTTGCACCGAAAGCATTCTCTGCGCAAACGATGAGTCTTTGGTTCTTATCTATTGCGGCTGCAGAAGCTTTAAACGCTCAACTTGTTCGTTTTTATAGTGAAGATACAGAAGCACTCTACTTTGGAGGACTCGGTGGACTTGCAGTAGTGCTAGCCCTTGTATTACTCTTATTCTCAGGTAAAGTTGAGAAATTAATGAAAGGTGTTAAATAAAACACCAATAAAAAAGATGAGCCTTTGAGCTCATCTTTTTTATTTCTTATTTTTCGCCACTTAATTTAACTAAGATTTTAGCTTGGCTCTTGTCTTCAATTAGACGTTTAAAGCCTTTTTCTAAAACTTCGTCAATTTCAATTTCACTTGTAATCATTGGAGATGGATCAATCTGGCCACTTTCAATCATTTTAACTGTAGCTTCAAAAATATCTGGCTCATAACCAAGAGAAGTAGAGATTCTTACACCAGATGTTGTCAGTTGCATTGGATTAAATGGAATGTCTCCTTCGAAAATGGAAACCACACAAACCATTCCGCGTGGACGAGTAACTGCAATCGATTGGTCAAGTGTAGCTTTCACACCTGCCACTTCGAATGTACGGTCAACACCGTCAGGATAAATATTTTTAATGAAATCAACAGGGTCAACTTCACCAGAATTAGCCGTGTAAGTCGCACCAAATTGTTTTGCTTTTTCAAGACGTTCTTCTGATAGGTCGAATGCGAAGATGTCTTTTGCTCCTGCTGCACGTGCTGCTAAAATTGTCACTAATCCAATCGGTCCAGCACCAAATACAGCAACGGATTCAGCAAATTGCATTTCTGATTCACGGATCGCTTGTAAAGCAACTGCTGTCGGTTCAACTAAAGCACCTAATTGCAAATCTGTTTCTGGCTTTAAAGGAATAACGTTTTCAGAAGGCACGACGACGAAATCAGCAAACGCACCATCTGTTCCTAATCCGATAAATGTTCCTTCTTTATAAAAGTCATATAACGGGTTTTGATGTTGTTTTTTAGTAAGTGCTGGGTTAACACATACTTTATCGCCCACTTGAATACCTGTAACACCTGCACCGACTTCTTCTACTACGCCACTGAATTCGTGCCCAAGAATGACCGGACGTTCTTTCCCTGTAATCCCGTTAGGTTCATCGCCAGGAATAAAAATCGGACCAGCTAAATATTCATGTAAATCCGTTCCACAAATTCCTGCCCATGCCACTTTGATTTTCACCTGTCCGTCTGTTACTTTCGGCTCGGCAACTTCTTCAATTCGTACGTCTTTTGTGTCATAATAAACGACTGCTTTCATTCCTATCACTCCTTATTTTTTACTATCTTAAGTATAACGTTTGCTAGAATAAAAGACTAGATAGTCCTCAATATTTACACAAATTTTACATATTTAATGAGTAATTATGAAGAAAAGTATTTATAAAGCAGGGGATTGATATAATATTACTATTTTCAGCCTATAAAACTTGCAAATTCACATTATTTTTTGTAATAAAAGAATAAAATAAGGTAAAAATTA
Source organism: Savagea sp. (assembly GCA_030146155.1). Classification (GTDB taxonomy): domain Bacteria; phylum Bacillota; class Bacilli; order Bacillales_A; family Planococcaceae; genus Savagea. Next base: position 2,473 of record JASLCF010000003.1, read on the forward strand.
GTACGTTATGATAGAATTGAACGAGGTAGGAAAGGGTGATATGCCTTGAAATTAAAAAATAAAGTAGCAATCGTCACAGGCGCTGGATCAGAGATGGGACGAGCAATCGCTGAACAATTTGCACGTGAAGGAGCTCAGGTCATTGTGTCGGATAAGTTGCTCAATCGCGCTGAAGCTGTAAGAGATGCCATTATTGCGGGTGGAGGACGTGCCGTTTCGACAGTGACGGATGTGACTTCAGAAGTTCAGTTGGAACAATTATTTGAGTTTGCCGAAAATCATTTTGATAAAATAGATATTATTGTAAACAATGCAGGAATTATGGATGAGATGGAGCCGATTGGTGACGTTACCAATGAGAAATGGAACGAGATTTTTGCTGTCAATACCACTGCAGTAATGGTAGCCATGCGTTTAGCTGCGAACTGTTTTTTGAAAAGTGGCGGGGGTATTATTATTAATAATATATCAGTCAGTGGATTACATGGTTCCCGTGCAGGAGCAACTTATACCGCTTCTAAACATGCAGTGGTTGGGTTGACGAAAAATACTGCCTATCGTTATGCGAAAGACAATATTCGTGTCAATGGCATCGCTCCGGGTATTGCAGATTCTGATGAATTAGAAGCAGTAGTTCGAGCGAATGAACAACGCGGAGACTATGATGCGATTGAAACTGAAACAGTTCCTCAAATGGGCGAACCCGAAGATGTAGCTCGTTTAGCTGTTTATCTGGCGAGTGAGGAAGCGAATCATATCAATGGACAAATCTTAACTGTAGAAAGAGCATAAGTTTTTGTGATGTATCCTGATTGCCAAATTGTATAATTTCTTAAATTCGGACAAGCAAACTACTGTTTCAAAAACAATGAGTCGGGTATACTATTCTTATATTAGTAAAGAGAGGAAGAAGCAAGATGATGAAAACAGAAGTATTTGAACAATTAAAACAAGCGATGCGAGACAAAGATCAATTAACAAAAGGTGTGCTCAGTATCTTAAAATCAAACTTAGATTTAAGCGAGAAAGAAAAAGGCGAACCTCTCACACCAAATGAGGAAATCGAAATTGTAAACCGTGAAATTAAACAAACAAACCAAGCCTTACAAGGCGCAAAAGATGCAGGCCGTGATGATTTAATCGAGATGGAAGAGAAAAAAATTAAGTTATTACAAAGCTTCTTGCCTGAACAATTAGACGAAGAAGAAGTGGAACGTTTACTGGGCGAAGCGGGCGTTGTAAAAGGCATGAACATGGGTGATGCCATGAAGATTGCGAAAGAAGTATTAACAGGTAAAACTGACGGTAAGACGATGTCATCCGTTGTGAAACGCTTAATTTCATAAATGATTCAAACGAGCACAGTGTGTGACAACACTGTGTTTTTTTCTGAGCAAATTAAGTTTGTGAGCGTTTAATAAGCATTACATTTATGGGGTGTAAATGGATAGAACAATATAGCTTACTTGTAGTTCTTTCTTTCAGTTGAGTAAATAGATGTAACAAATTTTGATACTCCACCAACTGAATAGTACCCACTTCATCTTCACAACATTGATCAGCCGAAACTATGCTTGAAGTGTAGACATCGACTCAAGCAGGATGAAGCGGATCAGGCGATTACCCAGCAGACGATAATGCTCTATCATGAACCACATCAAACTGTTGAGGAAGATTGCCATCTGCCTTACTGAATGCGAAGACGTGAACGGAAAGCAACTTCAAAAACCCGTGCAGAACTTACGAACTGATTTTCGAGATAAGATTTTGAAACGTCCTGGGGTTAACTTGCAATCATTTAGGTTCGGTACTAAGGGCAGCAATCGAGCAAGGGCTGTACAATCGCTACACAAACAGACCTTACTTGCCTAGGGGCGTGGCTTGAACTAAATCGTGTCAGCTTCCGCTTCCTCGATTGGATTTCAAGCACACGCTTAATCCCTTGGGCGTCAAAGTCTCTTTGCTTCGCTTTAAGTTTATTCAAATAAATTATATATTTTTCACTCACCTAGAGAGTCATCCAGTACTCAATGATGATTCATAGTTCGTTCAATAAATAAGAACCCTACCAAAGAATTTGAATCAATTA
>JASLCF010000078.1 GCA_030146155.1 Savagea sp.
GTTGATGAAAGAGGAAGATCGTGTAAGTATCCAACGTTTAGAAGATTTGAGACAAGAACTACAAGAATTGAAAGATTCTTCAAAAGAAATGCGCGAGCAATGGGCTAAAGAAAAAGAAGGAATTCAACAAGTTCAGAAGAAAAGAGAGCAATTAGATGCTTATCGACGAGAACTTGAAGAAGCAGAGAATCAGTTTAACTTGAATAGAGCGGCTGAATTACAACATGGCTTAATCCCGCAATTAGAGAAAGAAATTCGTTCAATGGAAGATGCGTTAGAGAGCGAGACTGAAGAACGTTTATTAAGAGAAGAAGTAACAGAAGAAGAAGTAGCAGAAGTGGTTGCTCGTTGGACAAGTATTCCTGTTACTAAATTAGTAGAAGGCGAAAGAGATAAATTACTTCGATTACATGATACGTTAAAAGAAAGAGTCATTGGGCAAGATAATGCAGTACAATTAGTTACTGAAGCAATTTGGAGAGCACGATCAGGAATCAACGACCCCAATCGTCCGGTCGGATCGTTTCTATTTTTAGGACCTACTGGCGTTGGGAAAACAGAATTAGCAAAAACATTGGCAGCAACTTTATTTGACTCAGAAGATCACTTCATCCGAATTGATATGAGTGAGTATATGGAAAAACACTCAGTTTCTCGTTTAGTTGGAGCACCTCCAGGTTATGTTGGATATGAAGAGGGAGGCCAATTGACAGAAGCAGTGAGAAGAAATCCATATGCAGTTGTGTTACTTGATGAAATTGAAAAGGCACATCCAGATGTTTCTAATATTTTATTGCAAGCGCTTGATGATGGTCATATTACAGATAGTCAGGGTAGAAATGTTAACTTTACAAATACGGTAATCATCATGACTTCAAATATCGGTTCCCAACTTTTATTAGAAGAAGAGTTAACTGCTTCAATAGAAGACAAGATGATGGTTGAGCTTAGACAATACTTCAAACCTGAATTACTCAATCGGGTAGATGATATTGTGATGTTCCATCAACTCAATGGTCAGACTTTCCATCTTATTGCTGAAAAGATGTTAAATGATTTAAAAAACAGACTAGCACAGCAACAATTATTGCTCACTTATGATCAAGAAGTAGTCGAATGGATTGTTAATCAAGGAACAGATGCTCAATTTGGTGCACGTCCTTTAAAACGATTTATTCAAAGAAATATTGAAACGGCAGTCGCTCGAAAAATGATCGCCAATGAACTGAATAGGGAAGAACCTATTCATCTCTCTATGCAAGACGGTACATTACAAATCCAATGATATCGTTTCTTAGCAAATGAGAGCGAACACTAGGTTTGAAAGAGAATGAATCATTGCTTACAAAATAAATTTGTAAGCAATGGTTTTTTTATTGTACGCATTGATGGTATGCGATGTGCTAAAATGGGTAAAAAATAGTACAGGAGGATGGCTATGAAAGTTATCCCTTTGGTTGAGGAAGAAAGAAATGGCTTAGTTGAAAATATTCATTATGGTTCTATTTGTATCTTAGATAGAGAAGAAAATGTAGTGTACGCTGTAGGGGATTGTAGTGAACCTGTATTTTTAAGGTCAGCTGCCAAACCCTTTCAGGCATTGCCTACTTATTTATCAAATGTGCAACAGATATTTAACTTGACTGATAAAGAAATGACCATATTGATGGGTTCGCATCGTGGAGAGCCTGAACATTTAGAGGTGTTAACGAGTATCCAAAAAAAATTAGCGATAGCAGAGCAAACTTTAATTTGTGGTGTAAGTTATCCATTGAATGAAACCCCAAAGCATCAATGGATTGCTTCTCATTTACCGAAACGCAAATTAATTCATAATTGCTCGGGGAAACATTTTGGGTTACTCGCTTATACAAAAGCAAAGGGTGAGCCAATCGACAGTTACGCTTACAGAGAAAGTAGTGTATTACAAGAAGTAGAAAAAATAATGAGCCATTTAGCAGGTCTTCCTATTGAAAAAATTCATTTTGGAGTGGATGGGTGTGGGTTGCCTAACTATGCTTTGCCGTTACCTCATATTGCTCGAGCATTTTTAAAGTTGGCAGTTCCTGAGCAACTTGAAGAGATCCAGTTACAAGAAGCAATCCAGCAAATGACAAAAAATATGAATGATTATCCAGCGATGGTTGCTTCTCACGATTTTATTTGTACAGAGTTATTAAAAGACAAGAATATCGTCGCTAAAGGAGGCGCGCAAGGCGTTTATGGATTAGCATTAAAAAAAGAAGGAATAGCCATTTCGTTGAAGGTGAAAAATGGTTCTGAAGAAATATGGGCATTGTTAATATATGATGTATTAAAAAAGCTAGGTTATCAACAAGCTCAAACATTTGAAAGATTAGAGAAGATTGCACGAAGAGACATACTGAATGATAGTGGACAAATAGTAGGAAAGAGAAAAGTAGTGATACCGGATATTGAAATAGTCTAAAAAAGAGTTAAAAGGATTTACACGTTGATAACGTTATTTAACGGTGAACCAAAAAAACATTTGTTTCGTTAAGTAAACGAAACAAATGTTTTTTTAGTAGTCAGGTGTAGATTCTTTTGGAATGATAGATGCTAAAAGAAAGACTAACAAAGCTATTCCAATTGCTGGAATAAATCCATCTTCTAAAATGAATTCTCCTGTGTCTTTAATAGAAGTCGTTAAATAGTTAAGAACTGTAATTAATAAAAATGACCAAACAAATGTCATAATAAAGCGCATGTCAATTCACCTCAACGTAATCTTTTTATCTCAACTATCATAGCATAGGGGTTTTTTAGAATCAATAAACCCTCCATAAAAAAGAAATTGTTTTTTTAGAGTGTCACTAAATTGAACGAAATAGAATGAAAAACATTGATATTTAGAGCGTTATGGATTAATATTAATACCAGATACTAATAATAGATAATAAGAGGTGGCAGTGAATGGGAGTAGGCATCATTGGCGTTGGGAAATATGTTCCTGAGCAAATTGTTACAAATTTTGATTTAGAACAACGGATGGATACTTCAGATGAGTGGATTCGTACGCGAACAGGTATAGAAGCGAGAAGGATTGCTCCAGATGAAATGACCACAACCTATATGGCTGTAGAAGCTTCAAAAATTGCTTTAAGTCAAGCAAAGGTAGAGGCAGCGGATATTGATTTAATCGTTGTTGCGACAGTAACACCAGATAAAACATTTCCAAGTGTAGCGACAATGATTCAAGAGCAGATTGGAGCTACGAATGCAGCTGCAATGGATGTATCTGCAGCATGTGCAGGTTTTATCTATGCAATGATTACAGGTCAACAATTTATTGAAACAAAAATGTATAAAAAAGTGTTAGTGGTCGGTGTTGAAAAACTTTCAAAATTAATCGATTGGGAAGATCGAAACACGGCAGTGCTCTTCGGAGACGGTGCAGGTGCAATTGTTCTGGGTGACGTTCAGACAGGACGAGGCATTCTATCTAGCGAACTAGGTGCAGATGGACGGGGTGGAAAATACCTTCAACATGACAAACATATAGAAATGAATGGACGGGAAGTATTTAAATTCGCAGTTAGACAAATGGGTGAATCTGCATTAAACGTAGTTGAAAAAGCAAATTTAACGAAAGATGAAATTGACTATTTAATACCTCATCAAGCGAATACAAGGATTATGGAAGCGGCAAGAATTCGCTTAGATTTACCAGAGGAGAAAATGTCTAAAACAATCCATAAATATGGAAATACATCTGCAGCCTCCATCCCTATTTCACTTTTTGAAGATTTAGAAAATGGCAAAATAAAAGACGACGATGTATTAGTATTTGTTGGCTTTGGTGGGGGATTGACTTGGGGCGCTGTTTGTTTAAGATGGGGCAAATGAGAGAAAGGGGTCAGTGAAGAATGAAGAAGAGAGTTGTCGTTACGGGTGTAGGTTCTGTTACACCACTAGGTTTATCTGCTGAATCAACTTGGCAAGCCATTTTAGAGGGGCAGTCTGGTATTCGAATGATGACACGTTTAAATCCAGATGATTTCCCTGTGAAAGTTGCAGCAGAAGTTCAAAATTTTGATATCGAACAATATATCGACCGTAAAGAAGCACGCAAGATGGATCGTTTTACTCACTATGCTTTAGCTGCTTCAATTATGGCCGTGAAAGACGCCAATCTAACAATTGATGAGCAGATTGCACCTCGGGTAGGTGTATGGATTGGTTCTGGAATTGGTGGTATGGAGACACATGAGCAACAATTTTTAACTTTTCAAAAAAGAGGTTACCGTAGAGTGAGTCCATTTTTTGTACCGATGATGATTCCTGACATGGCTGCTGGTCAAGTATCCATTTATCATGGTGCTAAAGGGATTAACTCATGTACAGTAACTGCTTGTGCATCAGGTACAAATTCAATTGGAGATGCATTTGAAGTCATCCGTCGTGGAGATGCGGATGTGATGATTACTGGTGGAGCAGAGGCGCCAATTACAACTATGGCTGTGGCAGGCTTTATCGCTAATACTGCATTAACAACGAATGAAGACCCAGCTAAGGCTTGTCGCCCATTTGATAAAAATAGAGATGGTTTTGTAATGGGAGAAGGAGCTGGTATTCTAATTCTTGAAGAATACGAGCATGCCAAGAATCGTGGTGCACAAATTTATGCAGAAGTAGTGGGCTATGGTTCAACTGGAGATGCCTTTCACATTACAGCTCCAGCCCCAGAAGGGGAGGGAGCAGCACGTGCTATGCAGCAGGCTTTAGAGGAATCAGGAGTGGATCCTACTGAAGTCGATTACATCAATGCGCATGGAACGAGCACACCTTACAATGATTTATACGAAACAGAAGCAGTAAAGACTGTATTTGGTGAGCATGCTTATCAATTAGCAATGAGTTCAACCAAATCGATGACGGGACATTTATTAGGAGCGGCAGGTGGCGTTGAGGCTGTATTTACAGTTCAAGCTATCAAGAATAAAATCATGCCACCGACTATTAATATTACAGAGCCTGATGAACAATGTGATTTAAACTATGTAAAAGATGTACCTCAAGAGAAAAACATTAGGTATGCTATGAGTAATTCATTAGGATTTGGTGGGCATAATGCCTCTTTACTTTTTAAAGCATTAGAAGATTAAACATTCGTACTTTCACAGAAGTTGTAAAAAAAACGCAAGAAATCAGTGATGAGTTGATTTCTTGCGTTTTTTTGATTGGTTTAATGCAAATCATAAATAATAAAAGTAATAATTTATCAACGTGTATTGTAGGCTCCCACTCTTATATCTCACCATTTGAATTGGCCAATCAGTGACGACCTAACCCCATTGCTTTTTCCATACGAGTGACTACTTTTGAAGAAATTTCATTTGCTTTATCTCTTCCTTGATCTAAAATACGATCTAACTCGTCTGTTGAATTCATTAATTCATGGTAACGGTCTTGGAAAGGTTTCAAGTGAGCAACAACAGCTTCTGCAACTCCTGCTTTAAAGTCACCATAACCCATCCCTTGATATTTAGCTTCTAGTTCAGCAATACTTAAGCCACTTAAAACAGATTCAATTGTCAGTAGGTTAGAAACGCCAGGTTTATTTTCCTCGTCAAAACGAACAATACCCTCTGAATCTGTCACCGCACTTTTAATCTTCTTTTCGATTTCTTTCGGTGTATCCAGTACTGAAATGGTTGCTTTTTTGTTTGGATCAGACTTACTCATTTTTTTAGTAGGGTCTTGTAGTGATTTTATACGAGCGCCTTGTTTCGGAATACTTACTTCTGGAACAACGACTGATTTACCGTAACGGCTATTAAAGCGTTCTGCAAGTACTCTTGTTAATTCCATATGCTGTTTTTGATCTTCACCAACTGGAACTAAATGTGTGTTATAAATTAAAATATCCGCAGCCATCAATGGGGGATAAGTTAGTAATCCAGCTCCGATGCTTTCTTGATTGGCAGATTTATCTTTAAACTGTGTCATTCTTTCCAATTCTCCGATATAAGAAATCGTCTGCATCATCCATCCGGCTTGGGCATGTGCTGGTACCTCCGACTGAATGAAGAGTGTAGAACGTTCAGGGTCAATGCCACTTGCTAAATAAATGGCAGCTAAAGAACGAATCGTTTGACGCAATTCTTTTGGATCTTGCTGAACAGTGATTGCGTGTTGATCGACAATACAAAATATACAATGAAACTCCTCTTGATACTTTACAAACTGACGAAATGCTCCGATATAGTTACCTAATGTGACTGTGCCTGTAGGTTGTACTCCTGAAAAAATTGTTTTCATCATCATTTCCTCCTTTATCAATAAAAAAAGCCCTCCCTAAATTAAACTAGGGACGACTACAATACCGTGATACCACCCGAATTACTTATCCATAAGATAAGTCACTCTAAGTCTTAACGTGACAAGCGTTAATTGCTACTTTGATTCGCAATTACATACTGAAAGCCCACTCTGTATTCTTCCTTGCCTAGTTCCCACCATCCTAGACTCTCTGTAAAGTAAACAAATACATACTTTCTTTCATCAAACTTTAACACTATTGATTTATACTTATTTTAGCGAAGGAGACAGAATAAAGCAATTGATTTTGAGTTAAAATGAAACTTCCTTCTAACTAAAAACGTACTATACATTAGAACGGTTACTTTCAATTGAGAAAAAACAATTCGAAATGGATGTTTAAATGAAATAGATAAGGGGTATAGTTCATTAGAAACCTTATTCTATCAATGAATACATGGGATGGGAATAAAATGTAAATTATTTTAAACAATTTGAGAAAAGCCCTATCAATTGAGAATGATACCATGTATAATGAAGATATCAGCATTGTAAATTATATTTATTATAAAGTAGCCGATTGAAATCAATAGATTGCTTATAAATTGAAAGGAAGTGTCGAAGAATGGCTGTTACATTATTCACATCACCAAGCTGTACTTCATGTCGAAAAGCGAAAGCGTGGTTGGAAGAACACGAAATTCCTTATACAGAGCGAAATATTTTTTCAGAACCATTAAATTTAGATGAAATCAAACAAATTTTAAGAATGACTGAGGACGGGACAGATGAAATTATTTCAACTCGTTCAAAAGTATTTCAAAAATTAAATGTAGATTTAGATAGTTTACCTTTGAAAAAATTATATGAGTTGATTCAAGATAATCCAGGTTTATTGCGTCGTCCGATTATCTTAGATGAGAAACGCCTTCAAGTAGGTTACAACGAAGATGAAATTCGTCGTTTCTTGCCTAGAAAAGTAAGAGCGTATCAACTTTTAGAAGCTCGTAAACTCGTGAATTAATTAAAAGAATCTTTCCTGCCATCTTTTTTTAAAAGATGGCATTTTTTTCACTTAAAGTGATGAGTGTTTAGACTTATTCATTTAAAATCAACATCCGATAAGATATACTACTAGTAAGGAGGGATCGTGATGGAAATAGAAAGAGTAAATGACAATACAATTAAATTCAATTTAACTTATGAAGACTTAGAGACACGCGGATATTCACGCTATGATATTTGGTATAACCGTGAAAAAAGTGAAGAGTTGTTCTGGCATATGATGGATGAAATCAATGAAACAACAGAATTTATTGTCGAAGGTCCATTATGGATTCAAGTCCATGCGAAAAAACTCGGAATCGAAGTATTAGTAACCACTACTGAAGAAAATGAAGAGACGTCCCTCATGGAACAGCCAACAGAGGAACAGAATTTTCAAACTACTGATTTAGCGTCTATGTCTGATCGAATTGCTCGAGACTTATTTGAAGCGGTGAATCAGGTAGGTATAGAAGAGACAAGTAAACAAAAAATAGCATTAAAGCGTGTATATGGCTTTAATGATATCGATCCATTAATTGATTTATCTAAAGCGATTCATAAGATGACATTGCCAATAGAGACAAAATTATTTGGCTATGAGCAACAATTTTATCTCTACGTAACGCTTATTGATGAAAATCAAGTAGAAGCGTTGAAAAATGTAGAAAGTATTATTCTCGAATATGGAGAACGTACAGTAAAACCTACTATCGAAGTATTAGAAGTATACGGAACTCCTATCGTTAACCAAGATGTTTTTTCCACGCTTGTTCAACAATTTGCTTAACAAAAAAAGTAGCTATTTGTTTTGAATAGCTACTTTTTTTTACCATTTTCTTCACCATTGAATCATACCTCAATTAAAAGACGGAGAGGAGCAAACTTTGTGTTAGTTGCTTATAACGAAAGTAGGCAATTACAGACATTATATCGTTTGAGCCGAAATGAAGCCATGAAGCTCAAGCTATCAAAATGGTATTGCCCACAATGTAATGAACAACTTCTTTTAAAAGTAGGCCAGATCATTTCCCCACATTTTTCTCATCGAAAAGGTGCCATTTGTACATCTCAATTTTCAGAAGGTGAAACGCTTGAACATTTAGAAACAAAAATAAAGTTATATGAACTTTTTTTGAGAAATCAATTGCCCGTACAACTCGAACCCACGATGCATTCTCTAAATAGGAGACCTGATTTATTAGTGACTCGAAACAAGCCAATCGCTATTGAGTACCAATGGTCAATCATTTCTTCTGAGGAAATCATTCAAAGAACCCAAGATTTTAAAAATTCACATTATGAAGTTCAATGGATTGTTCGTCCAATGAAGCACCAACCCTTTCCCAACGCTACTCATATTCAACGTTTGTCTTTCACTCAATTTTATAAAACCATTTTGCAATTAAATGAAACCTCTAAGATCATCGCATATGATCCCTATCACTCCGAATTCATCTCATATGAACATTGCCTTCAATTATCTTCAAATCACTTCTTAACGCATATCACTAAAATCCCTTACCAAAGTCAAACTGTACCATTCCAACAAATTCGTGTAGATTTGTCTCATTTAGCTCAACAATATACAGATCAATGGTTACAAGACAGAATGAAAAGACTCGTTCAAAACTTTAGATTTAATCGTCAGGGCATTCAAAACCCTATTTTGGGAATGAGTTATCGCTTAGGTATTCCGTCTATTGAACTGCCTAACTGGATCGGTTTACCCCTTCCAACATTTCAACTAGCAATTGATCCGCTTCTTCTTCAATTAACTTATGTCACTCACTGTTTCACAACGGGGCAAAACCTCTTTGCCGATTCCACATTAATTCATTATACTTCAGATGAAAAGCTGATTTTAGCATTATCACTGTATATCCAAGTTCTAAAAAAAATCTATGTCCAACCCCCATGTTTAAAGGATGAGCTTTCCTTTGAGCAACTTTCTATAATTATTTATGAACAATTGTTGCAAAAAAGTTGAAAGATTGAGAAAATAGGTTTAGTTCGGATACCGAAGAGTTTTAAAGGAGGATTAAGATGTCAAAATTATTAGCAAGAGAAGACATGAAGTTAGAAGAAACATGGGATTTAACTACAATATTTGCAACCGACGAAGCGTGGGAAGAAGCCTATAAGCATGTTGAAGAATTACTTCAACAAGCAGAATCTTACCAAGGAACCTTTGAACAAGGTGCAGATGCTATTTTTAATGCTTTACAATATCGTGATGAATTATTAGCTGCAACATCAAAAGTATACGTTTATGCACATTTAAAGCATGACCAGGACACAGGAAACAGCCATTATCAAGCATTAGAAAGTCGTGCGGTGTCTTTGTATACAAAAGTAGGAACAGCGCTCTCATTCATGTCTCCTGAGTTATTAAGTGTAGATGAGAATGTATTAAATGGGTATGTGAAGGAACATGAGGGATTGAAAAAATATGCTCATGAATTTGAAGAGTTCAATGCGCATCGCCCACACATTTTACCTGCGGAACAAGAAGCTATTCTTGCTCAAATGAATGAAGTAACAGGGGCTTCAAGCGATACATTTGGAAAATTAAATAACGCAGACTTAAAATTCCCAGTTGTAAAAGATGAGGATGGTCAAGAAGTAGAATTATCACACGGTCGATTCATTCGTTTAATGGAAAGCAAAAATCGTGAGGTGCGAAAAGATGCTTTTGAGGCAATGTATGCCACTTATGGTCAATTTAAAAATACATTCGCATCTACATTAACTGGCGTTGTAAAAGATCATAATGTATCTGCTCGTATACGTAAATATGGGTCGGCACGTGAAGCTGCTTTAGCTAATAATTATATTCCTGAAACAGTATATGATAATTTAGTTGGAACGATTAATGATCATTTACACTTATTACATCGTTATGTTACTTTACGTAAAAAAGTACTCGGTTTAGATGAGCATCATATGTATGATATTTATACACCTTTAGTTAAAGATGTCGCGATGGAAATGCCTTATGAAGAAGCATCTAAGATTATGGTTGAGAGTTTTGCACCAATGGGCGAAGAGTACCAATCAATCGTTCAAAAAGGTTTAGATGAGCGTTGGGTAGATATTCATGAGAACAAAGGAAAAAGATCAGGTGCATATTCATCAGGTACTTATGGAACAAATCCTTTTATATTAATGAACTGGCAAGATAATGTAGATAATTTATTTACATTAGCTCACGAGTTTGGACATAGTGTTCATAGTTACTATTCAAGACAAACTCAACCGTATCATTATAGTGGATATTCGATTTTCGTTGCAGAAGTTGCATCAACAGTTAATGAGGCATTGCTCAACGATCATTTATTGAAAACTACAGAAGATGAGGAAGAACGAATCTATCTGTTGAATCATTGGTTAGACGGATTCAGAGGAACGGTTTTCCGTCAGACAATGTTTGCTGAATTCGAACATTTAATTCATCAGCTAGACCAACAAGGTGTCGCACTAACAGCTGATAAATTAACAGAAGAATATTATAAATTGAATGAAAAATATTTTGGTGAAGATATGGTTTCAGATGAAGCTATTGGACTTGAGTGGGCACGTATTCCACATTTCTACTACAATTACTACGTCTACCAGTATGCGACGGGTTATAGTGCAGCAGTTGCATTGAGCAATCAAATTTTAACAGAAGGACAACCTGCCGTAGATCGCTATGTCACTAATTTCTTAAAAGCTGGGTCTTCTGATTTCCCGATTGAAGTATTAAAGGCTGCAGGTGTTGATATGACAAGTGCAGAACCTATCCAAAATGCATGTAAAGTATTCGAAGAGCGTTTAATCGAATTAGAAAACTTATTATTAAAATAATTAAATTTTGAAAAAATAGCAGTTGCAAATGAAAATATTTGTAACTGTTATTTTTTTATTGATGCATTTTCACCTTATTTTATGATTGATTAAAGTTATCTGACTATAATAAAAAGAAATGATAATATTTATGAAAACGCAAACATTTATTTAAACTAGTTGTTATAGTCATGTTTTCATGTTCAATTTTGACAGTATTGTGACGAGTGAATCTAAAATGTTGCAAATAGTATTATTCCATGATAAATTAATAATGTGAAATAAATCACAAACCAAACATACACCCCTTTTGTTTGAACGTGAACATTTCTCCCATTCCCTTTGTAAAATCCGGTTGCTCCCCCCCAGGGGCAATCGGATTTTCTTTTTTTATGAAATAGTTCAAAAAAAGCGTTCCTCTGATTTGTATAGAGGAACGCTTTTTTGATATGTTATTCAGAAATAGTTGGAGACAACTTGATCTTTTTTCAATCTCCAATAGGTTGCTTGATCAATTGTGAGTCGTTCAATTTTTTGCAAGAGTACTTTTTTCTTAAGTTCTCTTTCTGTATCGGATAGCGAACGATTATAAATTGTCGCTATTTCTTCCGTTGTCATCGCTTCAAATCTATTTAACAGAAGTTCGATAGCAGGGGGTTGTTCTGCAAAGATTTCATTAGGAATAAGTTCGGATAAGACTTGAACGTATACTTCATAATCATAGAGACCGTCGATCTTCAATCCAGCATCTTCAATGTTCTCATTAAAGAAAACAAAAGTAGGAGCTTGAGAAACACCCATTTCAGAGGCTAAAAATAAGTCGATTTGCAAATTTCTTAATGCATTTTGACTTTTAAAATCACGTACAAATTCGTCAACGTCTAAGTGGAGATCCTCAGCTACTTCAAGTAATACGTCAAATGAAGAAATATTTTTAGATTGAGAAAAAGTGTAGTCTAGTAGTTTTGATAAAAATCTAAAACCCGCTCTCTTCCCTTGAAATTCTGCTGCTTTAATTGCCAAGCTAGGAAAAGAAGGATTACTATTTTCGCAATAAGGTGTACGGCAACTTGGATTTGCATTGATATTTAAATTTTTTAAAGATGTACGTAAAGCAACGCGAAGTGTGAAGTATTGCTCATATTCTACTTGTAGTCTTCGCAAGATAGGTTGAAGCGACCAACAACTTGGACAAAGAGGGTCGATAAATACATATAATTCAACAGGTCTTGGACAACTAATTTGGTAATGATCTTCTCGGATAGATTGTGAATTCACGCTTCTTCCTCCTCCGGTTGATTAATCATATGATGGGCTGTCAGTACCAATCTTTTATAGTATGTGTCGCGAAGAGGTCCTTCTAAACCTACTTCATCCATTGCCTCAGACATACATTCTAGCCAAGCCTGAGCGCGAGTAGGTGTGATTGGAAATGGTTGATGACGAGCTTTCATCATAGGGTGTCCATGTTCTTCTGTAAATAAATTCGGGCCACCTAAATATTGAGTTTGAAACTGTATTTGTTTACGAGCTGTTTCTGTAAGGTCATCAGGGAAAATGGGAGCTAAATGTGGATTGACTGCTACCTTCTCATAAAAGAGATGAATCATTTGTGTCAATCTTTCTTCGCCGATTTCTTCATATGGAATGATTGGTTTACGCATAACGAATGAACTCCTTTGTTCTTACTATTACTCATATTTTATCAAGTGATCGGTTGTTTCACAATCAAATGGACTTATCATAAATAGGAATGCATGTATACATGCCATATGTTAAACTGAACATACAGTTATATTAAGGGAGGACGCAAAGTAATGCAAAGTTTAACTACTCAAACAGAAGTCATTGATCAAAGGATCATTGTACAAGTATCAAAGCCAATTGAAGGGGAAGCAACAGGTACGCTTTTAGTTGATTCTGATCGTGCTTGCTTTGTTTATTTATTGGATACAGAAGAGAATTATTTACAATTAATGTTCCCACAAGAAACATTTGAGGATTTACAATTCGCTTTAATCAATGGCATTCAAGAAGTTCAATTATTAAATGACGAACGCACATTAGAGTTAGTTGATTTTCTTAAAGAGTTAGAACAACTACTCTTAAATATAGAAGGTAATGGAAACTACGGAGAGTTTACATCAATTGTTGAACAATCATTTCATTCATATTACGAATTGAAAGTTGAGGAATAAAATAAACGAAAGGTAAGGAGTGAAGAGGATGGATCAATGGGATGTATTTTTAGCGCCATACAAACAAGCGGTAGATGAATTGAAAGTAAAATTAAAAGGTATGCGTGAACAATATAAATTAAACAATGATCATGTCCCCATCGAATTTGTTACGGGGCGTGTCAAACCACTTATCAGTATTTACGATAAAACATTGGAGAAAGGCATCCCTTTCCATCCATCCGAGGCGTTAGAAGAAGCTGTGCCGGATATTGCAGGTCTTCGCATGATGTGTCAATTTGTAGACGATATTGAAACTGTTGTCCATGCTTTACGAGATCGTAATGATTTTAAGGTTGTAGAAGAACGTAATTATGTAAAAAATAAAAAGGAAAGTGGGTATCGCTCTTTCCACATGATTATTGAATATCCTGTTCACATGATTAATGGTGAACAAACGATATTTGTAGAAATTCAAATCCGGACGTTAGCGATGAATTTTTGGGCGTCTATTGAGCACTCATTAAATTATAAGTATGCAGGTAACTTACCCGAAGACATTAGAAATCGTCTAGAAAATGCAGCAGAAGCGGCCTTTAGACTTGATGAAGAAATGTCTCTTATTCGTGATGAAATTAATGATGCACAACATTATTTTAAAGCTTATAAAGAAACCGCTACAAGAAGACCTAAAAATAAGAGGAGGAACACCAATGAAATTCGCAATTCAGACGAGAAATGATGATTTATCGAATGCTTTATTAGCATCGGCTAAGCAATATTTGATTGATTTTGGTCTTGAGTTTGATGATGAATCGCCAGATATTGTGTTATCGATTGGTGGCGATGGTACACTTTTACATGCCTTCCATAAATATAGCGATCGACTTGATCAGACCGCTTTTGTAGGGATTCATACGGGACACTTAGGTTTTTATGCAGATTGGAAGCCCGAAGAAATTGAAAAATTAGTGATTTCAATTGCACGTCACACTTATGAAGTGATTGAGTATCCACTCTTAGAAGTAACAATTACGCATGAAGATGAAAAAGATAATAAAACTTACCTCGCTCTAAATGAATCAACGATTAAATCACCAGGGGTCACACTTGTAGTAGATGTTGAATTAAATGGTCGTTTATTTGAACGGTTTAGAGGAGATGGCTTATGTATGTCTACGCCTTCTGGTTCAACTGCGTATAGTAAAGCTCTTGGAGGTGCGATTATTCATCCATCCTTAATGGCTATGCAACTCACTGAAATGGCCTCTATTAATAATCGTGTCTTCCGAACAGTTGGTTCACCATTAGTGTTACCAGCTCATCACAATTGTACATTAACGCCAGTTAGTGGTTCAGATTTTATGTTGACTGTCGATCATCTACAAATTCTGCATAAAAATGTGAAATCAATACAATATAAAGTAGCTAAACAAAAAGTTAGATTTGCAAGATTTAGAGCGTTTCCTTTCTGGGAAAGAGTACACGACTCCTTTGTAGCTAGTGACGTTCGTGATGAATAGAGCATTAACTTTTGTTTCAAAGGGTGAAGCTATGTTATCTGTTTATGACTTTTTAAAGGAACATGGTTTTTCAAGAAGAACAATTACCTCTTTGAAATATGAAGGCGGGTTAGTTTTAAATGGGGATAACGTGACAGTAAGAGCTGTTATTTCGCCAGGCGATCATCTGATGGTTCGGTTTCCACAAGAGCAAGCGAGTGTCGGGTTAGTCAAACAAAAAGGTCCATTAGAAATCATATATGAAGATGATGCCGTACTTATTGTCTATAAACCAGTTGGGCTAGCAGTTATCCCTTCAATGAATCACCCTTCGCAAACATTAGGGAATTACATTGCTTATTATTTTGAACAAAAAGGAATCCTTTCCACTGTGCATATTGTGACGCGTCTAGATACGAATACATCAGGTTTAGTTGTGGTTGCAAAAAACAAACATTATCATCATGTATTAAATGAGCAAATTAAAAATGAACAATTCGAAAGAAAATACTGTGCTTTAATAGAAGATTCCATTGATCAATTGCCATTTGTTATCGAACGTCCGATCGCTCGAAAAAACGAAAGTATTATTGAGCGAATGGTTTGCGAAGAGGGACAATATGCCAAAACGGTCGTTCATCGGACCCGAAAATGGAATAACTTTTATCTTGTTGAACTACAGTTATTTACAGGAAGAACACATCAAGTACGTGTCCATTTAAGTAGTATTGGTCGTCCAATAGTAGGAGATGATTTATATGGTAGCTCTTTTCAAGCCATTCAAGGTCATGCATTACTTTGTTCGGAAGTGTCTTTTAAACATCCGATTACTGGAGAAATGAGAACGTTCACTTTAGATGTTGAAGAAAGAATGAGCCAATTACTACATTAGTACGTTTTATTCCCATAGTTTAGGGAATGGATAATGTACTCGATGTAAACAAGGAAGGTGCAAGAATGACTTTAATGAAAGAAGTAGAGCTTGATCAAGGGCGTTTAACTAACTTAATTGAAAGTAATGATATTCACGGATTCAGAGACGATTTTTTATCACTTCACCCTTATGATCGTGCGATTTTTTATGAGAGAACGACTCCGGAAATCAGAGAACAGATGTATTTATATTTATCTCCAAAAGAAATGGCGGTCTTATTTGAGACGAGTGAGATTGAAGATGATGAGTATAAACTTTACTTAGAGGAAATGGATACAACGTATGCGGCAGAAATGATTTCGTATATGTTTGTCGATAATGCGGTTGATGTAATGAAAGAGTTGGATCAAACGCAATTAATTAGTTATTTAACTTTAATGAATAAAGAAGAAGCGGAACAAATCCGCGCATTGTTACATTATGAAGAGCACACAGCCGGATCCATAATGACAACTGAATTTGTTACAATTCCGGAAAACTCTACGGTTCGCTCAGCAATGACCATTTTGAAAAATGAAGCACCGAGCGCAGAAACGATTTATTATATTTTCATCGTCAATGAAAAAAATCGCTTAACAGGTGTTGTATCGTTAAGGGATTTAATTATTGCTGAAGAAGATACGTTGATTCAAGAAATCATGAATGATCGTGTTGTCAGTGTTTTAGTTTCTGAAGACCAGGAAGACGTAGCTCGTAAAATGCAGGATTATAACTTACTGGCTATGCCTGTTGTAGATTTTCAACAACATTTACTAGGGATTGTAACAGTCGATGATATTATTGACGTAATGGATGAAGAAGCTTCTGATGACTATTCTAAACTTGCTGGGGTTGTAGATATTGATACAGTCGATAAAAACTCATTCGCAGCAGCGAAAAAACGTGCTCCCTGGTTGATTATTTTATTAGTCCTTGGGATGGTAACAGCGAATCTCATTGATATGTTTACAGAGACAATCGAAAAAGTAGCGATTCTTGCAGCATTTATTCCATTAATTGCTGGAACAGCAGGAAATAGTGGAACACAAGCATTGGCAGTTGCTGTTCGTGGAATTGCAACACGTGATAATGAACATGAAAGTCGCTGGAAATTATTGGCTAGAGAAGCAGGGACGGGGTTGATTACTGGTCTGATTTCAGCAGTCTTTGTAGTCTTGTTAATTACGATTTGGAAAGGTGAGTTCTTTATCGGGATACTCGTAGGAACTGCAATTATGGTTTCAATTTTTGTAGCTACCTTGTCAGGCTCATTCATCCCGTTACTGATGCATAAACTTAAAATTGACCCTGCGGTAGCATCAGGTCCATTTATTACGACATTGAATGACGTGATTAGTATTTTAATCTATTTAGGACTAGCAACGATGTTTATTGATAAACTACCTGTTGCTTAATATTTCAATACATAAAACGCAAGAATAGAAAGATTCTTTCTACTCTTGCGTTTTTAAATTTGTATATACCTTAAACAGTTGATTATTAGATGTTCTTTTGCATAGATACATGTGCAATCCCAGCATCCATAAACTCTTCTGAACATTGTTCGTAGCCTAGTTTTTCATAAAAAGGAAGGACAGTTACTTGTGCATTTAATAGTAAATTTGTAGCTTTTTGTTGAATTGCAAATTCTTCAACTTTTTGCATAAGCTCACGTCCATTTCCTTGGCCACGATGTGTAGGTAGCATACATATTCTTTCAACTTTGATCGTTTTTTTATCGTCGTACCAACGAAAACGCCCAGCCCCGATTGCTTGACCATTTTGTGAGACTAATAAGTGCGTCGCAGATTGATCATGGTCATCGATTTCAATGCTTAAAGGGACACCTTGTTCTTCTACAAAGACTTTCTTGCGGATCGAAAAACAATGTTTAATATCTTCTTCTGAATGTGCGATTTGGATTTGTAGCAAGTTCATTCTCCTTATTGAAACATCTGATATACTGCTCGTGGAACATCTTTTTGCCAGTATTTCCATGTGTGATTACCTTCGAATTCTTCAAAAAAATAATCGGATTGTTTCTTTTGAAATATGCGATGAAGTTCTCGGTTGGGTTCAAGGAAGTTTTGAATACCATCACCAGTAGTTGCTACTTTATGCTCTTCTGTACCAATCACATGATAGAAAGTAAAGGGTAGCGTATCGTCGAGAGTTGTGACTGCTTCAATTACAGCTTCATTTGAAAAAGGAGAGTGCATCGCCACCCGGCTAAAGAGGTGAGGGTATGTTGTTGCAATCATCAAAGACACAGTTGCAGCGAGTGAATCACCAATCAAACCTCTTGCTTCTCTATCTTTTTCAAGTGAGAAACGTTCTTCTAGAAAAGGTAAAAGCTCTTCTGCTACAAATCGAATATAAGCAGCTTGTTTCTCACCTTCTGGATGATACATTTCTCGCCGGATGTATTTATCTTGGTAAGGAATACCTACAACGATTGTATCTTCAATCTCTGACTCATCCATCAATTCTTGAACAACTGCACCTAACTTCCCATATTGAAAATAATCTCTCCCATCAGAAGCGATAAGTAGTTGATAGGTTTGCATAGGCATATAGGTATCTGGCATATAAATTAAGAGAGGTACTTCTTCTTGTAAATATTCGCTGTAGAGTATTTCCTCATTGATTTGTCCGTTAATCATTGGTCTCCTCCTTTCATCTATTTATTCTATTCTACAATAAGTTGTACGCAATTCCGAATTAACGATATAATAAATCAAAAGTCTTACGAAAAGAAAGAGGGAAGTAAACAGATGAATAATCAACAAGTACATTCAGAAGTCGTATCTCATGCTGCGAAAGAAGCTTTAGCAAGAAGAGGTGTGCAAGTAGAGGATATCGCAAAAATTGTATATGAAATGCAAATTCCTTATAATCATGGATTAACTCTAGAACAATGCATCAATTCTGTAAACAGAGTGTTGAGAAAGAGAGAAATGCAACATGCATTATTGGTAGGTATTGAATTAGATGAATTAGCAGAAAAAGGTTTACTTTCAGAACCTTTATTACAAATTATAAAAGAAGATGAAGGATTATTTGGAGTGGATGAGACGATTGCATTGGGTGCCGTATTTACATATGGATCCATCGCCGTTACAACTTTCGGTCATTTAGATAAAAATAAAATAGGAATTATTAATGAATTAGATACTAAGAAAGGAAATGGCATTCATACTTTTTTAGATGATTTAGTTGCTAGTGTTGCAGCTTGTGCAGCATCTAGAATCGCACATCGTACAAGAGATTTAGAAGAAGATGGCTTGACGTTTAGTGATGTAAAACATTTAGAAGAAATTTTAGAATAGGGGGGAGAATAATGTCGCTTATTTTTAAAATAACGAATGGTCAATTTAGAATAGATGGACAAACGATATTAGATGAAATTAATTTTGAAATCAAACAAGGAGAACAGTGGGCTATTCTTGGGTTAAATGGGTCGGGTAAAACCTCTTTATTAAATATTATTTCTGCCTACCAATTCCCATTCTCGGGAGAAGTTGAATTATTAGGTGAAACTTTTGGGAAAACCTATATGCCTGATTTACGAAAGAGAATTGGTTTGATAAGTAATTCTTTAGAAAGATTTTCAGACTATTATCGCAACCAAAAAATTGAAGATGTCGTTTTGAGTGGTAAATATTCGAGTTTTGGAATCTATGAGACAGTAGAAGCGGAAGATTATATCGAAGTGGATGAATTGCTTCAACAATTTTCGATTCAAAATTACAAAGGTAAGCCGTTCCACCAGTTGTCAGAAGGAGAAAAACGACGTGTATTAATTGCAAGAGCCATGATGAGTCAACCTGAAGTCCTAATATTAGATGAGCCATGCTCAGGCTTAGACCTCCAGTCAAGAGAACAGTTTCTGCAATCTTTGGAGTATGTCATTGAGCGAGGAACACATCTTATTTATGTGACGCATCATCTTGAAGAAATACTCCCTTTTATGACACATGTCTTGCTTTTGAAAGAAGGAAAAATTGTAGCGAAAGGTACAAAAGAAGAGATGATCACAGCAAAGTGGTTGTCAGAAACAATGAATGTACCCGTAGAAGTGCAGTATGTGAACAACCGTCCTTATGTAACGGTAAAGTAAAAGGAGCATAATTTTTATGGATTTAATGATGACATTAATTATTTTAGTCATTACGATTGTTTTATTTATGACGAATCGCTTAAGAGCTGATTTCGTTGCAATTTTATCTGTATTGGCACTCGTTTTAGTGGGTGTCCTGACTGCTGAGGAAGCAATTAGTGGTTTTTCCAATCAAGTAGTGATTATGATTGCTGCTTTGTTTATTATAGGAGCTGGTATTGTCAGTACGGGTTTAGCCCAACTTGCAGGGACAGCTCTGATGAAGTTTTCAAAGTCGAATGAAAAGAAATTATTTATTTCCTTATTATTAATCGTTGCATTTGTTGGGGCTTTTATGAGTAATACAGGTACGGTCGCACTGATGTTGCCTATCGTAGTGGCCATTGCTATTGAAATGAAAGAATCGCCTGCAAAATTCATGATTCCTTTATCGTATATTGCCAGTTTCTCTGGTTTACTTACATTGATTGCATCACCAGCCAATTTAATTGTGAGTCAAACTCTGGTTGATCATGGGTTTGAAAAGTTAGGTTTTTTTCAAATTACACCCATCGGACTGGTAGGTGTATTGGTAGGAGTGATTTATTTATATGCAATTCGTCATAGACTTGGCAAAAAGAAAGGCAATCGTTCCAATCAAGCAAATGGTTATCAGTTATCAATAACTAACTTAATGAATGATTATGATGTGTCTAATGAGTTAACGAGGGTAGATGTTCCAAGTCACTCAAAAATGATCGGCAAGCAATTGAAGCAGTTAAAAATCCCGAATGAATATCAATTATGTATCTTAAAAATAAAAAGACAATCTTCAGATGGAATCAATATTTTACCCATGACCTTTCAACATATGGCGAGTGCGACTTCTGTGATTACTGAGAATGACCAATTGTATGTTCAAGGGAAAAGAGAGAACGTGCAACAGTTTGCGCAAGACTTTAATTTATTCATTCATGAAGAATTAGAAGAAGCTGACGCACTAGTATCAAAGCAATTAGGGATGGCAGAGGTGTTAATCACTCCAAAATCTGGACTGATTAATCGCACAATACGAGAAATTAGTTTTAGAGAGAAGTACGATGTGAATATTTTAGGTATTAATCGCCAGGGGAGCTATGTATTAAAAGATATGACCAAGGTGAAATTGAAATTCGGAGATTCCTTACTCGTGCAAGGAAGTTGGGAAGCGATCGACCAACTTTCTAAAGAAACAAGAGACGTTGTTGTGGTAGGACAACCTAAAGAACATGCAAAAAAAGTTTCGGCTACAGGGAAAGCACCGATTGCAGCACTTATTTTGTTGTTGATGGTGGGATTGATGGTGTTTGATGTGCTGCCAGCAGTTGTAAGCGTCTCTTTAGGAGCAATTTTAATGATTATAACTGGAAGTGTTCGCTCAATTGATGATGCTTATCGAGAAATCAATTGGGAGACTGTTGTTTTAATTGCAGCAATGTTACCAATGGCTATTGCATTAGAAAAAACAGGTGGCATGGAATTGATGTCCAATGGAATGATCAATGTGCTAGGAGGCTTCGGCCCGTATGGTGTGCTTGCTGGTATCTTTTTATTAACGATGGTGATGGGACAATTTATTAGTAATACAGCAACTGCAGTTTTATTTGCACCAATTGCAATGCAAGGTGCGTTATTAATGGCAGTTCAGCCATTGCCATTTTTAATTGCTGTTGCAGTAGGCTCGAACATGTCTTTTGCGACCCCGGTAGCTTCTCCAACGAATGCGCTAGTCATGAATGCTGGAGGTTACCAATTTGTGGATTATGTGAAAGCAGGCGTTCCCCTACAACTCATCATGTTTATAGTCATGATGATTGTTATCCCTCTCATTTTTCCATTTTAAAACCAAGCCTCTTCGTATAAAAGAAGGGGCTTGGTTTTTTAGTTTATTCGTTGCAAGACAGCAATAATTTCGCTCAGTGAAGTGACTTCATAGGTAGGCGTAACTTTTGTAGTTGGAATTGTTCCTTTGCGATTAATCCAAATCGAATCCATTCCGACACGAGACGCTCCGAGAATATCAGTTAGTAAATTATCGCCAATCATTAAACAGTTTTCAGGCTGTAATTGTTGTTTATCTAATACATGTTGGAAAATCTTTGCATCAGGTTTACCAAATCCAATTTCCCCTGAAATAAAAACCTCTTTGAAGTAGGGAATAAGTGAAGGAGTGAGTTCTAATTTTGTTTGTTGTAAAGAAGGAGAGCCATTGGTTAGTAAGAATAGTTGAAAATCTTTACTCAACGTATCGAGCACGTTGAGTGTATCTTCATAACAAAATGGAGCATTTAACCTTTCTTCAATAAACTGTGTACTCAATGTCTGACTCAAATCATCGTCTTCGATGCCACATCTTAACAATCCTTTTCTCCAAGCTTCTTTTTGATAAGTTGGAATTAACTCTTTCATTAACTGGAAAGATTCTCCTGGATCATCAAATGTTCCCCATAAACCTTCAAATGGATTAATTCCGATGGCTACAGTATGTTTGAAGAATGGAAAAGATTGATAAAGTTCCCTAGCTTCTTCACGAACAGCTTGTTCTAATTCATAAGCAGATAATTGTGGATATTTATTTGTAGCAACTGCAGTAGTTTGATCAAAAGCAGTTTGGATACTTTTCTCATCCCATAACAATGTGTCATCTAAATCGAAAATTAAAGTATGAATAGTCATTTAAAAATCTCCTCTCAAGTCAATGAATCTAGCTGATTGGTGGTACTTCTATTTGCATTTCGTTATACTAAAAGTAAAGAAAAAGGAGTGAAATCGTATGAAGAACAAACAGGTTCAAAAAGAAGTATTACTAGACTTCGAACAAAAAATGTCTTTAGCCGAAGCAGCTACTTTTTTAGAAACAATTGCGTTAAAGTTGAAGGAAGAACAAGCCTTAAATATTCGAGTAGGGCAGTCTGAAGTGTTGCTGAAACCTTCTTCTCAAGTTGAGTTCGAATTAAAAGTAGAGAAGAGAGGGTTGAATTATTCCTTTGAAGTTGAGTTGGACTGGGATGAACAACAAGAATATTCCCAACTAGAGATTGAATAATTCATGAAACAGACGCATAAATTAGCGTCTGTTTTTTATTTCAATTTTATAAATTAATCGCTCTAACATCAAAAACATGTTGTAACTGTTGTAAAACTTCAACCTCAGGCATAGCTACTTCTTCATCAACTGTTAGCATCATAATGGCATCTCCACCTGCAGAAGTTCGACCTACTTGCATTGTCGCAATATTGATGTTTTCCTCGGCTAATCTTGTCCCAACTCTTCCAATCGCTCCTGGCATATCTTGATGGTGAATCCATAATAAATGACCGTTTGGAACAACATCTACAGGATAGTGGTTTACTTTAACAATTCTTGGCCCTAAGCCGTTTAATAAAGTACCCGATACTTGATGTGTAAAGTTTGGTGTTTTAACTTCGATTGTAATCAAATTAAGAAAACCTTTTGTTTCTTTTGTTTTATGTTCATGAATTGCAATATTCATCCGTTCACATAGAAAACGTGAATTCACATCATTGACGTGATTTCCAAAGTTTAGTGAAAGGATACCTTTCAATGTGTTACGTGTTAAAGGACGTACATCATAATCAGCTACTTCACCTGTGTAACGAATGGTAATATCTTGAATATCTTCTGTCACAAAATGGGCAATGAAAGAGCCAAGTTTTTCAGTTAAATCGAAAAATGGAGCTACTTTTTCTAATAAACTTTTAGAAATCGAAGGCATATTAACAGGATTGCGAACAGTACCATCTGTTGAAAATTTAACAATATCTTGACTGACATCAATTGCAACACTTTCTTGTGCCTCTACTGTAGATGCTCCTAGATGTGGTGTAGCAATTACTTGTGGAAGAGATAAAAGTGGGTGACCTGTAAAAGGTTCCTCTTTGAACACATCAAGTGCAGCGCCAGCCACTTTTCCTGATAGAATGGCTTGATACAATGCATCTTCATCTATAATACCGCCACGAGCACAGTTAATGATTTGTACTCCATCTTTCATCCGTGCAAAAGCTTCAGCATTTAACAAATTACGCGTAGAATCTAGAAGTGGAGTGTGGACAGTAATAAAGTCTGCCTGTGTAATAATCTCCTCGACAGTCCCTTTGGTTACGCCTAATTTTCTAGCAGTTTCTTCAGTGAGAAATGGATCGAATGCTATCACTTCCATCCGTTGACCTTTCGCACGGCGAGCCACTTCAGCTCCAATTCTTCCCATACCAATTACACCTAAAGTTTTATTTTTGAGTTCAACACCAATAAATGATTTTCTATCCCATTCGCCTCGTTGTAATGAAGCAAAAGCTTGTGGAATCTTCCGCGCAAGCGACATCAACATAGCGATTGTGTGTTCAGCAGCAGAGTTTGTATTTCCATCCGGTGCATTCACTACGATAATTCCTTTTTCAGTGGCTGCATCTAAATCAATATTATCGACACCTACGCCTGCTCGACCAATAATTTTTAATTGGCTTGCATTGTCAATGAGTTCACGTGTAACTTGTGTTTGACTTCTGACAATTAACGCGTCGACCTCTTGAGCAGTTTCGTGAATTTGTTGTGTTGAAAAACTTGTTGCATCAATGATTTCTATTTGAGCTGCTTCTTTTAATGGAAAAAGCCCTTCATCACTTAATGGATCACAAATCATTACTTTAAACATTTATGCATTCTCTCCTTTTAAATAAACTTCCTGTGCAGCTTTTACCCCAGCACCTAACTCAATTTTTACATTTAGCTTTGCTAATGCTAGCTCAATAATACTTATGATTTGTAAAATATCTTGCGGTGAACAATAACCCATATGTCCGATTCTGAATAATTTTCCTTTTAAATGCTGCTGTCCTCCAGCAATAATTAAGTTAAATTCTTCTTTTAATATTTTACGAAGTTGTTCTGCGTCAAAAGTTTCAGGCAATACACTTGTTGCAGTAGGACTGGCATCTTCATCTGAAGTAAACAATGGGAGATGAAGAGCATGCATTGCGGCTCTAGTCATTTTCATCATGAGTAGATGGCGTCGATATACTTCTGAGAATCCTTCTTTTTGTAAGAGTTCTAAACTTTTGGATAATCCAACGAGTAAAGAAACAGCAGGTGTAAAAGGTGAAGAATTCACTACGTTATTTTTTAAATATTTCGAAAAATCAAAATAGAATCCTTTATGATTATTTTTTTCAACATGTTGTAAGGCACGATGACTTGCTGCTACAAAAGCTAAGCCAGCAGGTAACATAAGTGCTTTTTGTGAACCTGTCACAACAAAATCTAAATCCCACAAGTCCATCTGCATTTCAACTGCACCTATAGCGGATACGCCATCAACAATTAATAATAATTCTGGTTTGATTGGGCGAGTAAGTTCGGCTAGTTGATGAATAGGATTTAACACACCAGTAGAAGTTTCTGTTTGCGTCGCGAATAAAGCTTTTGCATTTGGAAAATCAGTTAGTGCTTGCTTTACTTCAGCTGAAGTAAAAGCTTTACCCCATTCTGTCATTACACGATGTGGGATAATCCCATGTGCTTCACAAATTTGTGCGAATCGATCTCCGAATACGCCAGTGACCATGACGATGACTTCATCTCCAGGTTCTACACTATTCACAACAGCCATTTCTAGACCAGCCGTTCCGCTTCCAGCAAGTATGGCTACCTCTTGTTTTGTTCCAAATAAATCACAAAGTTGCGGTCGTAATTGAGCAATCATTTCCTGTGCTTCTTTACTTCTATGCCCAATCATCGGTTGTGCCATTGCTAATTGAACAGAAGGTGGGATGGGAGTGGGTCCTGGAATACGTAATAATTGGTAATCTTGTAACATGTAAACATTCATCTCCTTTAATTTGATTCAAATAAAAAAAGCCATTCGTTCCCCTACAAAATAAATTGTAAGGGGCGAAAAGCTTTTGATTCACGCGGTACCACCCTTATTCACATTAAATGATTTTAATGTCTTCGTTGAATGCGTAACGTGCAATTCCGGGTAGACCTACTTTATTCAATCGACCGATTCAAGAGTGCTCACTACATTCTTTGTATACTAGTTTTCACCAACCACTAGCTCTCTGAAATAAAAAGACTGTTGTATTTCTCTATCTGTATCGTTTTTTTATGAGGTTGTACAACTCAGTATAACAGGGAAAAAAAATACGTCAAGAGAAAAAGTTAACGAAAAACAAAAAAAGTTTTTAAAAACCTCTAAAAACAACTCAAACACGAACTATATGATTGTTTTAAACGTTAAAGTTCGATTTATATAAACGCTTACATTTTGGGTCGATAAGGTATACAATCATAAGAAGAATACGAAGAAAAGAGGTACACTATGGAAAATTTAGAGTCAATTGAACAATACGAACAAATCATTCAAAAAGAAAGAGTAATGTTACTTTTTACAGCAGATTGGTGTCCTGATTGTCGAGTCATTGAACCTTTTTTGCCTGCTTTAGAAGTAGATTATCAAGAAATTGAATTTTACAGTGTTGATCGTGATCAATTCGGAGAACTTGCTCAAGAACTCGATGTCTTTGGTATTCCTAGCTTTATCGCTTTTTCAAAAGGAATCGAAGTAGATCGTTTTGTAAGTAAAAACCGTAAAACCAGAGTGGAAATAGAAGCATTTTTTAACCAATTAAACTGGTAAAAAAAAGAGCCAAACGCGGCTCTTTTTATTTTTTATGTTTTTCAAGTTCTTCCATTAATTTTTTGGCTCCATTAGGGCTCACAAACATTCCATTCGATAATTGGTAATTATCTGGTGTAATTTCTCCTGTGACGACACAAGCCTCATCTACTTCATATTTTCGTAGGATAACTTTATCATCTTCTACGAAAATCTCCATAGGTACACCTTTATGCAACTTTAGAGAAGTTCTCAATTCTTTTGGAATGACAATTCTCCCGAGATGGTCAACTTTTCTAACAATGCCTAAGCTACGCATTTTGATTCACTCCTTTAATAAAATTTCTTTCTTTATCTAATATTCCCATTATTTATTATAAATAAACATTTTATTTCATCATATAAAAAAAGTCAGTTGTTTGTTAAAATAGAAGAGTTGATTGGAGGAGAATGAGATGAAGATAGAAAAATTAAAATCGTCTACATTTTTTGATTATTTACTGATATTAATAGGGGCGTCATTTGTAGGTCTGGCCTTTAACATATTCTTGCTACCCGCTCGAATTGCAGCAGGTGGTGTTTCGGGAATTAGTACAATTTTATATGAATTATATGGATTTAGTCCTGCAATTGTGCAATGGACCATCAATATTCCTTTGATTATTTTAGGTTTGGTTTTAGTAGGCAAAGAGTTTAGTGCGAAAACAATCGTTGGTTCTGTTTTTGTTCCATTTGTCATTTTTTTGACGAATGGTTGGAGTCTTGCGATTGATAATCCTCTACTGAGTTCTATCTATGGGGGGATTTTATTAGGTGTTGGTTTGGGGATTGTATACAGAGGAAATGGGTCAACAGGTGGAACTGCTTTATTAGCACAAATATTGAAAAAATATACGGGTATTTCTAGTGGTTTTTCACAATTAATAGTGGATGGAGTCGTTGTCATTACCTCTGCATTTGTGTTCAACTTTGAGCTCGCTTTATATGCTATGATGTCAATCTATGTCACTAGTAAAGTCATTGACTTTGTTCAACTTCAAACTTCACCTACGAAACTCGCAATGATTATTACAGATAATCCAGAGAAAATACAATTTATTATTCAAAGTGAAATTGACCGTGGTCTAACAAAAGTAAAATCTATCGGTGGCTATTCAGAAGCTGAAAAAACACTTATTTTTTCAGTAGTAGAACAATCTGAAGCTGTTTACTTAAAAAAACTAATTCAACAAAATGAGCCTAGTTCATTTGTTATTTTCATAAATGCATCAGAAATTATCGGGAGAGGCTTTTCTTTAGATAAATTTTACGATGAACGACAAAAATAAGTGATTCATTAACATTTTTGAAAAATAAATGATATACTATACAAAATCATAGCTTATCCAGAGAAGTTGAGGGACATGGCCCGTTGACACTTCAGCAACCTACTTCTGTAAGGTGCTACTTCCTTCGACACGAGTTAAGTCGAAAGATAAGTATAAACAACTACAAGAAGAGGGAGGTCTGTCAAAGATCTTCCTTTATTTTTTTATAAGGAGATATGAAAATGCCAATTACGATACCAAAGGGATTACCAGCATCAGAGAAATTAAAGCAAGAGAAAATTTTTGTGATGGATGATCAACGTGCAACAACACAAGATATTCGTCCATTAAACATTGCTATTTTAAATTTAATGCCAGAAAAAGAAAAGACGGAGTTACAATTATTACGCTTATTAGGAAATACACCCCTACAAGTCAATGTAACTTTTTTAACCACAGCCACTTATGAAAGTAAAAATGTCAGTAAAAATCATTTGGAAAGTTTCTATCAAGTGTTTGATGATGTGAAAGAACAGAAGTTTGACGGTATGATTATTACAGGTGCCCCAATCGAATTATTAGATTTCGAAGAGGTCAGTTACTGGGAAGAATTGAAAATGATTTTTGAATGGACAAAAACAAATGTGACCTCAGTGTTTACGATTTGCTGGGGGGCACAGGCAGCACTTTATCATTTCTATGACATTGGAAAATTTGAGTTGCCACAAAAATGTACAGGAATTTTTGAACATCAGTTATTGCGTTCAAACGAAGATATCATTCGAGGTTTTGATGATGTGTTTAAAGCACCTCATTCAAGAAACACAGGTGTGAGTCAAGAAGCAATTTTAGCAAATCCAAATCTGGAGTTAATTGCTACAAGTGAGGAGGCGGGACCTTTTCTCATTACATCTAAAGACAAAAAGCATCTAATGATGACAGGCCATCTAGAATATGATGCAACTACGCTCAGAGATGAATATGTCCGCGACTTAGCTAAAGGGCCAGATGCAGTGATGCCTAAAAATTATTTTCCGCAGAATGATGCGCAATTAGTACCTTTAAATGTTTGGCGTTCTCATACACATTTACTTTTTTCAAATTGGATTAATTACTTTGTTTATCAAGAAACGCCATTTGAATGGCAATAAAAAATTCTGGAATCTATGGGTTCCAGAATTTTTTTATTCTATTAAATTTGAGCAACGCCTGTTTCGATAGCTGCTTTCTTAACTGCTTCACTAACAGCTGAGACTACTCGAGTATCGAAAGGATCTGGAATAATATAGTCTTCTGTTAACTCATCAGTTGAAACTAAACTTGCAATCGCATAAACTGCAGCAATTTTCATTTCATCATTGATATGTGTTGAACGAACATCTAAAGCTCCTCTAAAAATACCAGGGAAAGCCAAGACGTTATTAATTTGGTTTGGAAAATCAGATCGACCTGTCGCTAAAACTTTTACACCTAATTCTTTGGCTAGTGCAGGAGCAATTTCCGGATTCGGGTTAGCTAATCCAAAGATAATTGGATTTGTCTTCATTTGTTCAATATGCTCTTTTTGTAAAAGATTTGCAATTGAAACACCGATGAATACGTCTGCATCTTCGAGTGCATCTAACAGAGAACCTGATTGTCTCTCTAGATTTGTTCGACTAGCAATTTTATGTTTTACATCATTCATGGCTTCAGGACGACCTTCATAAATTATTCCTTTAGAATCACAAACGATAATATTAGTAAATTGTAGATCTAGTAGTAAGCGGACGATTGCCACACCTGCTGCACCTGCTCCATTGACTACAATTTTTACGTCTTTTGATGAACGCTGGGTTAACTTCAATGCATTGATTAAACCCGCTAGTACAACGATAGCTGTCCCGTGTTGATCGTCATGGAATACGGGAATACGTGTTTCAGCTTTTAAACGCTCCTCGATTTCAAAGCATCTTGGTGCTGAAATATCTTCTAAATTAATCGCTCCAAATGTAGGCTCCATTGCCTTAACAATTGCAATAATCTCTTCTACATCATTCGTATTGAGTGCAATTGGAAAGGCATCGATATTTGCAAACTGTTTAAGAAGTAATGCTTTTCCTTCCATAACAGGAATAGATGCTTCGGCTCCAATGTTACCTAGTCCTAAGACCGCAGAACCATCAGTGATAACACCCACTAAGTTTCCTTTAATCGTGTAATCATAGACTTTTTGTTTATCTTCATAAATAGCTAAACTTGGCTCTGCTACTCCTGGAGAATAAGCTAAACTTAAATCCTCCTTGTCATCTAAAGGGATTTTTGAAATTGTTTCCATCTTACCTTGAAAATGTTTGTGCATGTCTAATGCATTAGTGAATGTCTGCCCCACTAGAAAACCTCCGCTTAATCAAATAGTTTTTCCTTGAATAATCATATTTTAAGATAGATATTCAAAGCGTATAGACAATATATTACTACTTGATACTAATATCAAGTATTTGAACTTAAGTCAGACCCTTGCAAAATGAATCATATTCATTTATAATGAATGACATTCAGTCAGTTGAGGAGGTTGAACAAAATTGGATAAGAGAGAACGGATTATACAATCTGCCATAGATGCTTTTTTAACGAAAGGAATTCAGAAAACGACAATTTCAGATATTGTTCAAGGGGCTGAAATTGCACAAGGCACGTTTTATTTATACTTTCCATCGAAAATGTCTCTCATGCCTGCAATTGCTGAGGTAATGGTAGAAAAAACATTGGAAATCGTTGAAGAGAAAGTTAATCGTCATCACTCTTTTGAGCAACAAATGAAACAGATGATTGCAAGCATTTTTAATGTGAATGCTACATACCATGAGATACAAGCATTAATTTATGCAGGATTGGCTTCTTCAGAGCATATAAAGAATTGGGAAGCTGTTTATGAACCTATCTACGCTTATTTACGGGAGTGGTTAAAGACAGCAATTAATCAGGAAGAGATCAGGCAAGACGTGCAAGTAGAACAAGTATCAAAACTATTAATTGGCCTTATTGAATCAGCAGCAGAGCAGATTTATTTATATGATGAACCTAATGAACAGGCTGCCCAGATACAAAAAGAGGCGGTATTTGAATTTATTCAACATGCGTTACAAATGAAAGTAGAGGAATGATTGTTTTGGATAAGAAAACTAAACAAAAAGCTTGGACTTATGTAGGATTAACGAGTTTTTTCGAACTGGTATGGATTTATGGATTTAATATTGCTAGTGAATGGTGGCACTGGATCTTCATTGTTACCTTTATTTTTATCGATTTTCACTTTTTAACAAAAGCAAGTGAATTACTGCCGACTGGAACAGTATATGCAGTATTCGCAGCAGTCGGGACAGTGGGTGTTGCATTAATGGACGTGCTCTTTTTTGGAGAGACATTGAGTATGGCTAAACTCTTTTTTATCTTCATAGTCGTCGTCGGAGTAATTGGATTAAATATTGCAGACTCGATTGAAGAGAAAAAAGCATTGAAAGGAACGAAATAATAATGAATGAGTCTCATACATTAGATTTTATATTAGAATTATTTCCGGCTATGAGTAGTACGACATTAGGCTGGATTTTAGTTATATTTGCAGCTGCTTTTGAATTTCTTGGAGTCATTGGGTTGAAAAAATATAGTGAAGAAAAAAACTTACTGAATGGTTTTTATTATTTATTAGGTTTTGGTAGTGCTTTTGCGTTCTTGTATTTTGCCTTTGATTATTTACAAGTGAGTATTGCTTATGCGGTTTGGATTGGTATTGGTACGGCTGGAGCAGTATTGATTAATATGGTGTTTTTTGGAGAATCAAAAAGTATGGGGAGAATTGTAAGTGTGATTTTAATTGTCATAGGAGTCGTTGGATTAAAATTCGTGTCATAAAAAATAGGTGCGCTTGTAGGAGGGCACTGAAAAATCTACGTTTTTTGACGGTTTAGTTGTTCCAACAAAAATAAGGCACTTTCCATTCAATCACGAATAGAAAGTGCCTTATTTTTTCGCCTATTACTGACTCTTTTTCATTGAGTAGTTTCAGTATTCGCTTGAGATTCACCGCAAAGATTGTTGTTGCACCTTGTATTTCCATGCCCAATAAACCCGCTGATTTGGCCATTTTAAAGCCATGCGGATTTTTTAATTCACTTTTTTTTCTTCAATTATATAACGATTTTTAGCGACGAAATTTTGGCAGTGAACTTGAATCAATGACATCCTCTTCAGGT
>JASLCF010000095.1 GCA_030146155.1 Savagea sp.
AAGCGGCAGCTGACACGATTTAGTTCAAGCCACGCCCCTAGGCAAGCAAGGTCTGTTTGTGTAGCGACTAAACAGCCCACACGAGCTACACTTAAAAAATAAATCACAAAAAATTCAAAAACAAACAAATAGTTTAGCCACAATGATGTAAACGGATACACAATTTAGAATTGTCAGAATTAATAAAAATTAACACAATAACCTGTTGACGTTCCTTACAAAACAATATATGATAGTCACTAATCTATTTTAATTATTTGATTTGTCTGACGATTTAGATAATGATGAGAATTAAAACTATTAGGCAGTAGGAGAGAATGATATGCGTAGTGATATGATAAAAAAAGGAATCGATCGTGCACCTCACCGTAGCTTACTCTACGCAACGGGTGTTAAAACAAAAGACTTAGAGAAACCATTTATTGGCGTCTGTAACTCTTACATCGATATTATTCCAGGACACAAACATTTGAATATTTTTGCTGAAATTGTCAAAGAGGCGATTTGGGAAGCAGGCGGCGTACCGTTTGAATTCAATACAATTGGTGTCGATGACGGAATTGCAATGGGTCATATCGGAATGCGCTATTCATTACCAAGTCGAGAGCTCATCGCTGATTCAGCTGAAACAGTCATCAATGCGCACTGGTTTGACGGAGTCTTCTACATTCCAAACTGTGACAAAATTACACCAGGCATGCTGATGGCAGCGGTAAGAACGAACGTACCTTCTGTATTCGTCTCAGGCGGACCAATGGAAGCGGGCGTTTCAGCCAAAGGAGAAGCTTTATCTCTTACTTCAGTATTTGAAGGTGTCGGTGCTTATAAATCAGGAAAAATGACAGCAGAAGAATTACTCGATATTGAAAACAATGCATGTCCAACATGTGGTTCATGTTCAGGGATGTTCACAGCAAACTCAATGAACAGCTTGATGGAAATGTTAGGAGTTACACTTCCAGGAAATGGAACAATTGTAGCGACAAGTGATGAGCGTCATAAACTCATTAAAGAAGCAGCGAAACAATTGATTCGTATGGTCAAAGAAGATGTAAAACCACGTGATATCGTTACAAAAGAAGCGATTGATGATGCTTTTGCACTCGATATGGCAATGGGGGGTTCAACAAACACCGTATTGCATACATTAGCGATTGCGCATGAAGCAGAGATTCCATACGATGTGCGAGACATCAACACAGTTGCAGAACGCGTACCGTATTTATCGAAGATTATGCCTGCATCGGACGTCTCAATGGATGATGTATTCAAAGCAGGTGGCGTCAGTGCCATCATTAATGAATTAACTAAAATTCCAGGTGCAATTCATCCCGACCGGATTACAATTACAGGTCAAACAATTGGTGAAGATGTAGCACCTTACGAAATTAAAAATACAGAAGTCATTCGTACAAAAGATAATCCACATAGTAAAGTCGGCGGTTTATCCGTACTATTCGGTAATATTGCCCCTGACGGTGGTGTGATCAAGGTTGGAGCGGTTGATCCTTCTATTCAAACTTTTGAAGGAGAAGCCATTGTTTTTGAATCACAGGAAGAAGCACAAGCAAGAATTGATGACGGAACAGTTCGAGAAGGACATGTGGTTGTCATTCGCTATGAAGGACCAAAAGGTGGACCTGGAATGCCAGAAATGCTTGCCCCAACGTCTGCGATTATGGGACGTGGTTTAGGGACAAAAGTGGCACTCATAACAGATGGTCGCTTCTCAGGAGCTTCACGTGGAATCTCTATCGGACATATTTCGCCAGAAGCAGCAGATGGTGGTCCAATTGCATTGGTAGAGAATGGGGATATCATTTCAATTGATTTACCTAATCGTACAATCAACTTACTTGTAGATGATGAAACGTTAGCACAACGTCGTCAACAATTGAAACCATTTGAAGCAAAAATTAAAAAAGGATGGCTCGCTCGTTATTCAGCACTCGTTACTAGTGCATCAACAGGCGGCGTCATGAAAATCTAATAAATAATTCGTAGATGAGGTTAAAGGAAATCGAATGCCATTTTCAGAGAGCTAAGGGTTGGTGAGACTTAGCATTGGTCCGATTTGCGACATCCCCTCGGAGTGATTTACTGAACGTCTTTGACTCAGGTAAATCCGGGCATCCATCAAGATGCTCGTTAACAAAAAGGAATGGCAAATACATTCCAATTGAGGCGACATTCGTCGTGAACTAGGGTGGTACCATGAAAGCTTTTTCATCCCTATGTAAAGAAGTCTTCTTTACGTAGGATGAAAAGGCTTTTTTTATATCATATAAAAGAATTGCGAAAGCGAGGAGGAAAAGAAATGAATGCAGAAGCAGAAAAAAGAGACACAATTGCAGTAAGAGAAACAACCGAACCGTATGATGGATCTGCAGTACTAATTGACGCACTACAGAAGCAGGGCGTTGAAGTCATTTTCGGTTATCCGGGTGGTGCAGTACTTCCAATTTATGACGCGCTTTACAAAAATCCGATTCGCCATATTTTAACGCGTCATGAACAAGGAGCGATACACGCAGCAGAAGGCTATGCAAGAGTTTCAGGAAAGCCAGGAGTAGTCATTGCGACAAGTGGACCAGGAGCAACTAACTTAGTAACAGGAATCACGGATGCAATGATGGATTCTTTACCATTAGTCGTCTTTACAGGACAAGTATCCAGTGCGGTAATTGGAACAGATGCTTTCCAAGAAGCGGATATCGTTGGGATTACTCAACCGATTACGAAACATAACTATCAAGTTCAAACAGTAGATGACTTACCAAGAATAGTTAGCGAAGCTTTCCATATCGCATCAACAGGACGTCCAGGGCCAGTGGTGGTCGATATTCCTAAAGATGTGGCAACCAATATTTTTACAGGAACAGAAGAAGATTTTCATCAAGAAGTCAATCTTCCAGGTTACCAACCAACTGTTCAACCGAATAAAAATCAAATTAAAAAGGCAATCGAGTTATTAGAACAAGCCGAAAAACCATTAATTTTAGTGGGAGCAGGAGTTTTACATGCGAAAGCTGCACCAGATTTTGTGAGATGGGTAGAAGAAACGAACTTACCAGTCACCAGTACACTTCTTGGACTAGGAGCAATGCCGGGAGATCACCCTCAATTTTTAGGAATGGCGGGTATGCACGGTTCGTATACTTCCAATATGGCGATTAGTGAATGTGATGTCCTTTTAAATATTGGTGCTCGATTTGATGATCGTTTAACAGGTAATTTAGATGTCTTTGCACCACATGCTCGTGTCATTCATGTCGATATTGATCCAGCAGAAGTAGGGAAAAACGTACCGACAGAGGTACCTATTGTAGGAGACGCAAAACGAGCAATTGAATCGTTTGCCAACCATACATTTAACTTCAAGGACTTTAGTGCATGGTCAACTTCTTTACAGGAAAGAAAAGAAGAATATCCTTTCTGGTATAACGAAGACGCATCCTACATCTTGCCGCAACAAGCACTTGAAATGATTCATGAAGTCACAAAAGGTGATGCAATCGTTGCAACAGATGTTGGACAACATCAGATGTGGACGGCACAATACTATCGCTTAAATCATCCAGATAGTTGGATTACCTCAGGTGGGTTAGGAACCATGGGCTTTGGTTTCCCAGCGGCAATTGGTGCTCAAATTGCAAAACCAGATCGCACGGTTGTTGCAGTAGTAGGAGATGCAGGTTTCCAAATGACTGCCCAAGAGCTTTCATTATTACAAGAATTCCGTTTCCCAGTAAAAATCGTCATCTTAAATAACGGGGCACTGGGTATGGTTCGTCAGTGGCAAGAAGAATTTTACAATGAAAGATATTCCCAATCACTCATCCAAGTTCAGCCTGATTTTGTCAAATTAGGTGAAGCTTATCAAATACCTTCTTATCGTGTAGATACGCTAGAAGAAGCACGACGAGTTTTTGAAGAAACCTTAACAAATGATGAGCCTGTGTTAATTGACTGTCGTGTGAAACAAATGGAAAACGTTACACCGATGGTTGCACCAGGAGCAGGATTACATGAAATGATTGGGGTGAAACGCGTATGAAACGAGTGATTACAGTAACTGTTATCAATCAAAGTGGTGTTTTAAATCGTGTGACCGGATTATTGATGAAGCGTCAATTCAATATTGAAAGCATTACAGTAGGTCATACGGAAAAGCCGGGCATGTCTAAAATGACATTTATCGTCAATGTAGAAGATGAAAGAAAAGTAGAACAAATCGTTAAACAACTTTCAAAACAAATTGATGTAATTACGGTGAAAGATATTACAGAAAAGGCAATTGTTTTACGTGAGTTAGCATTTGTCACTGTTGTCGCACCACCCCACTTAAGAAGTGAAATCAATGCAATTGTTGATCCATTCCGACCAATGATTGTCGACAGTGGAAAAAACGTTGTTACTTACCAAGTCACGGGTGAAATTCCAAAAGTAGAAGCTTTTATTAATCTAGTTAAACCATATGGTATCAAAGAGTTAACGCGAACTGGAGCGACAGCTTTCGTCCGAGAGATGCAGCAAGTCGATGGTCCGCAATTATCTCTTTTACAATAAATGAAACAACAAAAAACAAACAACTATTAGGGGGAAATGAATATGGCTAAAATGTATTATAACCAAGATATCAACGAGGAAATGTTAAAGGATAAAAAAATCGCAATTATCGGGTACGGTTCACAAGGACATGCGCATGCGCGTAACTTGAAAGACTCAGGTTTTGACGTCATTGTTGGTGTACGTCCTGGAAAATCTTTTGATCAAGCAAAAGAAGATGGTTTAGAAGTGATGACAGTTAAAGAAGCTGCAGAAGCTGCAGATTTCGTTATGATTTTATTACCAGATGAGCGTCAAAAACAAGTGTACGAAGAAGAAATCAAAGATGCATTAAAAGATGGCGATGCATTAGTATTTGCACATGGTTTCAACGTTCATTTCGGACAAATTACACCACCTGAAAACGTAGACGTATTTTTAGTTGCTCCAAAAGGACCTGGCCATTTAGTTCGTCGTACGTACGAAGCAGGCGCAGGCGTACCGGCATTATTTGCGGTATACCAAGATAAGACTGGAAATGCAAAAGAGATTGCACTGGCTTATGCAAAAGGAATTGGTTCAGCACGCGGTGGTGTACTCGAAACAACATTCGAAGAAGAAACAGTTACAGATTTATTCGGTGAGCAAGCTGTACTTTGCGGTGGAACAACTGCATTAGTAAAAGCTGGTTTCGAAACATTAGTTGAGGCAGGTTACCAACCAGAATTAGCTTACTTTGAAACATTACATGAATTAAAATTAATCGTTGATTTAATGTACGAAGGCGGTTTATCAGGTATGCGTTACTCAATCTCTGACACAGCACAGTGGGGAGACTATGTAGCAGGTGAGCGTATCGTTACAGACACAACTAAAGCAGCAATGAAGAAATTATTAGATGAAATCCAAGATGGTACATTTGCAAAAGGATGGATCAAAGAGAACGAAACAGATCGTCCAAAGTTCAATGCAATTACTGAATCAGAAGAAAAGCATCAAATTGAAGAAGTAGGTAAAAAACTTCGTGAAATGATGCCATTTATTAACCAAAAATAAACCAATCAAAAAATCGAATGAAGGGGTGGCGAGATGAGAAAAATCGACATATTTGACACGACACTAAGAGACGGAGAGCAATCGGCAGGCATCAACTTAAACACACAAGAGAAACTAGAGATTGCGAAACAACTCGAAAAATTCGGAATGACGATTATCGAGGCAGGATTTCCTGCTTCGTCACCCGGAGATTTCGATGCAGTCAATCGGATTGCAAAAACAGTAAAAAATTCAATCGTAACGGGCTTGGCTCGTTCGGTTCAAAGAGATATCGACATTTCATGGGATGCACTTAAAGATGGAGTAGAACCTCATTTACACGTATTTTTAGCAACAAGTCCAATTCACATGCAATATAAATTAAAAATGGATCCTGAAACAGTGATTGAAAAAGCTGTAGAAGCTGTGAAATATGCGAAAAAGTTTTTCCCATTAGTTCAATTTTCAGCAGAAGATGCTTCACGTTCAGATTTAGATTTCTTGACACGTATTGTCGGAGAAGTGATTGAAGCGGGGGCAACGACAGTGAACTTACCAGATACAGTCGGTTATGCTACACCGCAAGAATACGGAGCAATGTTCCGCTATATCAAAGAAAATGCAAAAGGAGCAGACCGTATTAAATTATCTTGTCATTGTCATGATGATTTAGGCCTTGCTGTTGCTAACTCCATTGCAGCTGTAGAAAATGGAGCTGAACAAGTTGAAGGAACAATTAATGGAATTGGAGAACGGGCAGGTAACGCAGCACTTGAAGAAATAGCTGTTGCCATGCATATTCGTGGTGATTTTTATCAAACTGAAACAGGTATTCATTTAAAAGAAACAAAAAAATTAAGCCAAATGGTGAGTCGTTTAACAGGAGTGGTCATTCAACCGAATAAAGCAGTTGTCGGACGCAATGCATTTGCTCATGAATCGGGTATTCACCAAGATGGCATGTTAAAAAATCGTGAGACCTATGAGATTATTACACCAGAATTAATCGGTGCAAAAGATGAGCCACTTGCTTTAGGTAAGCACTCTGGACGTCACGCATTTAAAGATCGTGCGGTATCGATGGGCTTTGAATTGAACGATGAACAATTGAATGCTGCATTTGCAAAATTTAAAGATTTAGCAGATCGTAAAAAAGAAATTACAGAAGATGATTTATTCGTTTTATTTACTAACCAACAGACGAAAAATACGGATTTACCAATGTATCAGCTTCAACAAACAAGAGTAGAGTATAAAGACAATAAGCCAGTAGCAACGATTACAGCACAAACACCTGAAGGCGAAACGGTAACGGTAGAATCAAGTGGAGGTGGATCAGTAGAAGCCATCTTTAATACACTTGAAAAATTAGTCGATGGTGAGGTGCACATCTTAGATTACCGAGTGACTTCAGTAGGTAAAGGCCGAGATGCGTTAGGAGAAGCGGTTATTAATTTGTCAGTAGATGACGAAAAGGTAACGGGACGTGATGTAGCACAAGATGTTTTACAAGCATCTGCGAAAGCATATATCAACGCAATCAATCGCCGCATTATGCGAAAACATATGAAGAGACAACAAGCAGCAATGGCAGAATAGGGGGAGCAAGGATGCAAAAGCGAATTACAGTAGTAGCTGGAGATGGTATTGGTCCAGAAGTAACAAAAGAAGCAGTTCGTGTGTTAGAGGCAGTAGCGGACAAATTTGGTCATCGTTTTACTTTTGATGAACAACTGATCGGAGGGGCTGCGATTGATGCGACAGGAGAGCCTTTACCAGCAGCGACCATTGAAAGTTGTAAACAAAGTGATGCGATTTTATTAGGCGCAGTCGGTGGACCAAAATGGGATCAAATAGAAGTAAGTAAACGTCCAGAGCGTGGTTTATTGGCGATTCGCAAAGAGTTTGACTTATTTTCAAACCTTCGCCCAGTGAAAGCTGTTGAAACCTTGATTCAAGCTTCACCTTTAAAGGAAGAAATCGCAAAAGATGTGGATTTAATGATCGTTCGTGAATTAACAGGAGGACTTTATTTTGGTACACCTAGTTTTCACGACGAGGAACAGGCAGTTGATACGTTACAATACAGCAGAGAAGAGATTGAACGCATCGTAGAAAATGCATTTGAAATTGCGATGAAACGTTCGAAAAGGCT
Organism: Savagea sp.; assembly: GCA_030146155.1. Classification (GTDB taxonomy): domain Bacteria; phylum Bacillota; class Bacilli; order Bacillales_A; family Planococcaceae; genus Savagea. The sequence continues at coordinate 7,739 of JASLCF010000095.1, forward strand.
GACATCTGTAGATAAAGCGAACGTACTTTCGTCTAGTCGGCTCTGGCGTCAAATTGTAGAAGAGAAAAAAGTGAATTATCCAGAAGTTGAGGTGCACCATCAATTGGTAGACTCGGTAGCAATGAGTCTAATTACAAATCCAAAAGCTTTTGATGTAGTGGTGACTGAAAATATGTTTGGAGATATCCTAAGTGACGAGGCGTCTGTCATTACTGGTTCTCTCGGTTTACTGCCATCAGCGAGTATGAACGGGGACGGCTTTGGCCTCTATGAACCTGTTCATGGATCGGCTCCTGATATTGCAGGACAAGGGAAAGCTAATCCAGCAGCAACAATTTTATCTGCTGCGATGATGCTCACGTATTCATTTGGGTTATTAGAAGAAGCGCAAGCAATTGAAGATGCAGTCTATGGTACTTTCAATGACGGCTTATTCACGAGTGATTTACAGCGTTCTGGTAATGGAATGACAACAACTGAATGGACAGATGAAGTCATTAAACGGTTGAAATAATAGGAAAGATGCTCAAACTTGTTTGGGCATTTTCTTTTACCCCTCACGTAGTGATAAAACAATGAATGAAGAATGGAAGGAGTTTTACATATGCCAAAAACAATTATTGAAAAAGTATGGGATCGCCATGTGGTTCGAGAAGAAGAGGGGAAGCCCGATTTACTTTATATTGATTTACATTTAATTCATGAGGTTACATCTCCTCAAGCTTTTGAAGGATTACGCATTGCAGGACGTAAAGTACGTCGTCCCGATTTAACTTTTGCAACAATGGACCATAATATTCCTACTAAAAACTTACCGACAATTGTTGATCCAATTGCACGTAAACAAGTAGAGACACTTGTAGATAATTGTAAGGAGTTCGGAATTACACTTGCAGATTTATATCATCCAGATCAAGGGATTGTGCATATTATCGGGCCAGAACTTGGACTCACACTACCGGGTAAAACGATTGTTTGTGGAGACAGCCATACCTCTACACATGGTGCATTTGGTGCCATTGCTTTCGGAATTGGAACGAGCGAAGTAGAACATGTGTTTTCTACACAAACACTATGGCAAGCAAAACCTAAAACGATGGAAGTACGTGTGAATGGTCAACTCGGTCACGGGGTTGCAGCGAAGGATATTATACTCGCAATTATCGCAAAATTCGGAATTGATGTAGGAACAGGTCATATCATTGAGTTTACAGGTGAAGCGATTCGTCATTTAACAATGGAAGAGCGTATGACGGTCTGTAATATGTCAATTGAAGCTGGAGCTAAAGCAGGATTAATCAGTCCAGATGAAACGACATTCAATTATATTAAAGGACGTAAATATGCTCCACAAGGGGATGCATTTGAGTCGGCAGTAGCAGATTGGCAATCTCTCGCAACAGATGAAGGTGCAGTTTACGACACAGTTATCGAAATCAATGCAGATGAAATTGAACCCATTGTGACTTACGGAACAAATCCTTCAATGGGAACAACTGTGAACAATACAGTTCCGACTGTGGACGACTTTACTTCTGAAACCGATAAAGAAGCCTTAGTGAAAGCTTTAGCTTATATGGATTTAGAGCAAGGTCAACCGATTACATCTATCGAGATTCAACATGCGTTTATTGGCTCATGTACAAATGCTCGTCTATCTGACTTAAGAGCCGCAGCAGCAGTTGCAAAGGGGCGTAAAGTGCATCCAAATGTTACAGCGATTATCGTGCCAGGCTCACGCACGGTAAAAGCGCAAGCCGAAGAAGAAGGCTTAGATCAAATTTTCTTAGAGGCAGGCTTTGAGTGGCGTGATGCGGGATGTAGTATGTGTTTAGCAATGAATGATGACTTTATTCCTGTAGGAGAACGCTGTGCATCCACATCTAACCGTAACTTTGAAGGGCGACAAGGAAAAGGTTCACGTACGCATTTAGTCAGCCCTGCAATGGCAGCAGCAGCAGCGATTAAAGGTCATTTTGTAGACGTTAGAGAAATGATGAAGGAAGAGGAGGCGTTAGTATGAAACCCATTCAAGTTGTAACAAGCAAAGTAACCCCACTGGACCGAAAAAACGTCGATACGGACCAAATTATTTCTAAAGAATTTTTAACGAGAATTGAACGGACAGGGTTTGGCCAATTTGTTTTCTATCATTGGCGTTTTGATAAAGACGGGAATGTAGATGAATCATTCATTTTAAATGAACCCCGTTTCAAAGACTCATCGATTCTTGTTGCTAACGAAAACTTCGGTTGTGGTTCATCGCGTGAACACGCACCTTGGGCTATTCAAGACTATGGATTTGATGTCGTGATTGCTTCAAGCTTTGCTGATATTTTCCGCAACAACTGTTATAAAAATGGTGTGTTGCCGATTATTTTACAGCCAGACGAAGTACGTGCACTGCTAGATAAAGGCATGGCAGCTGGAGAATACGAGGTCACCATTGATTTAGAACAACAAACAGTCACAGGTGAAGACGGTGTGGTCTACACATTTGAAATAGACGACTACAATAAAACGATGATTTTAAACGGCTGGGATGAAATTTCTCTAACGCTTGAATACGAAGCGGATATCACAGCCTTCGAAGAAAAACAACGCGTATATGAATAAACGCTTATGACCTAAAAACGTCTGAGGATGCACTACTTCCCCAGACGTTTTTTGTGGTTTCAACACGAATACTCATCTACAACACTTTTGAATAACAAAATTGTTTAGAAAGTGTGGATAGATGAAATCATGTTAAGCATTTGTGGTGCGATCTGCAAACAGATTAAAAGTAAATATTGCTACTCATCCACTCGCCACTATTAATAGGTCAACACTCGATCTTCACAATATTCAAAAGCTAACTCCAACCCACGGCTAACTTGAGAACTGATTGCAGAGATAAGTTTGAATGTTGAACAGGCGATATAAAGTGGCTAGTCACGCTCTGAGCGGTGTGAATGGATGGAATTGTGTTGCGTGCTTTTTGTTTTCTTTCAAGAAATTGAAAAATCGTATTGTTATTCATCTTATTCTATTAACTGAACTGATACTGTTTGATTTTCACAACATTAAAAAGCCAACATCTTGCTTGGAGTGCAGGCATCGACTCAAGCAGGATTTAGCGGATTAGGCGATACCCCGCAGACGTTAATGCTCTATATCGAACCATGTTATACTGTCGAGGAGGATTGCCATCCGCCCTGCTGAACGCGTATGCCGAAACGGAAAGCAACTTCCAAACCCACGCCGAACTTGCGAACTGATTGTCGAGATAAGATAGAGAATTGTACAAGCTGAATAAAGTAGCCAGGCACATTTAATATTGAGATTGATTTAGTCAGTTTGATAGCATATATATTTAACAAATAAGAAGATGGAATGGTATCGCGTGCTTGGGGGTCTTTCTTTCAATTGATTAATAGAAGAAACTAATCACTTTACTACTCTATTAGTTAACAGGTTGCTGCTGTATCTTCATAAGGTTTTAAAGACAAACACTTTGCTTGAAGTGCAGGCATCGACTCAAGCAGGATTTA